>DAIDJD010000215.1 GCA_027451505.1 candidate division FCPU426 bacterium
GTCCGCCTTGGAGGCCGGGGAATTCCCCGACGATTTCGATATTTGGGTCGGGACCGGGGCCCCTCCCGCGGAACTCGAGCGGGCCGCCGGCAAGGTACTGGAGGTGGCCTCGGTGCGCGTGTCGCCGCAGGGGCCCACGGAGGGCCCCGCCCCGGCGACCGGGACGTCCGCGCCGGCGCCCATCGGCTCCGCGCCCGGGGGCGGAGCCGGGTTCACCCTGGAGCCGCTGGATGAGGCGCTCGTCCGGGAGCCCGGGCCCAGGGTCCTGGGGGGCGACGCGCCGCCGGACCCGCTCCCGGAGCCGCGCCCGGCCCCCGCCCCAGCGCCGTCCGCGCCCCAGAGCCTGAGGGTGAGCTCGCGGCGCCTGGACAAGATCCTGGACCTGGTGGGCGAACTGGTGACCGCGCGCATCCGTCTCTCCCAGATCGCCCAGGAACGCGGCGACCGCGAATCCGCGGAGGCCCTGCTGGGCCTCGAACACGTGGTCAACGAGCTCCAGCAGGAGGTCACCGCCGCCCGGCTGGTGCCGGTGGACCAGATCTTCAGCCGCTTCCCGCGCCTGATCCGGGACCTGAGCCGGGAGATGGGCAAGCCCATGGAACTGGTGGTGGAGGGGCGCGAGATCGAGCTCGACCGCGGGGTGCTCGACGAACTTGATGAGGCGCTGGTCCACCTGCTGCGCAACGCCGCGGACCACGGCATCGAAGAGCCCGCGCGGAGGTCCGCCGCGGGGAAGCCGGTGGTGGGGACCATACGCCTGGGCGCCCGGCGCGAGCCCAACCATGTGGTCGTCACGGTGGAGGACGATGGCGCGGGCATCGACATGGAGCGGGTGCGGCGGGTGGCGGTGGAGAAGGGCCTCTTGGGTGCGGCGGCGGCCCGCTCCCTGGGCGACGAGGAAACCCTGGCCCTGATCTTCGCGCCGGGGTTCACGACCTCGGACTCGGTCACCCGGGTCTCCGGGAGGGGCGTGGGGATGGACGCGGCCCGGACCCGCATCGAGTCCCTGGGCGGCAGCCTGCGCGCGGAGAGTTTCCCCGGCCGGGGGGCCCGTTTCCGGGTCCGGGTGCCGATCACCCTGGCCGTCATCCGCGCCCTCAGGGTGCGCGTGGGGCGCGAGGAGTACATGGCGCCCGTGGCCAACGTGGCGGAGGCGGTGGAGTGCCCCCTGCCGTCGGTCTCCGAGGGGCCCGAGGGCCCGGAGATGCCCCTGAGGGAGGGCGTCCTGCCCCTGCGCTACCTGGGCGAGCTCCTGGAGGTCCCGGGATACGCCCGGGCTCCTCTGGCCACGGTGCTGGTGGCCGAGTCCGGGGGCTCCCGCGCGGGCCTGGCCGTGGACGAGGTCCTGGGCCAGCAGGAGGTCGCCATCAAGTCCCTGGACCGGGCCCTGAAATCGGTGCGCGGCTTCGGCGGCGTCACCGTCCTGGGCGACGGCTCGGTGCGCCTCATCCTCGACCTACCCTCCCTCCTGGGGCTTTGAAGGAACCGTGGACGCGGTGCGGCTGGACATCCTCAGGGAGGCGGGCAACATCGGGGCGGCCCACGCCGCCACCGCGTTGGGCCAGCTCATCGAGAGCACGGTGATGATCGACGTCACCGCGGTGGAGGAGGTCGCGCCCGAGGCCCTCCCGGGCTTGGCGGCGGCCCCGGACGAGCTGGCCGTCGGGGTGACCTTCCACGTGGTCGGGGACGCCGGCGGGCGCCTGCTCCTGTGGCTGCCCCGCGCCGCGGCCTTGGAGATGGTGGACCTCCTGACGCGCAGGCCGGCGGGTTCGACGCGGGTCCTCAACGAGCTCGGCCAATCCACGCTCAAGGAGGTCGGGAACATCATGGCCTCGGCCTACCTCACGGGCCTGTGCGATTTCAGCGGCCTCCTGCTGATGCCCAGCGTCCCCTCGCTGCTGTTCGACCGCTCCGCCGCGGTGGTGGAGACCGCCGCCGAGGGCGTGGAGCGCCGCGAGGGCGGCCTCCTGTGCGTGGCCAACCGGTTCGAGGCCCGCGGCTGCGGGATCCGCGGGCGCGTGGTCGTGTTCTTCGACCGGGGGGGCGAGGACCTCCTGGTGGAGAACGCCTCGGGGGCCAGTTGATGGACGGCCCCCGTTTCTGCCTCGACGTCGGCACCCGCAAGGTCTGCGGCATCCTGGCCGAGGGCCGGCCCGGATCCGCCCGGGTGCTCCACTGGTGCGTCCGGGAGCATCCGGGGCGGGCCATGCGCGACGCCCAGGTCCAGTCCGTGGAGCGGGTGGCGGCGACCGTCGCCGAGGTCAAGGCCCGCCTGGAGGAGGCCTCCGGAGCCTCCCTCCAGGGCGCCCACGTGGCCGTGGCCGGCGGCGTACTGGCCGTGGCCCGCGCGGCGGTGCGCCTGCGGGTGGGCCACGGGCGGCCCTTGGAGCGCGCCGACGTCGCGGCCATGGAGCTCCAGGCCGTGCGCGAGGCCCGCGCGTCCCTGGGACCGGCGGCCCGGCCCGGGGAGGCCCATTGCGTGGGCTACAGCGTCCTGGAGCGGGGACTGGACGGGCGGCCCCTGGCCCAATTGGAGGGGCACCGGGGTTCCGAGGCGGCGCTGGAGGTCCTGGCGACTTTCCTGCCCAGGCCCTCCCTGGAGTCCCTCCTGGAGGTGCTGCGGCGGGCCGGCTTGAGGGCCGAGAGCCTCACCCTGGAGCCGATCGCGGCCGTGCAGTTCATGGTGCCCGACGACCTGCGGCGCCTGAACCTGGCCCTCATCGACGTCGGGGCCGGCACCAGCGACATCGCCGTGACCCGGGACGGCCGGGCCGAGGCTTTCGCCATGGTCCCCCTGGCCGGCGACGAGGCCACCGAGCGCCTGTCCGAGGCCTTCGTCCTGGATTTCGCCGCGGCCGAGGAGCTCAAACGCTCGGCCTGGGGCGGCCCCGGCGTGCCCGACATCTTCGGCAACCCCCGGCCCCTGGACGCGGCCCGCATCGAGGAGGCGCTGGATCCGGCCCGGCGCCGTTGGGCCGAGGCCTGCGCGGAGGCCCTTCTGGGGCTCAACCGCGGCGCGGCGCCCCAGG
>DAIDJD010000216.1 GCA_027451505.1 candidate division FCPU426 bacterium
AACTCCCAAACAAATCCGTTGCCGACGTTGCCGAGGCCGAAGGCGACACCGCCAGGGCTGAGGTCGCTGAAATCGGCGCGGGCAGGCTTCCGGCGGCCAAAGCCGCATCGTAGACGGCCCGGGCCTGGCCGCTCAAATCCATGGGAAACACCGCGCGGCCCCAGTCCACCAGACGGGCGGAAAGCTGCTGGTCCGGGCGCCAGCGCACGCAGGCCAAACTGGCCGGGTCCAGGCTCCAGGCGTCGATATCGGCGTCGCCCAGGGTCGGATCCAAGCAGGCCCACCAACCCTCCGGCGGAAGCGGGCCGCGTCTGCGGCGCCTCTCCCGCCAGCGGCGCCGGGAACTCCGCGCCGCGGGCCGCGGTGGCCGGGCCTGGACCCAATACTGAACGGTCAGAGCGCCCTTGGCGTAGGCCACCCGCGCCGGGACCTTCAGCGCCCGTAGAAGGGTCACGGCGACCATGGCCCGTCCATCGGCATCGGCGCGGCCGTCGTGGATGATCCTGGAGACCCGGGGATAGGCTTGGCGCCAGTCCAGGCAGGAATGGGACTCACCGTCGATCCCGCCCTCGGGCTTCAGGTGGGCGTCCATCCAGGCGGACACGGCCCCGGCCACGGCCCGGGAATCCCGCAGCCGTTCCTTGTCCCGCGCCGCGGGGGCCAGCGAACGCCGTATGCGCCACGCCGCGCGAGAGACCTCGCGGCTGTAGAGGTCCAATTGGTGGGTGGGCCTGAGGTAGAGCCGCACCGACAGGGGGAGACCCTTGGCCTTCCTGGGGAGCAGGCCCGCCGGCGGGTACGTCGCCGGCCGCAGTTCCACCCTGTTGAGGGTGACCAAGCTGAGGTCCACGGTCTCGAAAAACGGCGGCGCGGAAGCGCGCGCGCGCGGTCCGAGGGCCAGAAACAGGCCCAGGAGCCAAAGACGCTTCAACATGCCCTTCCCTTCCTTCCGGCCGAAATCCTTGGGAGGACCGCTTTTGACGCGGCCCCTCCGCTTGCCTATACTAATGAAACGGGCGCGTCTGCGTCCACCCTCGCGTGGGAACCCATGGACGCATCCAGCCCCCCAGAACCGACGACCGAACCGGCATCCTCGCGGGGACCTGAGCCGGTGCCCGAGCCGCCACAAGGCATCGCGGTCCCGCCCGAAACGACCCACCCTTGGTGGAGATCCGAGGCCTGCTTCCGTGCCGGCCTGGTCCTGGCGGTGGCGTTGTGCGCCTGGACCATGGCGCGCTACGACCTCATGGCGCGGGCCCGACACGCCTACCTTGAGGGCAGGCGCTACGAGGATTGGTACCGGAATCCCGCCCTAAAAAAGGCGCACCTCGACGCCGAACTCGCCTCGGGCCGGATCGGTCCCGAGCGCTACGCCCTGCTGATGTCCGACAGCGACCTGAAAAACGCCTATGTTTGGTACGACACCGCGGTCACGCTCTACCGGCCCCCCGACGACGTCTGGGTGCGCCGCTGCGAGGACGGCCTGCGCAGGGTCAAGCCTTTGTACGACGCCTGGCTCAAGGGCCTGGGGGTGGTGCCCGCGGATTAGGGCGCCGCCAGGGGGGCCGAAGACGGGCCCTCCGCCCGTCAGCCTTGGATCAGCTTGGCTCCGGCCGCGCGCAGGCGCTCCAAGCGTGCGGCGCTCGAGGCCTCCAGGTATAGGCGCACCACCGGCTCGGTCCCGCTGAAGCGCACCGCCATCCACGACCCGTCGGCCAGCACGAACTTGTGCCCGTCCAGGGTGATGTGGCGGTCGACCCGCGAACCCGCCAGGCTCGGCGGGGCCCCCTTGGCGAGCTCGCGGATGAGGGCCTCCTTGCGCGCCTCGGAGATCCGGAAGTTGCCGCGCCCCACCACGAAGGGGCCGGTCTTTTTGTAGAGATCCTGGAGCACCTTCCGGAAGGGCCGCCCCTCCACCGCGCGCAGTTCGGCCATGAGCAGGCAGGCCAGGGGGCCGTCCTTCTCGGGCACGTGCCGGTGCACGGTCAGGCCCCCCGACTCCTCGCCGCCGATGAGGATGTCGTGGGACTGCATGTACTCGCCGATCCACTTGAATCCGACCGGCGTCTCCACCAGCTCGCGGCCGTGCAGGCGCGCCACCGCGTCGATGAAATGGCTGCTCACCACGGAGCGGACCACCGCGCCCTTCCAGCCCGGGCGGGTGCGGTGCAGGTGGTGCACCAGCAGGGCGATGACCAGGTTGGGGGGAATGAAGGTCCCATCGGAATCCACGATTCCGAAGCGGTCCGCGTCCCCGTCGGTGGCCGTGCCCAGGTGGGCCTGGGACGCCTTCACCGCCCGCACCAGCTCGTCGATGTGCCCCTCGGAGGGATCCGGGGCCCCGCCGCCGAAGAGCGGGTCGCTGGTGGTGTGCAGGGCCGTCACGCGCGCCCCGGCCTTGGCCAGCACCTCCTCGACCGAGCCGCGGCCGGCCCCGTGCAGGGGATCCACCACGACCTTGAGCCGGGCCTTGGCGACGGCCTTGAGGTCGACCATGGAGGAGATGCGCTTCAGGTACCCGGGCAGGGGGCTGATTCGGTGGATGAGGCCTTGCGCCTCGGCCCGTTCCAGGGGGACGCGCCGGACGCCCTTCCCACCGGCGGACTCCAGGGCGGCCGCCCGGTGCTCGATGTCCTTGGTGATCTCCTTGGTCGCGGGCCCGCCCCAATGCGGATTGAACTTGAGGCCCCCATACTCGGGCGGGTTGTGGCTGGCCGTGAAGTTGATGGCCCCCCCCAGACCGCGGCGGATCTGCTCGAAGGCCACCACCGGGGTGGGGGTGTCGCGCGTGGTCAGGTAGCTGGGGATTCCGTTGGCGGCGAGGACCTCGGCCGCGGCCTCGGCGAAGCGGGGGCCCAGGAAACGGGGGTCGTAGGCGACCAGGACTCCCTTGCGAACATGCCCCCCCGCCTTCAGGTGGCCGGCGATGGCCTGGACGGCCACACGCACGTTGGCGAAGGTGAAGTCCTCGGCGATGAAGGCGCGCCAGCCGGAGGTGCCGAAAGTGATGGTGGGCACGAGGCCTCCGCGATTCAGGCTTGCCATTGGCGTATCTGCTCCCGGTAGCGGTCGGCGAGGGCCTGGGCCTCGCGCGGGCTGTCCGCCTCGGCGTCGACGTGGAAGAGGGGCTTGTCGGCGTCGGGGAGCACGAGGACCCAGTCGGACCGGCCGTGCAGCTTGACGCCGTCGATGAGCTCCATCCGCCGGCCGGACCCCTCGGCCTCCTCCAGAAGGCGGCGCATCACGGTCCCCTTCCGTTCGGCGGCGCAGGGCGCCTCGGTCCGGACCACATGGGCCCGCGGGACGGCCTTCAGCGCCTCGCTCAGGGCGCCCCCGGCGGCGGCCAGGTATTCCATGAGCTTGACGGTGGCCATCATCGAATCGAAGGCCGGGAAGAACCGGCCGAAGATGTAGCCGCCGCGCTCCTCCCCGACGAAGCTGGCGCCCTTCAGCGCCGCCTCCATCATGGCCCGGTAGGTGCTGCCGCAGCGGGTCACCGTGCCGTTCCAGCGCGCGGCGGCCTCCTCCACGGCCCGGGAGGCGGTCACCGGAACGGCCACGCTCGCGCCGGGCTCGCACCGGCAGTGGAGCATCGTCATCAGCGCCAGGGCCTGGTCGCCGCCGAGTACGGTTCCCTTCTCGTCGGAGATGAAGATCTTCTGGGCCCCCGCGTCGAGCATCACCCCGAAGTCGGCGTTGAGCGTGGGCACGATGGTCCCGAGCTGGCGCAGGGCGGCCTCGAACTCCGCGCCGCCGCGGGTCATCTTGGTCTCGTCGACGAAGGCGTTCAGGCTCACCACCTCGGCGCCGAGCTTCCCCAGAAGGCTGGGGAAGACGCCCGTGGCGGAGCCGAAGGCGTAGTCGACCACGATCTTGAAGCCCCTGCCGCGCACCCGGTCCCGGTCGGCGGCGTTGAGGAAGCCCTCCAGGTAGTAGTCGATCCCGCGTGCCGGGAAGCTGATGTCCCCGACCTGGTCGCTGTCGGCGCGGCGGAAGTCCTCGCGGTAGAACAGGTTCTCGATGGCCTTTTCGCGCTTGGTCGACAGGTCCAGTCCGTTCTCGTCGAAGAACTTGATGTCCTGGATCTTCTTCTCGAGGGGCGAACGCCGCACGTGCAGCCCGCCCGCCGCTTTGAGCGCCTTGGTCACGTAGCGGGCCACCGGGATCGGCTGCAGGCGCATGTCGTAAACGTTCACCCCCGCGGCCAACAGCCCGGACATCAGCGCCCGGTCGATCATGCGGCTGGTCTTGTGGGCGTCGCGGGACACCAGCACGGTCGAACCCAGCGGCAGGCTGGCCCCGTAGGCGACGCCCAGCTTGGTGGCGAACTCGGGGGTCATCTCGATGTTGGCCACGCCCGAAATTCCGTAGGCGTCGAAGAGCGTCGAGGACCACTTGTCGCCCCAGACCAGGCTGCTGGCGAGGGTGGCCCCGCTCTCCACGCGCTTGTGGGGCCACATCTTGACCTCGGCCTTGAGCCGGCAGTCCCGGCCGATGGCGCAGTCCTCCGCCACCACGGCCCCGACGTCCACGGCGCTGAAGTCCCCCACCACGCTCCGGTCGGCGATGGTGCATTCGTTGAGTTCGACGCCCTGCCCCACCCGGACGTCGCGCCACAGGACCGCGCCCCGGATCCGGGCCCCCTCGCCGACCGTGCAGCCGTCCCCCAGGACGCAATTGGCCAACTCCGCCTGGGGGCCCACCGTGACCCCGCTGCCGATGATCACCGATCCGCTGAGGCGGGCGGTCGGGTCCACGACGGAGCCCTCGCCGACCCACAGGTCCGTTCCCAAGCGCCCTCGGCGCACCCCGTCGACCCCGACCTCCACCTTGCCCGAGAGGATGTCCCGGTGCACGTTCATGTACTCGCCCAGGGTGCCGATGTCCTTCCAATAGCCCGGGGCGATGTGGCCGTACAGGGGAAGGCCCTTGGAGAGCATCAGGGGGAAGAGGTCCTTGCTGAAGTCGAAGTCCCGGCCCGGTGGGATGAGGTCGAAGACCTCGGGTTCGAGGATGTAGATGCCGGTGTTGACCGTGTCGCTGAAGACCTCGCCCCAACTGGGCTTCTCCAGGAACCGGGTGATCCGGCCCTCGGGATCGGTGATGACGACGCCGAACTGGAGGGGGTTGTCGACGCGCGTGAGCACGAGCGTGGCCAGGGCCCCCTTGCGTTCGTGGAAGGCCACGGCCGCGCCGAGGTCGAAGTCCGTGAGCACGTCGGCGGAGATGACCATGAAGCGCTGGCGGCCGATTTCGGCCTCGCCGAGCTTGACGCTGCCGGCGGTCCCCAGGTCGCCCTCGGCCCCGACGTACTCCATGCGCACGCCGTGGCTCGAGCCGTCCCCGAAGTGGTCCCGGATGCGCTCCGGTTGGAAGTACAGCAGCGCCACCTGCTCGGTGATCCCGTGGCGGGTGAGCAGCTCGACGATGCGCTGCATCACCGGGCGGTTGGCCACCGGGACCATGGGCTTGGGTAGGCCCAGGGTCAGGGGGCGCAAGCGCGTCCCGAAGCCCCCGGCCATGATGACGCCCTTCATCTCAAGGCCTCCTCACTCTTTCTCCCGGGATCCGCCCTTGGCGCCCTTGCCGGAACCCGCGAAGAACAGAAGGACGAGGGCGTAGGCGGTCCAATGGACGAACAGCCACAAGAGGGCCCAGGGCTCGCGGATGGCGGGCCGGCCCGACCGCAGGGGGAGCACCAGGGCGTCCACCAAGGTCGGGACGCAGGCCAGTCCCAGGGAGCGCAGGACGTAGCCCCCGGGCAGCAGGTCCTTAAGCAAAAGCCCGTAGAGCACGCCGTAGCCCGCCCCGAACAGCAGGATGCGCAACAGCTCGGTGAGTCCCCACGCGCCCACCAGATCGAAGACCGGGTAGTGGTAGTCCTGGACCAGCACCGCCTGGCGGCTGAGCACGAGTTTCAGGAGCACCATGACCGCGGCGGCGATGACGCCCGCCAGGGCGTGGTGGACGATCTGCTTCATGCTGGGACACCTGAGGAAGGGTTGCGGGAGCCGGCGGTGAGGGCGCGCTCGAGGAGTTCCCCGAGGCGGCGGGCCCCCTCCTCAAGGCGGGCCTCCTCCACGGCGCAGAAGCTCAGCCGCATGGCCCCGCGGCCCGAGCCCTCGATGGGGTAGAACGGGGCGCCCGGGACGTAGGCGACCTTCGCCTCCACCGCGCTTTGGAAGAGATCCATCGTGTCCAGGCCCGCGGGCAGCTCGGCCCAAAGGAAAAACCCCCCTCCGGCGCGCCCCAGCCGGCTTCCACGCGGCAAGTTCCTGAGGAGGGCCTTATGCAGGGTGTCCCGCCGGGAGCGGTACGCCGACACCAAGCGGGGCAGCGAGGCGGCCAGATGTCCGCCCCTCAGGAACTCCGCGCCCACGGCCTGGCTCAGCACGCTGGTGCAGATGTCGGCGCTTTCCTTGGCCAAGGTCATCGCCCGGATGACCTCGGGCGGCCCGGCGGCCCAGCCCAGGCGCAGGCCCGGGACCGACATCTTGCTGAAGCTGCCCAGGTACAGGCAGCAGCCCTCCGGATCGTCCGCGCTGATGGGACGCGGGGGGGGGCCGTCGAAACTGATCTCGGCGTAGGGGTCGTCCTCCACCAGGAGCATGCCGCGGCGGGCCGCCAGGCGCGCCAGCGCGCGGCGGCGTTCCGGACCCAGGCAGCGTCCGGTGGGGTTTTGGAAGGTGGGGGTAAGGTAAAGGAGCTTGGGCGCCGGGCCGGGCCGGGAGTCCAGGGCCGCTTCGACCGCCGCGGGATGCAGGCCCTCCTCGTCGGCGAGGGGCAAGGGCACGATGGCGGACCCCAGGTTGCGGAAGCCGTTGATGGCGCCGAGATAGCCCGGCTCCTCCATGGCCACGGAATCCCCGGGCCCGAGGAAGAGCCGGCAGAGCAGGTCGATGGCCTGCTGGGAACCGGTGGTGACCAGCACCCGGTCCGGCCCCACCTTGAGCCCGCGGCCCTCGAGGTAGCGGCAGAGTTGCTCCCGCAGGGGCAGGTAGCCCTGGGTCTCGCCGTACTGCAGGCAGGAACGCCCCTCTTCGCGGGCCACCCGGGCGGCGATCTCCGAGTACAGCTCCAGATCAAAAAGGTTGGAATCGGGGGTCCCGCCCGCGAGGGAAATGACCCCCCCCTCGCGCACCAGGGAAAGCAGGGCACGGATGATGGAGGGCTTCAGCCGACGGGCGGCGGGGGAGTAGAGGCGCTCGAATTCCATGGGCTCCGGCCAAGGTTTCTTCGACGGACCTGTAAGCCGAATTCTGTCCCCCCCTTTTTAGGGGGAGGGGATGATCATTTCTCTAGGCGCCGTGTTGCGACCTACGGCGCTCCTGCGGCCTTTTCGGGGATGGTGACGAGCGGGCCTCTCTCTCCCCTGCCAGCCTTGCTCCAGGTGGGGTTTGCCGTGCCCCGGTTCTCGCGTTCCGGGCGGTGGGCTCTTACCCCGCCATTTCACCCTTACCCCCCGGGAACCCGGGAGGCGGTGTCATTTCTGTGGCACTTTCCGTGGCCCCCCGCTTGCGCGGAAGGGCCCCCAGCCGTTAGCTGGCACCCGGCCCTGTGGAGTTCGGACTTTCCTCCCCCCCCTGATGCGTTCCAGGGGGCGGCGATCATCCGGTCCGTCGAAGATCGTCCGCGCCTCAGTCGGGCGCGCTGTAGACCACCGTCATCTGCGGCTTGGGCACCGGCGCCCGATAGGCGGCCGGGGCCGTGCGGTTCTCGAGAACCGGTTGGTCCTCTCCGCGGTTGACGTCGGCGTAGTTGGCCGGAACCTCCCGGGTGTACTGCACCTCGGGGTAGTCCCCCTCGGGGAGCGGGGCGTCGACCAGGAACACGGGCCGCGCCAGGAGGCTCACGTAGGGCAACTCGTCGGCCGGGATCCGCCGGAGGGGATGGGCGAATGCCCAATGGGGCTTCGGCGGGGGCGCCTCATGCCCGGCCAGGGCGGCCAGACGCCGCAGGTCGTAGCCCACCCAATCCAACCCCACCCGAACCACGAACAGGACCCCGTCCCAGGAGTCTCGCAGGAGGCTTCCGGTGAAACCCCCGAAAGTCCGGTGGGCCAACAGAAGGGAGAGCGGCCAGGTGCTCAGCAGTCCGTCGAACTCCCGGCAGGATTCGGCCAGCCCGCGTTCCTCCACGGCCAAGTAGCGCGTCTGGAGCTCCCAGACCCTGCCGTAGTCCGCCCAGGGTTCGTAGTGGGCCAGGGCGCGGTGCCTCCCGGACTGCGCCCAGACCTTCTCGCTGCGCAGCAGGGCCTCCTCCAGCCACTGTTCATGTTCCAGTTTGCCCTGGAGCGTGGGATCGCCCGCCAGCAGGCTGCGTTGGCGTTCGACCTCGGCGAAGACCCCGCGGTGGCGCAGGGCCCCGAAGCCCTTGAGCATCGGTTCGAGCGAAAGGGCCTCGTCGGCCATGGATTCTTGGCGCGTCTGCACGGCCAGGACATGCTTCCAGACGTTGTGCCGGATGGCGTCGGCGCCGGCGCGGGAACCGTACCAGGCCAGAAGGAACGCCGCGGTCAGCCCCAGGGCCAGGCCCAGAACCGCCGCGGCCGAGGTCTTGAGTGTCTCCACGCCCCACTCGAGGGCCTTCCTGGAGCCCTCGGTGAACCGCGTCAAGGTTGAGCTCGCCGTCGCCATGCCCGCCTCCTTAAGCTTAACCCGGCCCCGGACGCCCGCTCAGGACTCGGGGCCCGACGCGCCCTCGGCCCCACCCGCGGCCGCATCGCCGTCGTGCCCATCGCCCGCCTCGGGCTCGGGGGCTTCCCCGGACTCGGGTTCGTCCTCGACCTCGTCGGCCCATTCCGCGGCCGCCGCCTCCTCGCCCGTGAGGTTCTTGGCCACGGGAGCCTCGTCCTCCGGCGCGGGCGGTTCGGGCTCGGCCGGCTTGACCGCCACGTAGCCGCGGGCGCGGCGCTCGGGCTGCCAGGCCCGGTCCCAGGCGAAGCGCGCCGCGACCCCCAAGGCCGGGTCCCGGGCCATATCGTCGGAGGCGAAGCGGTCCGCCTCCTTGGGCTCCCAGCGCTTCTTCAGGGCGGCATCGGCCACCATTTGGCGCACATCGGCCAAACGCCGGTTCCGGTCGCCGCCGCCGTTGCCGGCTCCCGGACGCTGGCGATCGCCGTCCCCGCGGTCCCCGCGGTCGCGATCCCGGTCGCGATCCCGATCCCGGTCCCGGTCCCGATCCCGTTCGCCCCCGCGGGGGTGGCCGACGCCGGATTCCTCGCGCAGCTTCACGCACTGCTCGGCGACGCGTCCCATCTCCTCCAACAGTTGCTCCAGGAGGGCCGGCGCGTCGATGCGCTCGGCGTTCCTGCGTCCATAGCGCAGGTCGTGCGCCTGAAGCAACGCCCGCCGTCCCAGATGGAACTGGCGGCAGGCCTCCTCGATCACTCGCACCCTCTGGCGCGGGGGCTTGCGTTTGGCCAGATGGAGCATCCCCCTCAGGAGGGGCATCAGCCCCCCCAGGGCGTCGGCAGCCAAGCCGGCGGCGCCGTCAGGCGAGGAGCGCATCAGCCAGTTCTGGCGGAAGCGGATGAGGAGATGCAGGGCCTCGCGCTCGGCGTTCTCGGCCAGGCGCGGGGTGGAGACCTCGAGGCGCTGGAAGGGGTCCTCCCCGTAGAGGCCGCGCCGCGTGGAGGACATGTCCAGGAACTTCAACGGGAAGGCGTCGGCGTGGCGCCGGAGCTCGGCCTGGGCGAAGCACAGGGGCCGGAACTTGGGGCCGGCCAGCTCCGCGAGGACCGGAGACAGTCCCCGGATCGTCGCCGAATCCAGCCGCCGGGTCACCACCAGCAGGTTCAGGTCGCTGCGCCCGTCGACGTATTCCCCGGTGGCCCAGGATCCGAAGGCGAGCACCCCCGCCAGTTCGGGGCCCAGGGCCTCCTTGAGGGAGGACACGGCCTTGTCGGCGGAGGCCGCCGGATCGAAGGGCCGCGCGAACCACCGTTTGAGGAATGCCATCTTTTCCTTTCACCGCCCCCGGTACCGCGGGGGGCGCCCGTGCGCCTCAGGCGCGGGGCGCGACCGCCCGGCGTCCCGAAGGGGTCGGCCGACGGAGTCGAGCCGGCCTGCGGGCCCGGGGCGGCTTCATGGTTTGCGGGCGGAGTCCACGGCCAAGTTGGCCAGGCGATCCGCCTCGGAGTTGAGTTCGCGCGGGATGTGCCGCGCCTCCCATGCCGTGAACGTGGCCAACAGGCGCATGGCCTCCTGGTGGCGCTGGCGCATGACCGGATGGCGGACCCGGTATTCGCCGTTGATTTGCTTGACGACCAGTTCGCTGTCGGCGCGGACCGAGATCCGCGCGGCCCCCATCCTGCGGGCCTCCTCGAGCCCCAACAAAAGGGCCGCGTATTCGGCCTCGTTGTTGGTCGCCCGTCCCAGGCCCCGGCTCAGGCGCGCCAGCACCCGCCCCCCCGCCTTCTCCTTCAGCAGGGCCCCGGCCCCGGCCGGACCGGGGTTGCCGCGGCTGGCGCCGTCGCAGTACAGCTCCACCTCAAGCCCCGGAGCGCCCTCAGGCACGCCGGGCCTTGGCCGACGCAGGGGAAGAACCCCGCGGAAGGCGGCGCCTCAAGGCGTCGTGGGCGAGCACCCGCTTGAAGACGCGGGGGAAATCCCGAAGCGCCACCATGTTGGGACCATCGCTGAGGGCCTTGTCCGGGTCGGGATGGACCTCGAAAAAGTACCCGTCCACCCCAACCGCCGCGGCCGCGCATGCCAGCTGCTCGACGTATTCCCGGCGGCCTCCGCTGGCGTGCCCCAGGCCCCCGGGAAGCTGCACGCTATGGGTGGCGTCGAAGACGACCGGCACCCCGTATTCGCGCAGCCGCGCCAACCCGGTGTAGTCCACCACCAAGTTGTTGTAGCCGAAGCTGGTGCCCCTCTCGCCGACCAGGGGGCGCCCACCGGCGCTGCGCACCTTCTCCAGGGCCTCGCCCATGTTCCAGGGCGCCACGAACTGGCCCTTTTTGACGTGGACCGGGAGCCCGGTGGCCCCGCAGGCCAACAAGAGGTCGGTCTGCCGGCACAGGAACGCCGGGATCTGGAGCACGTCGGCCACCTCGGCGACCCGGGCCGCCTGGACGCTCTCGTGCACATCGGTCAGCACCGGGACGCCCAAGCGTGCGCGCACCCGCCCGAGGGTCCGCAGGCCCTCGTCGAGTCCCGGACCGCGGTAGGACTTCAGCGAGGAGCGGTTGGCCTTGTCGAAACTGCTCTTGAACACGTACCCGACGCCGAGCCGGGCGCAGAGCCTCTTGAGCTCCTGACCGACCTCCAGCGCCAGCCCTTCGCTCTCAAGGGCACAGGGTCCCGCGATCAAGAAAGGTTTCCGACGGCGAAAAAGGAAATCCGTCGCAAAGGTCAAAACACTGTTCCCCTTGGATTATGGCCTTTTAATAGCGCTCGATTATATCCAAAAAAGGCCTTGTTTGAAAGGATTTTCGCACCTCAGACATCCCCGGCTTGAGCGCCTTCCTTCAGGTACTGCGCGATCAGCTGGGCCACCAGCTTCTCGACGGGAAGGCCGCGGGAATCGGCCATTTTTTTGAGCTCTTCCAGGGTGGCCCGCGACAAGCCGATGGCGTTGGACGGGAGCCCGGGGCCCGGCGGCCCGGCCTGTCCCGGCCCCTTTCGACGCGGCCCGTCCGCCGGATCCATCAGCGCCCCCGGGACATAGCCGCCCGGATGAAGGCCTTGAACAGGGGATGGGCTTGGGTGGGTTTGCTCCGGAATTCGGGGTGGAACTGCACCCCCAGCATCCACGGGTGGTCCTTGACCTCCATCATCTCCACGAGGCTGGCGTCCGGGGAAAGGCCGCTGAAGACCATGCCCGCCCGGGCGAAGGCGTCGCGGTACTCGTTGTTGAACTCGTAGCGATGGCGGTGGCGTTCGAAGATCACCTTCTCCCCATAGGCCGCGGCACCCCGGGTGCCCTTGGCCAACCGGCAGGGGTAGGCCCCCAGGCGCATGGTCCCGCCCAGGCTGCGGACGTTCTTCTGCTCCTCGAGCATCGAAATGATCGGATGGGGCGTCTGGGGGTCGAACTCGGTGGAGTTGGCCCCCTTGAGGCCCAAGGCGTGGCGGGCGAACTCGATGGCCATGGTCTGCATGCCCAGGCACACCCCGAAGTACGGCTTGCGCCGCTCGCGGGCCCAGCGGATGGCCTCGATCTTCCCCTCGATGCCGCGGTGCCCGAAGCCCCCGGGGACCAGGATCCCGTGGATGCCGTTGAGGGCCCGGGCGGCGGCGGCGCCGCCCTTCTCCAGGTCGGAGGCCTCGATCCAGCGGATCTCGGTGTGCACCCCGTTGGCGATCCCCCCGTGGGTCAGCGCCTCGCTGACGCTCTTGTAAGCGTCGCGCACCTCGGTGTACTTGCCCACGACGGCGATGTCCACGCTGGAGGCCGGACGGCGCACGGTGTGCACCACCCGCTCCCAGGGCGCCAGGTTGGAGGGCCGCGTGCGCAGGGCCAGGCGCCGGCACAGCAGCTCGTCGAGTCCCTGCTCGCGCAGCCACAGCGGCATCGCGTAGATGGTGTCCAGGTCGCGGTTCTCGATGACCGCCTTCTCGTCGACGTTGCAGAAAAGCGCGATTTTGGCCTTGGTGTCGGGGAAGAACGGGTGCTCGGTGCGGCAGACGATCACGTCGGGCTGGATGCCGATGCCCAGGAGTTCCTTCACGGAATGCTGGGTGGGCTTGGTCTTGAGCTCGCCGGCCGACTTCATGTAGGGGACCAGGGTCAGGTGCACGTAGGCGCAATGCTCCCGTCCCAGGTCGGTGCGCATCTGGCGGATGGCCTCCAGGAACGGCAGGCTCTCGATGTCGCCGATGGTCCCGCCCACCTCAACGATGGCCACGTCGAGGTCCCGGCGCGCCACCGCCTTGATGCGCTCCTTGATCTCGTTGGTGACGTGGGGCACGACCTGCACCGTCTTGCCCAGGTATTCCCCCTTGCGCTCCTTGGCGATGACGGCGCTGTAGACCTGGCCCGTGGTGGTGTTGTTGGCGCGGCTCAGGCGGGCCTGGGTGAAACGCTCGTAGTGCCCCAGGTCCAGGTCCGTCTCGGCGCCGTCGTCGGTGACGAAGACCTCGCCGTGCTGGAAGGGGGACATGGTCCCGGGATCCACGTTCAAGTAGGGGTCCAGCTTCATGTTCTGGACCTTGAGGCCGCGGCCCTCGAGGATGGACCCCAGGGCGCTGGCCACGATCCCCTTGCCCAGGGAGGAGACCACGCCGCCGGTGACGAAGATGAATTTGGTGGGCATGCCGTCGTCCGGAGAGGGAGCCGAAAAATAAAACCACGCCAAGGACCCGGGAGCGCGCCCCAGGTGCTTGGCGTGGTTCCCGAGCGCCATCGGCACTCGGGAGTCCGTTATACAGCAAAGAGGCCGGGGCTGGCAAACACAACCGGGGCCCCCGGCGTCCCGCCGGCTAGGACCGGGGGCCCAGCAGGCGGCGCACCTCGGCCGCGTCGGCGGGGGTGTCCACGGCCCGGCTGCGGAGCCGGGTGAAGCCCACGGCCACGCGCTCCCCGAGGTCAAGGGCCCGAAGCTGCTCCAGGCCCTCGGCCCGCTCCAGGGCGCAGGGCCTCGCGCGCGCCAGGCGCCTGAGGAAGCCGTAGCGGTAGGCGTAGAGTCCCACGTGCAGGCCCAGGCGCAGGGCCCCGGGCCCCCGCCCGGGTCCCGCCGGGGGAGTCCCTGGCCGGCCCCGGTGGTAGGGCACGGGACTGCGCGAGAAATAGAGGGCCAGGCCCCGGGCGTCCCAAAGGACCTTGACCGCGTTGGGGTCGGCGTATTCCCCCGGACCCAGGGGCCGGGCCAGGGTGGCCATGGGGGCGCCGGTGCCCCGCAGAACCGCCACCACGCCCTCGACCATGGCCGGGGGCAGGAGCGGCTCGTCGCCCTGGACGTTCACCACGACGGCGTCGTCGGGCACCCCGCCGAGGCGGCGCAGGGCGGCGGCGATGCGGTCCGTGCCGCTGGCGCAGGAGTACGGGGTCATCAAGGCCCGCCCCCCGAACCCGGCCACGGCCGCGGCGATGGCCCGGTCGTCGGTGGCGACGTAGACGGCGTCCACCCCGCGCGCGGCGCGGGCGCGCTCCCACACCCGCTGGACCATGGGCTTGCCGGCGAGGTCGATCAGGGGCTTGCCCGGGAAGCGGACGCTCGCGAAACGGGCCGGGATGAGGGCCAGGACGGGGGTGGGCATGGGGAGGCCTCCTGAAGCGCGCCTATTCCCGGAATCCCGCGCCGTAGCGCCGGACGATGGACTCCACGATGGCCGTCGTGCTGCGGCCCTCGACGAAGGGCAGGCTCAGGACCCGCCCCCCGGCCGCCTCGACCGTGTCGCGCCCCAGGATGCGCTCCACCGGCCAGTCGCCCCCCTTGACCAGGACGCGCGGGACCACGGCGCGGATGAGTTCGCGGGGATCGTCCTCCCCGAAGAGGCAGACGTAGTCCACGCAGGACAAGCCGGCCAGGAGTTCGCCGCGCTCGTCCTCGGGCAGGATGGGGCGTTTCTCCCCCTTGAGCCGCCGGACGCAGGCGTCGGCGTTGAGGCCCACGGCGAGGGCGTCGCCCAATTCCCGGGCCGAACGCAGGTAGCGCAGGTGCCCCACGTGCAGCAGGTCGAAGACCCCGTTGGTGAAGACCAGGACCTTGCCTTCCGCCCGCAGCCGGGCGGATTCGGCGGCGAGTTCGCCGCGGGACAGCACCCTTCCCATGCTCCCTCCTCCGGACCGGGGCGCCCCAACGGCGCCCGCGGGGTCCCCGGTCATTCCTCCGCCGCGTCCCCCGGCTCCAGGGCGGCCCAAACCGCGACGGCCACGGCCCAGGCCGGGAAGGCCGCGGTCCCCGGGAAGGCCTCCAGGGCCAGGGGCGCCAGCAACCCCCAGCGCGGCCGGATCAGCAGGGCCAGGCCGACCGCGGTGGCCAAATCCAGGGCGACCTGCGGAACCACGGCCAGCCCGAGGCCGGTGGCCTGCAGGCCGAAGCTGACGGCGTCCGAGGCCAGCGCGAGGGCCAGGGCGCCCCGCCAGGGGGGCCGGCGCACGCGCGCCAAGAACCTCCGCCCGGCGGACAAGGGCTCAGGCCAGCGACTGTTCGAGCCGGTCCGGCCCCACCACGGCCACCCCGACCTCGCCCACCACGATGCCGGCGGCGGCGTTGGCCAGGCGGCAGGCGTCGGGCTCCGGCATCCCCGCCGCCAGCGCCAGGGTCAAGGTGGCGATCACGGTGTCGCCCGCGCCGGTGACGTCGAAGACACGCTGGGCCACGGTGGGGATGTGCACCGGATCGCCGCCGGCGGACAACAAAGTCATCCCATGCTCGCCCCGGGTGACCAGCACCGAGGAGCACCCCAGCCGCCTCAGGAGCTCGCGCGCGGCGGCCTCGGCCGAGGCGTCGTCGCGGACCGCGATTCCGCTGGCCGCCCCGGCCTCGGACTGGTTGGGGGTGACGATGGAGCACCCCGAGAACCAGGCGATGTTCGAGGGCTTGGGGTCCGCGGCGGAGACCTTGCCCCGCTCCCGGGCTCGGCGGATGAGGGCCTGGGAAAGCTCCGCGCCCAGCACCCCCTTTCCGTAGTCGCTCAGGAGCACCGCGTCGCTTTCCTCGAGCAGGGCCAGGCAGGTCTCCTCCAGGCGCGCCCGAACCGGCGCGTCGGGGGGCTCGACGCGCTCCCGGTCCACCCGCACCACCTGCTGCTGGTGGGCGATCACCCGGGTCTTCTGGATCGTCGGCCTGCCGGGGTCCTCCACCAGGCCGCCGCAGTCGATGCCCTTGGCCTGCAGCAGGCGCTTGAGGCGCGCCCCGGTCTCGTCCGGGCCGGTGATCCCCACCAGGGTCACCCGGCCCCCCAGCGCCGCGATGTTGCAGGCGACGTTGGCGGCGCCGCCGGGCTTGGTCTCCTCCCGGTACACGTGCACCACCGGAATGGGCGCCTCCGGCGAGATGCGCTCGACCTTGCCCCAGACGTAGTGGTCGGCCATCACGTCGCCCACCACCAGAACCTTTCGTCCGGCCAGGCGCGGCACCCAGGACCTCAGCCCCGCGCTCACGCCCCGGCCCCCAACAGATCGCGCTCGGCGAGGAAGCACAGGAGGTGCCCCATGGCGATGTGGCATTCCTGGACGTGCGCGGTGAAGTCCGACGGCACCGTCAGGCAGAGGTCCACGTAGCGCGCCCGGGCCACCTCGCCGCCGCCCTTCCCGCTGAAGGCCAGCGTCGCCAGGCCCTGGCGCTTGGCCTGTTCCAGCGCCAGCAGCACGTTGGGGCTCCCCCCGCTGGTCGTGATGCCCAGGGCCAGGTCCCCGGCGCGCCCCAGGGCCTCCACCTGCCGGCTGAAGACCCGATCGAACCCGTAGTCGTTGCCCACGCACGTCAGCGCCGAGCTGTCCGTGGTCAGCGCCAGCGCCGGCAGGCCCCGGCGCTCCAGCTTGTACAGCCGCCCGGTCATCTCCGCGGCTAGGTGCTGCGCGTCCGCGGCCGAGCCCCCGTTGCCGAAGATCAGCCAGGTCCCCCCGCGGCGCAGGGCCCCCGCCAGCATCGCGCCGGCCCGGGCGATCCCGGGCGTGAGGGTCTCCAGGACCTTCACCTTGGCCAGGATGGAGCCGCCCAGGTACTCCCGGATGAAGGCGTCCTGGTCCCCCTTGAGGTACCCGCGCAGGTACGCCCCCTGCCCCGGCTTGAGCGTGGACCGCAGGTCGAGCCCGGCGGCCCGTTTTCGGGTGGCCTTGCGCGTGGTCATGGAATCCTCCCTTCCGGTGGATAGGCCCCCTCGATCTTGGCCAGGTTGATGTCGATGTCGCCGATGACGATCTTGCTGCGGATCAGCACCGGGATGTGGCGCGCGTCGTCGGTCACCCAGACCAGCACCTTGCCGCGCTGGCGCAGCACCCCCTGGAACGCCAGGCGCGGCCGCACGAGCAGGCAGTCGAAGGTCCCCGCCAGGACGCGCACCCGTTGGCGCCCCAGGACGGCGACCGTCAACCGGTAGCTCTTCATGTCGTCGGCCGTCACGGGGATGGAGACCGTGGAACCCACGGTGAGGCTGAGGTCGCGGAAGTAGTAGTAGCACGAGAGCACGTCCTGGGCCCGCGGGGGCATGGGGGCGCTGGTACCCTTAGCCGGTTCCAGGATCTCCCCGCGGTACTGGTCGTAGACGTACGAGGCGTCGGCGCGGTAGCGGCCCTCGGCGAGGTGCTTGTCGTAGCCCCAGGAGAACGCCGAGTCCGCGTCCAGGTAGGAATCCAACACGTCCCGCACCCGGAAAAAGGCGTCGAAGAAGGGCTGGGAACGGGCCGTGGCCTGGATGTGGAGGACGCGGCGGCCCATCCTCCGCTCCACGCCGAGCACGGACAGGGTGGCGTAGCCAGCCGTGATGCCGGCGTAACGCACCGCGAAGGTCAGCCGCTCCCCGGGGCCGAAGGCGCGGTCGGGCACCCGCGGCCAGCTCCGGATGACGGCGGACGCGCGGGCCCCTCCCGGAGCCCGCGCGCCGCAGGGGAGCTTCAGGCGCTCGCCCACCCGCAGCACATAGGGGGGCTTCAGCCCGTTCGCCCGGGCCAGGCTGGGCCACGCGGAACCCGCGCCCAGGGCCCGGCGGGACAGGCGCCAAAGGCTGTCGCCGGGGCGCACGACGATCCCGGGGCAGCCCCCCCGCGCCCAAGGCGCGGACGCGGTCGGGAGGCCGGGGGACGCGGTCGCGGAGGCGGTCCGCGACGGCGGGGCAGCCGGGGTCCGGGACAATCCGGCGCATCCGCACAGGGCCCAGCCCGCCAGGACCACGGCCAGGAAGGGGCGGGTCAACGCCGTGACGCCTCGAGGCCCAGCGCCAAGACCGACAATCCGGTGGCCAGGACAGGCAGGTATTTGTAGCCGACCAACGCCCGCCACCAGGCCGGGCCCTCCTGGTCCGGCCGTTCCAGCCTGGCGAGCTCGCGCTGGACCCCGACGAGTTCCTCGTCATTGGCCTGGACGTCCTTCTGCACCAACCCGAGAAGCTGGTCCAGGGCGTCGAGGCGCTTGAGCGAGGCCTGGGTGGCCGAGACCCGATCGGACTGCCGGGCTAGGCCAGCGCGCAGGGACTGGACTTCCTCGGACAGGGCCGCCAGGTCCCGGGCGAGCCCGCGCCGGCGCGCCTGTTCCCGGGACAGGCGCACCCCCACGCCCGCCAGGGATTCGTCCAAAGCGCTCTGGCGCCCTTCCAGGGCGCCCACCCGCCCGGCCAGGGCCTCCTCCCGGCGCGCCAACCGGGCCTGGGCCCGGGTGTGCGCGTCCAAAGTGGCCTCGGCCGCGTCGACGGCCCCGGCCAGGCTGCTGACCCCGGACTGCTGCTCCCTAAGGTCGGTCTCCAGGGACACGGAACGCCCGCGCAGGTCCTCCAGGCCGAGGTCCAGGCTTTTGAGCCTCTCCTCCAACGCCGCGATGCGCGCGCCCTCGGAGGCGTCCGGGCCCCTCCAGGCGCGCAGCGGGCGCGCCGGCGAAGGGGCCGGGGTGGGATCCGGGGAGGCCGCCGGGTCCTGGGCGCGCAGACCCAAGGGCGCCAGGAAAAGGGCCGCCGCCAGCAGCGCTGGGCCCATTCCCCTTCCCGGCGCGCTCCTGGTCGCGCTCACGCCTTGGGCCGCTCCCCGTCCGCGCGTCCGGCCCGGTCGGCGAAGAAGTCGTAGGCTGCGTCGAAGAGCAACGCCACCGTGAACCCCCCGACCATCAGGGCCGCGAAGAAGCCGAGGGTGAGCTTGAGGATCTGGCCGATGGCCGGGACCTGGTCGTCCCCGGGGGCTTGGCAGACGTTGTAGACCACGAACGTCAGCAGCGCGATGAACCCGGTGAACAGACACCACACCCAAAGGTAGTCCGACCAGCGCGCGGCGTCCGCCCCTGCGGCGGCGGTATCGCTTTCGTTGCGTGTCATGCGCGTCCTTCCGAAGGCGACGGGGGCCCTATGGGCCCCCGAAGTTATAGCATACGACCCTTGGGGGTCCTAGGTTCAAGCATCGCCCGCAGGGCGTCCCGGACGCTCCGGGGCGCCGTGTCCACGATCCACACCCGGCACCTCCGGCGCCCCCAGGCCCGGGCCTGGTCGCTGGAATTGAAACACAGGTCCATGCGGCGGCCCTTGATGGCGCCCCCCACGTCCGCGGCCAGGCCCGGGCCGTACCCCTCCACGTACAGCCGCGTGCCCAGGGGGATGACCCGGGGGTCCACGGCCACGATGCCGAAGCGCGCCCGGGAGCCCAGCCGGGTCGTGTCGACCCAGCCGGCGGAGTTGTCCTGGGGGCCGGGGTCGTAGGCCGTGGTGAGGAGTTCCATGGGACGCCGGGCCAGCCCGAACAGGGGCCAGGCGATGTCCAGGGGCCGGCCCCGGCCGCGCAACACCCAGGCCGGCGTGCCCCGGCCCAGCGCGCGGACCGCCCGGATCATCCGGTCCCCGAAGACGTCGCGGCGCACCAGGACCTCCCAGGGCGCGGGTTTGGCCCGCCGCAGCATCAGCACGCATCCCCGGGGCAGGTGCGGGCCGTCGACGACCAGGGGCGGCGGGTCCACGGGCCGGACCTCGATGAGGCGCACGCTCCGGGGAACCGCGGCCCGACCCTCGGCCAGGAGGCACCAGCCCGCGACCCAGGGGCTGGCCCCCAGCGCGAGGGCCCCCAGGAGCAGGCCCAGGCGGCGGTGGCCGGCGGCCCGGTTCACGCGGCGGCCCCCGTCCGGTCGTAGGCCAGGCAGCCCTCCTCGCAACGGCAATCCGGGCCCAGGTCCGCGCCCGGGAGCTCCCCGCGCACCTTGATCTCCCGGAGCGCCGGCAGCACGCGCTCGCGCATCTGTTCCGGGAACAGCGGGTTGATGTGGATCTCGCTGCCCCCCTCGAAGCCGGCCGGCACGTTCACCCTCCACTTCAGCAGGACGTGGAAGGGCAGCGCCGTGTCCGCGTTGCGGGGGCGGAAGTACCACTCCTCGTTGCAGGGCACGCGCGCGCCCGAGGCCGCGTGGACGGCCCGCAGCAGGTCGCTGAAATCGCGGAGCTCGCGGGGGTTGAGGGCGGTCGGATCCGAGGCGGCCGACTTGCTGTAGACGGCCAGGCAGGGGTAGATGTGCCCGGGCTCCACCACGGCCACGGCCCCGGCGTTCTCGGCCAGGACCAGGGAGCGCGCCTTGAGCTCCTCCAGCAGCACGCGGTTGTAGTAGGGCGGGTAGCGCCTCAGAACCTCGAGGCGGCGCTGGATGCCCGCGCCCCAGGTGTCCACCCCCAGGACCTGCTTGTGGAGGTGGTCGAAGCTGGCCCCGGCCTGGGCCAGCCAGTTCTGGTAGACGGCCACGTGGCGGATGTGGGGGTTCTCCCGGTGCAGCTCGCCCACGGCGTTGAGGGTGAAGCTGAGGAAGATGAAGTGCTCCTCCGGCGTGAGGGAGCCCGAGCTCTGCAGGTCGGCCTCGGTGGTGGCCCCGGGCCGGTAATGGGCCCCGCTGACGATGAGGTCGTGGCTGCCCCCGAAGAAGGCGTCGGCCAGCTCCAACTTCTCGGCCTCGGACATGGCCTCGGTC
The DNA here is from genome assembly GCA_027451505.1 of candidate division FCPU426 bacterium. Classification (GTDB taxonomy): domain Bacteria; phylum Oederibacteriota; class JAJYGY01; order JAJYGY01; family DAIDJD01; genus DAIDJD01. Next base: position 20,534 of record DAIDJD010000216.1, read on the forward strand.
TCCTCGGCGCCGCGCCCTTGGTGCCTCAGCTTCTCCTCGATGACCCCCAGAATGTGCTCGCGCCCGCCCGGCGTCGCCAGGTAGGCCTCCTTCCAGCGGCGCTGGAGTGCCGAAAGGCGGAGACCGTAGTTGCGCTTCCAGAACTCCATGGTCACGATCTCGAACAGGTTGGGCACGCGGCGGAAGAGGGCCGGGCGAGCCAGGGCCTCCTCGGCGGTCTGCTTCTCCAGCACGCGGAAGCCGGCGCCCTCCCGCACCACCCGGCTCTTCTCCGCCGGGGTGTGGCGGCTCTGTTTGGGGCAGAAGTGGCAGACCGCGTCCAGGTCCAGACCCGGAGGCAGGGGTTCGGGGGCGCGGCGGGCGTCGTTGGGGTGGGGGCGCTGGGACCGGCCCGGGACGGTCCAGACCTCCTCGCCCACCACGGGATTGAGGATGCGCAGGCTGCCGTCGGCGAGGGTGTGGTACACGAAACGTGGTTTGAGCATGGAAGGTCCCCGCGCGCCTTGGCCTTTGCCTCCCACCCACGGCGGCTTAAGATGTCCGCGTCGCGGCCGCGCCCGGGCTCAAGGCTTGGATCGAGGCCTTAGACTACCAAAGCGCACGCCTCCTTTACACCCAGGAAACGCCCATGCCCTCCGCAAACACCCGCCGCCTCGCCGCCTTGGACAAGGCCCACGTCTGGCACCCCTTCACCCAGATGCGCGACTACCTCGCCGACCGGGACACCCTCGTCATCACGCGGGGGCGGGGGGCCATGCTCTACGACAGCGAGGGCCGGGGCTACCTCGACGGCGTGTCGAGCCTTTGGGTGACGGTGCACGGGCACGGCCACCCGCGCCTGGGGGCTGCCCTGGCCGCGCAGATGGAACGCCTGGACCACTCCACCCTGCTGGGGCTGGCCAACGACGCCAGCGTGGAATTCGCCGCGGAACTGGTGCGCTCCGCGCCCAAAGGTTTGAACAAGGTCTTCTACTCGGACAGCGGATCCACGGCCGCCGAGGTGGCCCTCAAGATCGCCTTCCAATATTGGCAAAACCTCGGGGGCGCCGCGGCCCGCAAGCGGCGCTTCGTGACGCTCACCGAGGCCTACCACGGGGACACCCTGGGGTCGGTGAGCCTGGGCGGCATCGACCTGTTCCACCGCCTCTACCGGCCCCTGCTCTTCCCCACCCTGCGCGTGCGCACGCCCTATGGCGCCGGGCTGCCGGCGGAGGGGGAGCGCGCCCTGGCCGAGATCGGCGCCCTCCTCAAAACCCGGGGCGGGGAGATCGCGGGGGTGGTGGTGGAACCGCTCATGCAGGGGGCCGCGGGCATGCTCAAGGCGCCCCCGGGCTTCCTCAGGGGGCTGCGGCGCCTGTGCGACCGCCACGATGCCCTGCTCATCTGCGACGAGGTGGCCACGGGCTTCGGGCGCACCGGGACCCTGTTCGCCAGCGAACAGGAGGGGGTCTCGCCGGACCTCATGGCCGTGGCCAAGGGCATCACCGGGGGGGTCCTGCCCCTGGCCGCCACCCTGGCCACCGAAAGGATCTACCGGGGTTTCCTCAGGCCCTACGCCGAACAGAAGGCCTTCTTCCACGGCCACACCTACACCGGCAATCCCCTGGCCTGCGCCGTGGCCCTGGAGAGCCTGCGCCTGTTCCGCCGCGAACGCACCCTGCAACGCCTGGCCCCCAAGATCGGGGCCCTCGGGCGGGGCCTGGAGCGCCTGCTGGAGCTGCCGGCCGTGGGCGCGGTCCGCCAAGTCGGATTCATGGCCGGGGTGGAGCTGATGCGCGACAAGTTCCGGGGGGAGCCCTACGCCTACGCCGAGGCCGTGGGGGCCCGGGTCTGCCGCCGCGCCCGCGACTACGGGGTCCTGCTGCGGCCCCTGGGGGACGTGGTGGTGCTGATGCCTCCGCTGTGCCTGAGCCGGACCGAATTGGACTTCCTGTTGAGGGTGGTGGAGGCGAGCATCCGCGACGTCACCGGCCCCGGCGGACCGGCCCAGCGCGCCGGCGGCCGCGGAGGTCCCGCAGCACCGACTTCTGCGCGGCGATGAAGCCGCCGGCGATCTCCAGGGAGGCCGCGGCCAGGCGCCGCGCGCCTTCCCGGCCCCGGACGTCCCGGCGCTCCAGCAGTTGGAGGTAGATGCGTTCGGCCAAATCCTTCTTACGCAACAAGCGGGCCGCCATGGAGGCCTCCCTAAAGTGGAGTGTTCCCCCACTACGGTAGCGCTCCCACGGGCCGGGACCATGATGCGGGTCATACGGACCCGGCGGGCCCTAGGCCTCCGCCTCCACCCGGTCCCGCCCCAGGTTCTTGGCCCGGTACAGGGCCGCGTCGACCCGGGCGAAGAGGGCCTCGCCGTCCTCCCCCGGCCGCGAGGTCGCGCAGCCCACGCTGACGCTCACGCGCAGCTCCGCCCCCGGGGCCCCGAAGTCCTCCGCCGCCACGGCGCGGCGCAGCTTCTCGGCCACCGCCTTGGGGTCCCCGGCCCCGCGGCCGAGCACCACGGCGAACTCCTCGCCACCGACGCGCGCGGCCAGGTCGGCCCGGCGCAGTTCCCGGCGCAGCACGCGGGCCAGCCCGGCCAGCACCCGGTCCCCGGCCGGGTGGCCGAGGCTGTCGTTGACGCGCTTGAAGTGGTCGATGTCGATCTCGAGCACGGACACGCCCCCGCCGTGGACGCGGGCACCGTCGAGCTCGTGGGCCAGGACGCGCGTGAACAGCGCGCGGTTGCCCAGGCCGGTGAGGGGATCGTGCTCGGCCTGGCGCTCCAGGTCGCGGTTCTGGCGCGCCAGGAGGGCCAGGCGCCGGGCCTGGGCCTCCATGACCCGGCCCCGGGTCACCACCCCCACCAGGAGGCCCTCACGCACCACCGGCAGGCGCCGGCAGCGCAGCAGGGTCATCAGGTCGGCGGCGTGGAGGATGTCCTCGTCGGGGCCCACGCCGACCACCGGGCTGGTCATCACCGCGGAGACCGGGAGCTCGAGCAGGCCCACGCGATGGCGCACCAGGGCGCGGATCAGGTCGCGCTCGGTGAAGATGCCCGCGGGCTCGGGGCACGCTTGCGCCCCGCCCCGCCAGCCCTCCGGGGCCACCAGAATCTGGCCGATGCGGCCCCCGGACATGAGTTCGCAGACCTTGAGGACGGTGTCGGACCCGGACACCACCGCGGGGGCCGCCATGAAGGCGGACACGGTCCAGTCCCCCTCGGGGGCCGGGGCCTCCTCCGGGTCGTCGTCCCCGATCACCGGGGGATCGGGATCACTTCCCCGCCTGGGATTTCGCGCGGTCCGCCATGCTCTTCTCGGACTTCTTGCGCTCGTTGGCGTCGAGGATCTTCTTGCGCAGCCGTATGGTCTTGGGCGTCACCTCGACCAGCTCGTCGTCGGCGATGTACTCCAGGCACTGCTCCAGGCTCATGCGCCGGGCGGGGGTCAGGGTGAGCGCCTCGTCGGTGCCCGTGGCCCGCATGTTCGTCAACTGCTTGGCCTTGCAGACGTTGATGCCCAGGTCGTTCTCGCGGGAGTGTTCGCCGACGATCATGCCCGCGTACACCCGCTCGCCGGGGCCGATGAAGAGGACGCCCCGCTCCTGCGCCCCGAAGAGGCCGTAGGCGTTGCTTTCGCCCGGGTCCGTCGCCCAGAGCACACCGACGTGGCGCGTCTCGACGTCGCCCTTGTACTCGCCGTATTTGTCGAAGACGTGGTGCAGGGCGCCCTCGCCGCGGGTCAAGGTCATGAACTCCGTGCGGAAGCCCAGCAGGCAGCGGCTGGGGATGCTGAACTCCACGCGCACCTGGCCCTCGCCGAAGGGCGCCATGTTGATCATCTCGGCCTTGCGCGCCCCCAGGCGCTCCATCACGCCCCCCATCAGGGCGGCGGGCATGTCGACGATGAGGCGCTCGTAGGGCTCCATCAGGCGGTCGCGCTCGTCGCGGTGCATGATGACCTTGGGCTTGCCCACCTCCAGCTCGAAGCCCTCGCGGCGCATGGTCTCGATGAGGATGCCCAGGTGCAGCTCGCCGCGGCCGCTGACGATGAAGCTGCCCTCGCCCTCGCCGGTGTCGACGCGCAGGGCCAGGTTGCTGAGCAGCTCCCGCTCCAGGCGGTTCTTGAGGTGGCGGGCCGTGACGAACTTGCCCTCGGTGCCCGAGAACGGGCTGGTGTTGACGCCGAAGGTCATGTTCAGGGTCGGCTCGTCGACGTGGATGCGCTCCAAGGGCTCGGGGGCCGAGGCCGCGCAGATCGTGTCCCCGATGAAGACGTCCTCGAAGCCGGCCAGCCCCACGATGTCGCCGCCGCTGGCCTCCTCGACCTCGGCCTGCTTGAGGCCCTCGAAGGCCAGCAGCTTGGTCGCCCGCCCGGCCACGGTGCGCCCCTCCTTCAGCAGGGCCAACGGGGTGGCCTTGTCCACCCGCCCCCGGGCCACGCGCCCGACGGCGATGCGGCCCACGAACTCGTTGTAGAGGATGTTGCTGACCAGCATCTGGAAGGGCGCCTCCAGGTCCACCACCGGTCCCGGCACCTTCTCGGCGATCAGGTCCAGCAGGGGGCGCAGGTCCGAGTCCAGGTCGTCCATGGACAGGCGGCAGGTCCCGGCCCGGCTGCTGGCGAAGACGTAGGGGAAGTCGGCCTGCTCGTCGCTGGCCTCCAGGTTCAAGAAGAGGTCCAGCACCATGCTGTGCACCTCGTGGGGCCGGGCGTCGTGGCGGTCGATCTTGTTGATCACGACGATGGGCCGGTGCCCGAGCGCGAGGGACTTCTTGAGGACGAAGCGCGTCTGGGGCAGGGGACCCTCGGCGGCGTCGACCAGCAGCAGCACCCCGTCGACCATCTTCAGGATGCGCTCCACCTCCCCGCCGAAGTCGGCGTGGCCCGGGGTGTCCACGATGTTGAACTTGGCGCCCTTGTACTGGTAGCTGGCGTTCTTGGAGAAGATGGTGATGCCGCGTTCCCGCTCCAGGTCGTTGGAGTCCATGACCCTCTCGGCCACCTGCTCATTGGACCGGAAGACGCCGGCTTGGCGCAGGATGGCGTCCACGAGGGTGGTCTTGCCGTGGTCGACGTGGGCGATGATGGCGAAATTGTGCAGGTCCTTGCGCTGGACGGCGGGCATGGGCTTCCTTTACTGCGCGGGGGGTGTGCGATGCGGGGGTCGCGCCGGCCTCAGGCCTGCCGGCGCACGGGACGCACCAAAAACGAGGGCCAAAGATAACCCAAAGCGAAGCCTGCCAGCAAGCCCCCCAGATGGGCCGCGTTGTCCAGCAGCAGGGGCACGTCGAACAGGCGCAGGGCCACCCCCAGGACGAAGATCAGCGCCACCGGGCGCACCAGCCACTGGAACAGGCGGCGGGACAGCCCCTCGGGGAAGCGCGGATCGCGGCGGAAGCGGGGCGCCATGAGCACCCCGATCACCCCCATGATGGCGCCCGAGGCCCCCACGGAGTAGGCCCCGGCCCCGGCCGACAGGGCGCTGGCCAGGCCCGCGGCCAGGGCGGCCGTGAAATAGACCGCCAGGAAGCGCCAGGGCCCGACCAGGCGCTCCAGGACGGCCCCCACCAGGAAAAGGGCGTACATGTTCAACCCCAGGTGCCACCAGCCGCCGTGCAGGAAGGAACAGGCCAGCAGGCGCCAGTACTGGCCGTGCAGGCTCAGGCCCGGCTCGTTGGCGCCCAGGCGCAGCATGGCCGCGCTGAAGGCCACGTCCGGGCTCAACCCGGCCCGCCGCAGGTCCTCGCTCAGCAGGGTCTGGGCCACGAACACGGCGGAATTCACCGCGATGAGGGCCCAGGTCGCCGGGGAGGGGCCGGGCCTGAGCATGCGCGCGGCGTTGCGCTCGTCGCGGGCGCGCTCGGCGGCCTTGGCCTCGCGCTCCTGGCGCACGCGCACGGCCTCCTCGGACCCGGGGTCGCCGGAGGGGTCGGCCAGGGCCGCCCCCATCTCCTCGGCCCCCGGGCTCGCGGCGGAGCGGCCCGCGAATTCGCCCCGCCCGTCCGCGGCGCACAGGATCCCCCGGCCCGCCACGGTCTTGGAGAGGAAGTGGGCGTCCGCGAAGTCCAGGAAGCCGGAGCGCAGCGCCTCGAAGCGCCCCGGGGCGCCCGTCACCAGCCAGAGGTTGGCCCTCAGGCGGCCGGCGACGGCGGGCTCGGTCCCGGCGAGGGACCTGCGGAAGGACTCGGCGCGCTGGGCGAAAAGCTCGGCCCCGCCCCCTTCGTCGACCATCAGGCCGACCAGGCGCAGGTCCTCGCCCTCCCAACGCGCCAGGCAGGCGTCCAGGTAGCCGTCGGCCGGCGGCGGGACGCCGGGGGGGAGCAGGTTGCGCGGGGCCTCGAAGCCCAGGCGCACCTGGAGCCAGCGCTCCAGACGCGCCGCGGCCTGCCGCGCGCTCACAGCCGGGCCGTCAGGCACCAGTGCCCCTCGAAGCCGTTGTGGCGGACCCGCCACGGGAAGCCCACCGCGGCCAGCTCGGAACAGGCCGCGCGCTCGGCGTCGGCGGTCCCGGCCCCGCCCAGCAGGCAGAGCGTGCCCCCGGGGGCCAGCAGCCGGCGCCATTCGCGGATCCCCGCGGCGAGGTCCCGCGGCAGGACGTCCTGCGCCAGCAGGGCCAAGTCGGCGCAGCGGTCGGGCAGGGGCAGGCGGTCGGGCTTGGCCCTGAGGACCTCGACGCGGGTGTAGCCGGGGTGCGCGGCGTAGGTCTCCAGGCGGTTGAGGAAGCGCCGCAGGTCCTCCTCCTCCCACTCCGCCGCCAGGAAGACGCCCCGCCCGCCCATGGCCTCGAAGAACGGGAAGAAGAACGTCCCGGTGCCGCTGGCCAGGTCCAGGAAGCGCTGCCCGGGGCGGGGGTGCAGCGCCGCCACCAAACGCGCGGCCAACCCCGGCGCCAGCGGCCGGTCCAGGGCGGCGAGCGACTTCCCCGCCCAGGGGCTCATGGGGCCACCCCAGCTCCGGCCCGCAGCAGGCGGTCCTCGATGAACCGGGCCAGGCCGTCGTCCTCGGGGCCCGGCACCACCACGTCGGCCACGGCCTTGAGCTCGTCCCGGCCCCCGGACATGGCGATCCCCAGGCCGGCCCAGCGCAGCATGCCCAGGTCGTTCCAGCCGTCCCCGGCCGCGGCGACCTGCTCCGCGGCGAAGCCGAGGCGGCCGGCCAGGGCGGCCAGGGCCGACCCCTTGTCGGCGTCCAGCGGCACGAACTCGAGGTACTCGTCGGCGGTGATCATCAGCGCGCAGCGCCCGCCGAAGCGCGGCTCCAGCTCGGCCTTGAGGGCCCGGACCCGGTCGGCGCTGGCGTAGATCAGGAGCTTGTAGGGGCGTTTGCCCTTGAGCCCGGCGTGGGTGGCCACCTCCCGCATGGGGGAGGAGGTGCGTCCCTGGTAGAGGTCCCACCAGGGCTGGATTTTGCGGGCGTAGAGGACGCCGTCGGCGTAGTAGTTCAGCGGAAGGTCCCTCGCCTCGGCAAAGGCGGCCACCTCGGCGGCCAGATCCGGGTCGAGGGTGCGGCTCTCCAGAAGGCGGTCGTCGGCGTCGCGCAGCATGCCGCCGTTGTAGCTGATGACCGGCCCCCGGATCCCCATCTCC
>DAIDJD010000217.1 GCA_027451505.1 candidate division FCPU426 bacterium
CCTGGGGCCGGAGGGCGGGGGCGGGGGCGGGACCCTGGTGGCGGCGGGCAGCCCCGAGCAGGTGGCCGCGTGCAAGGCCAGCCACACGGGAAGGTACCTCAAAAAAGCGCTGGCCGCGGGGCGGGCCGCCAACCAAGGGGAGGGAAGGGCGTGATCATCCTGACGGGGGGGGCCGGCTTCATCGGAAGCGGCGTGCTGCGCCTGCTCAACGATTCGGGCCGGCACGACGTGCTGGTCGTGGACCACCTGGGTTCGGGCGAGAAGTGGCGCAACCTGGTGGGCAAGCGCTTCCTGGACTACGTCCCCAAGGACCGCTTTCTGGAGCAACTCGTGGCGGGGGCCTTCGGCGACGGCAAGGAGATCGACGCCGTCGTGCACCTGGGGGCCTGCTCCGCCACGACCGAGCGCGACGCCGACTACCTCTACGACAACAACGTGAAGTATTCCCAGGAACTGGCCGCCTTCTGCGCGGAGAAGGGCGTGCGCCTGGTCTACGCCTCCTCCGCCGCGACCTACGGCGACGGCACCCTGGGCTTCCTCGACGAGGAAGCCGCCCTGAGGAGCCTGAAGCCCCTGAACATGTACGGGTACTCCAAGCAGCTCTTCGACGAATGGGCCCTCGACACGGGGGTTCTGGAGCGCGCCGCGGGCATCAAGTTCTTCAACGTCTTCGGCCCCAACGAGGCGCACAAGGGGGACATGCGCTCCCTGGTGGACAAGGCCGTGGGCCAGATCCTGGCGACGGGCAAGCTCAAGCTCTTCCGCAGCCACCGCGAAGGCGTCGCCGACGGCGAACAGACGCGCGATTTCATCTACGTCAAGGACGCCGCGGCGGTCGTGCTCAAGCTGGTGGAGCGCCGCGACGTGAACGGCCTGTTCAACCTGGGTTCGGGCCAGGCCCACACCTGGAACCAGCTCGCGGCGGCGGTCTTCGGGGCCCTGGGGCGCCCGGTGGACGTGGAGTACGTCGACATCCCCGAGGCCATCCGCGGGAAGTACCAGTACCACACCCGCGCGGAGATGGGGAAGCTGCGGGCGGCCCTGGGGCCGCTCCCCATCCGCTCCCTGGCGGACGCGGTCACCGACTACGTCCAGTCCCACCTGCTCACCGACGAGCGCTGGTAGCCCGGGGGGCCGGGCCTCTGCTATAATGCGCACTCACCCTTCCCCGCACAGGAGCGAGCAATGCCTTTGGTTCCCGGTCGGCAGATCCTCATGGAAGCACTCAAGGGCGGCTACGGCGTCGGCGCCTTCAACGTCAACAACATGGAGCAGATCCAGTCCATCATGGCGGCCGCCAAGGAGACCCGCTCCCCGGTCTTCATCCAGGCCAGCCGCGGGGCGCTGAAATACTCCAACTTGAACTACCTGCGCCACCTCATGCTCGCGGCCGTGGAGCTCAACCCCGAGATCCCCCTGGCCATGCACCTCGACCACGGCAACGGCCTGGACAGCGCCAAGACGGCCGTCGAACTGGGCTTCACCAGCGTCATGATCGACGGGTCGCTCAAGGAGGACGGCAAGACCCCCACCACCTACGAGGAGAACGTCGACGTCACCCGCAAGGTGGTGGAGTACTGCCACGCCCGCGGCGTGTCGGTGGAGGGCGAGATCGGCACCCTGGGCGGCATCGAGGACGGGGTCGGCTCCGGCCAGATCCACCTGACCGACCCGGACCAGGCCATCCGCTTCATCGCCGAGACCGGGGTGGACTACCTGGCCCTGGCCATCGGGACCTCCCACGGCGCCTACAAGTTCAAGGTGGCCCCCAAGCTGGCCATGGACATCGTCCAGAAGGTCCGCGCCCGGGCCAAGGACACGCCCCTGGTCATGCACGGCTCCAGCACGGTTCCGGCCGACCTGCGCGACGAGATCAACCGCTACGGCGGCAAGATGCCCAACGCCATGGGCGTGCCCATCTCCGCGATCCAGGAGGGCATCCGCAACGGCGTGGCCAAGATCAACATCGACACCGACGGCCGCATGGCCATCACCGCCGCCATCCGCAAGGTCTTCGCCGAGGAGCCCTCCAAGTTCGATCCGCGCGAATACCTGACCCCGGCGCGGGAGGCCCACGCCAAGATCGTGGCCGAGCGCATGCGCGAATTCGGGGCCGCGGGGCACGCGCAGGACTACAAGCCCATGACGTTGGAGGAGAATAAGGCCTATTATCAGAGCAAGAAGTAGGGGTTTTTCTCCTGCCGGAATACGGTTTTCCAGCTTGACAACCAGGTTCCGTGTCTTTAACATCCGTTTCGCTGTCCCGCGAGGGGTTGAAGGCACGGAACCTTTAGACTTTTTTTTGGGAGGACCCAGGTGGCGGCCACGAAGCTCCCCTTAGTCCTGTCGGTCGCGGTGCTCGCGGCCGCGTTGAGCACCAGCGCACTCAGGGCGGACGACTCCCTGCCGCCCCCGCCCTCCGCGGACGGGTCCCAGTCCCTGGACGCGGGCACCCTGCCGCCCCCTCCGGGCGCGGACGCCAGCGCGGCTCCGTCCTCGGACAGTTCGTCGGCGCTGCCGCCCCCGCCCTCGGATAGTTCGTCGGCGCTGCCGCCGCCTCCCTCGTCCGGGGACAACAGCTCCTCGGCGCTGCCGCCGCCCCCGTCGTCCGGGGACAACGGCTCCTCGGCGCTGCCGCCGCCCCCGTCGTCCGGGGACAACGGTTCCTCGGCGCTGCCGCCGCCCCCCTCGTCCGGGGACAACGGTTCCTCGACCCTGCCGCCGCCTCCTGGCGCGGGTGCCGCGGCCGCCCCTTCGGACAGCGGGGCCGCCCTGCCGCCTCCTCCGGGAGCCGGTTCCGGGAACGGCGGTTCGCTTCCCCCGCCTCCGGTGGACACCACCGCTCCCGCTTCGACCTCGGGATCGGGTTCGGGCAAGCCGACCCACTACCGGGTGCATCGGGGCGACTCGCTGTGGCGGATCGCGGGCAAGCGCAAGATCTACGCGAACTCCTTCGAGTGGCCCCTTCTGTTCATCGCCAACCGCGACCAGCTCCAGGATCCCGACCTCATCAATCCGGGCCAGGTGCTGAAGGTCCGGCGCGACAACGGCTCCGACGCGGTCTCCGAGGCCATCCAGAAGGCCAAGGACACCCCGCGCTTCGCCCCCCACACGGGTCCGCGCGAGAAGCTGCCGATTGACTACTGACCCTGCCTAGGCGTAGAGTCCGGGTGTGAAACGCGCCCCCACCCCACGGGTGGGGGCGTTTTCTTTGCGGGGGTCGAGTGAAGCTGGGAATCGTCGGGCTTCCCAACGTGGGCAAGTCCACTTTGTTCAACGCCATCACCAAGGCCGGCGCGGCGGCCGCCAATTTCCCCTTTTGCACCATCGAGCCCAATGTGGGCGCGGTGGCCGTGCCGGACCCGAGGCTGGACCATCTGGCGCGATGGTACGCCTCCAAGAAGACCGTGCCCGCGCTGGTGGAGTTCGTGGACATCGCCGGGCTGGTCAAGGGGGCCAGCCAGGGCGAGGGGCTGGGCAACAAGTTCCTCAGCCACATCCGCGAGACCCAGGCCATCGTGCACGTCGTCCGGTGCTTCGAGGACAAGGACGTCACCCACGTCTCGGGCAAGGTCGACCCGGCCCAGGACATCGACGTGATCGAGACCGAGCTCATGCTGGCCGACCTGGAAAGTGTGGAGCGCCAGTTCGACAAGCTGGCCAAGCGCGTGCGCGCCGGTGAGAAGGACGCGGCCCGGCTGCACGACCTGGCGCACCGGCTCAAGGCCCGCCTGGGCGAGGGCGTGCCGGCCCGCCGGGCCGGCTTCACGGCCGAGGAGACGGCCTTGATGCGCGATTTCTTCCTCATCACCGCCAAGCCCGTGCTCTACGCCATGAACGTCGCCGAGTCGGACCTGCCGGGCATGGACAACGCCTTCACCCGGACGGTCCTGGCGCGGGCCAAGGCCGAGGGGGCCGGAGCCATCCCCATCTGCGCCAAGATCGAGTCCGAGATCGGGGAACTGCCCGAGGGCGAGGCCCGGGCCTTCCTCAAGGATTTGGGCCTGGAGGAGCCGGGCTTGAACCGGCTGATCCGCGCGGGCTACGACCTTCTGGGCCTGCAGAGCTTCTACACCGCCGGGCCCCAGGAGTCCCGCGCCTGGACCATCGCCAAGGGCTCCCGCGCGCCCCAGGCCGCCGGGGAGATCCACAGCGACATGGAGCGGGGCTTCATCCGCGCCGAGATCATGGGCTACGCCGAATTGGAGGCCCGCGGGGGCGACGAGAAGGCCCTCAAGGAGGCCGGTCTGCTGCGCCAGGAGGGCAAGGACTACGTCATGGCCGACGGCGACATCGCCCACTTCAAGTTCAATGTCTGAGCCCGAGCCGGAGGCCGCGGCCCCCGCCGGCCCGCGCCTGACGGTGGTGGCCACGCCCATCGGCAACCTCGGGGACCTGAGCCCGCGGGCCCGCGCCGCCCTGGCGGGGGCCGAGGTCCTGGCCTGCGAGGATACCCGTCGCACCCGCGGCCTCTACGAGGCCCTGGGGCTCGCCGCGCCGGGCCGGACCCTGGCCTACCACGAATTCAACGAGGCCCAGGCCGCCCCGGGCCTGCTGAAGCTGTTGCGGGAGGGGCGCCGGGTCGTCCTGGTCAGCGACGCGGGCACCCCGGGCCTGAGCGACCCCGGCTACCGCCTCCTGAACCTTTGCCGCGGGGCCGGGATCCCGGTCGAGGTCGTCCCCGGGCCCCACGCCGCGCCGCTGGCCCTGCTGATGAGCGGGCTGCCCACCAGCAGCTACACCTTCAAGGGTTTCGTGCCCCGCAAACCCGGGGCGCGGGCGCGCTTCTTCGCCGAGGAGGCCGCCTCCCGCCACACCCTGTTGTGCTACGAAAACCCCCTGCGCCTCGCCGCCACCCTGGCGGCGGCCCTGGAGGCCCTGGGGGATAGGCCCGCCTCCCTGGCCCTGGAGCTGACCAAGCTCCACGAACGCTGCCTCCACGGCACCCTGGCCACCCTGGCCGCCGCCATCTCCGGGGAGCCCCCCCGGGGCGAGGCCGTCCTGGTCATCGCCCCGGAGCCGCGCGGGCGGCCCGAGCCGGAGGGCCTTCGGGCTTGACCCCGGGGCGTTCGTGCACCTATAATCTTTTCCTTTCCGGCCCGGGTGCTTCGCGCCCGGGTCCGGGTATCATGCCGCCCCCTTTTAAGGGCGGTTCCCTTGCCCCCTCAGGGCGCCTCGGGTCGACCATGCCCGGGCATCCGGAACGGGGGGGCTTTCCTTGGGGTGGGTCCCCGGGGATATCCAGGAGGGGTTTGTGGCGTTGATCCATCCGTACGAAAGCATGGTCATCCTCGATCCGGGTCTGACGAAGGAAGAGGCTGACAAACTGGTCGACCGCTACCTCGAGGTCGTGAAGGCGGGCGGCGGCGAGGTCTCCAAGGTGGAGCGTATGGGCAAGCGCAAGCTGGCCTATCCCATGCGCAAGCACTCCGAGGGGGCCTACGTCCTGATGGTCTTCAATTCGCCGTCGGCGGTCGTCTTCGAGCTGGAGCGCCAGATGCGCCTGGCCGACGAGGTCCTCAAGTTCCAGACCCTGCGCGTGGTGCCGGAGTACAAGCCCGTGCCCCGCAAGCAGCGCGTCGCCGCGGCCGCCGCGGCCTGAGTCCGCAGTGGCCAGCCTGAACAAGGTTCTGCTCGTCGGCAACCTGACCAAGGACCCGGAGCTGCGCTTCGTGCCCTCGGGACAGGCCGTGGCCAACCTCCGCCTCGCCACCAACCGCAAGTACAAGGCGGGCAACGGCGAATGGAAGGAGGAGGTCACCTACGTGGGCGTCGAGGTCTGGGGCAAGTCCGCCGAGGCCTGCGGCGAGTACCTGAAGAAGGGCTCGCCGCTGCTGGTGGAGGGCCGCCTCAAGCTGAAGGAATGGACGACCCAGGACCAGCAGAAGCGCTCCATGCTCGAGGTCGTGGCCGAGCGGGTGCAGTTCCTTTCCGGCGGACCGCGCCGCGACGGGTCCCCCTCCGCGCCCTCCGCCGATGGCGACGGCCCGCCGCCCTCCGACGTCCCGCCCGCGCCGGCGGACGACGACATACCCTTCTAGGACCGAGGAAACCATGCCCTTCGCAAAGAAAAAGGCCAAGCGCCCCCGCCGCTCCAACGACGACAGCCGCTTCAAGCGCAAGAGCTGCCGCTTCTGCGCCGACAAGGTCTTCGTCTTCGACTACAAGGACGCCAACCGCCTGCGCAACTTCATCAGCGACCGGGGCAAGATCGTGCCCCGCCGCATCACGGGCAACTGCACCTGGTGCCAGCACCAGTTGGCCCGCGCGATCAAGCGTTCCCGGTCCATGGGCCTGCTGCCCTTCGTGGCCGGCTGAGTCCGTGGACGCGCTCGCGTCGGCGGGGGCGGAGCTCGTATTCTTCGGGCTCTCCTTCGGGCTGATGCAGTTCGCCCTCAGGCGGGGCGGAGGGGGCCTGTTCCGGGCCCTGCCGCTGGGCCTCCTGCCCGCCTTCCTGGTGGCCCTGGCCCAGTTCTGGACCCTTCAGCAGCCCGGCTTGGCCGAGGCCCAGGCCGAACGGGCGCAGTGGGCCCAGGCGGCCCAGGGCATGGTGGAGCGCCAGGTCCCGTCCACGGACAAGGACGCCGCGGCGGACCGCGCGGAGTTGACGTCCCTCTACTTGGCCGCGGGCGAGGCCCTTCCGGCCATGCAGTTCTGCCTGGCGCTGGCCGTCCTCGCGCCCCTGGCCGCGTACCTGCGGCGGCGCCAGTTCCGCAGGGGCTTGGCCCCGGATCCCGGATCCCTGGCCCGCTGGAGCGCCCCCTGGGGCTTGGTGTGGCTGGTTCTGGGACCCGGCTTATGGCTGGGGGCCTCCCGCACCGGGCTCATCCAGGGGCCGGCCTGGGCGGACCACCTGGCCCTCAACGTCCTGGTGGTGGGGACGGTCCTCTTCCTGTTCCAGGGCGTCGTGGTCTTCGGCGCCAAGGTGGCGGCCTGGGCCCGGGATCCCCGTACGCGGTTCCTGGCCGTCCTCCTGCTCTCCTGCGCCGCGCTGGCCGTGGTCTTTGCCGACCGCTCCGGCCTGCTGCAGATGTTCGGCCTCATGCTCCTGGTCACCGGCCTGCTCGAACCCTGGGCCGACCTGAGGCACCTCAAACCCCAGCCCTCCAAGGGTGGGCGCCCCTAGGACCACCGCGGGGCGCCGTTGCACGAAAGGCGAGGCATCCGATGAAGGTCATCCTGCTCGAAGACGTGAAGACCCTGGGCGCGGCCGGCAGCCAGGTCGACGTGGCCGACGGCTACGCCCGCAACTACCTCATCCCCCGGCGCAAGGCCCTGGGGTCCTCCCCGGCCAACGCGCGGGTCTTCGAGAACGAGAGGAAGGCCCTGGCGAAGCGCCACGACAAGGAGGTCCAGGCCGCCCGCGAGCTGGCCCAGAAGCTGGCGGGGCTGAGCCTGTCCCTGGCCCGCCTGGCCGGCGAGGACGACAAGCTCTTCGGCTCGGTCACCAACGCCGACGTGGCCGAGGCCCTGGCCAAGGAGGGCCACGTCCTGGACAAGCGCGACGTCCTGCTGCGCGACCCCATCAAGGCCCTGGGCATCTACGAGGTGGAGGTCCACCTGGGCCACGAGGTGCGCGGCTTGGTGAAGGTCTGGGTGGTCAAACAGGAGACCGCGGCCTAGACTACTCCCAAGAGCCCGAACCATCCGGCGCCGGGGCTCCCCCCCGGCGCCGTTCTTTTTCCCGGATCCCCCCCCCC
>DAIDJD010000218.1 GCA_027451505.1 candidate division FCPU426 bacterium
CCAAGGCCCAGCCCGCGGCGGCCCAACCGCGGCCGGACTCGGAGGCGCGGACTGAAAGCGCCAGCGAGGCCAGGGCGCAAGCCAGGAAAGGGGTGTCCAGGGAGAAGAACCGGGCGTGAAAAATGAAATCGCCCTGGAGCGCGAGCAGGCCGGCCGCGGCCAAGCCCGCCGCCGGGCGGCCCAGGAGCATTCCCAGCCAAGCCAGAACCGCCAGGCAGGCTCCGGCCGCCAAACAGGTCCACATGCGGTAAGGCCAGCCGGCGTAGGGGCGCCCGGACAGCCGCGCGGCGGCCCCGGCCAGCCAGAAGATCAGGGGGGGCTTCTCGTAAAAGGGGCGGCCGTCGAGCACCAGGGGCCACCAGCGGCCCTCGAGCGCGGCGGCCTGGGCGACCCGGGCGTGGGTGAGTTCGTCGGCTTCCTGCATGTGCGGCCGGTCGAGCCAGGGGCCCACCGCCGCGGTCCATAAAACAAACACCGCGAGGGGCGCCAACCACGCCCGAGTCTTGGGCGCGCCCGGGGTCACATCCGTTCCGGGATCTCCAAGCCCAGGAGCCCCAACACCAGCTCCAAGGCCCGCAGCGTGGCCTGGGTCAGGGCGAGCCAGTGGCCCCGCCGATGGGCGTCGACCTCGCGCAGGATGTTGGTTCCCTGGTAGAAGGTGCTGAAGGCCCCGGAGAGGTCGTAGGCCCAGTCGCACAGGAGGTTGGGCGCGCTGCCCTCGGAGGCGCGCTCAAGGGCCTCGGGCAGGGACAGCAACCTCAGGAACAGGTCCCGCTCCTGCGGGGCGGGATCGCCCAGGCGCCCGGGCCGGAACCCGCGCTCCTCGGCCTTGCGCAGGATGCTCTTCATGCGCACGGCGGCGTAGAGCAGGTAGGGGCCGGTCCGGCCCTCGAAGAGCATGAACTTCTCCAGGTCGAAGACGTAGTCGCTGGTCCGCGGGTTGGCGAGGTCCGCGAACTTCACCGCGGCCACGGCCACCTGCCGGGCGACCCGGGCCCTCTCCTCCACGCCCAGGTCCACGGCCATGCCGCCGGAATTGAGGCGGTCCTGGGCCTTGTCGAGGGCCTCGGAGAGAAGGGCCCCCAGGCGCATCACCCCGCCCTCGCGGGTCTTGTAGGGCTTGCCGTCCTTGCCGTTGACGGTGCCGAAGGCCACGTGTTCGGCCCGCACATCCCGGCCCGACGCGCGCAGGTAGCCCGCCTTGGCGGCACCGGCTAAGACCTGCGAGAAGTGCAGGCTCTGGCGCCGGTCGGCCACGTAGAGGATCCGCGCGAAGCCCTGGGAGGCCCTTTGCCGGAGCGTGGCCAGGTCGGTGGTGCCGTAGAGGTAGCCGCCGTCGGATTTGACCAGCAGCAGGGGCGGCGGCCCGTCCCCCTCCCCGGCCGGGCCGAGGTGGATGACCGTGGCGCCCTCGCTGACGGCGCTCACCCCGCGGGACTCAAGGTCCCGGAGCATGTCGGGGATGGAGGCTTGGCTGTCGCTTTCGCCGAGCCACAGGTCCCAGGACACGCCCAGCACCGCGAAGTCGGACCTTATGGCCGCGATGCTCACGTCCACGAAGTGCCGCCACAGGGCCCTGTACCCGGCCCGGCCGGACTGGAGCTCGCGCGTGGCGGCCCGGGCGCGCTCGGCCGCGGCGGGATCGTCCTTGCAGCGGGCGCTCATGGCCGGATACATGGCCTCGAGGTCGGAAAGCTCGACCGGGCTGGTCCCGGGATAGGGCCCGGAAAACGCCGGGTCGAAATACGGCAAAGCGGGCTGGGCCTCGCGCACGGCCTCGATGAGCATGCCCATCTGGGTGCCCCAGTCCCCGAGGTGGATGTCGCTGACGACCCGGCCCCGGCCGCGCCAGCCGGGGCCGCGGTCGTCGAGCAGGAAGCGGTGCAGCCGTTGGAGGCAGTCCCCGATGATCGCGGAACGCAGGTGCCCCACATGGAGCGGCTTGGCCACGTTGGGGCCGCCGAAGTCCAGCAGCACCGGACCGTCCTCGGACACCGGCACCCCCAGGCGCCCCTCCGTGAGGGCCTCGCGCGCCCGTTCCCCCAGCCAGGGGTCGGAGCAGACCAGGTTGATGAAGCCCGGCCCGGCCACCTCGACCGAGGCGAAGGCGCCGGAGGCGCGCAGGAGCGCGGCGACGCCCTCGGCCACGGCGCGCGGGGGCGTCCCCTTTCCCTTGGCCGCGGGCATGGCCCCGTTGCACTGGAATTGGCAGAGGTCCGGTCGGGCCGAGGGCACGACCTGCCCGTGGCGCCGGTCGTGGCCGGAGGCCTCGAAGGCGTCCTGGACCAGGGCATTGAGGCGCTTCAACGGGCTGGGCATCGGGATTCCATGTGGCGGTGGTAGGCGGCCAAGCCCCGCGGGTGCAGGGGCCGGCCTTTGGAGACCAGGTCGAGCAGCTTCAGGCGCAGGACCTCGAAATAGGCGGCGTCGAGGTCCCTCCGGGCCAGGCGCCTCAAGGCCGGGAGCTCCGGCCAGCGGGGGCGGCCCGGTTCGATGAAGTCGGAGACGAAGAGCACCTTGGCCAGGGGGTCCGGGTCCGGCCCGCCGGTGGTGTGCAGGCGGATGGCCCGAAGGACCTCCGGGTCGCGGACGCCGTATTCCCTGCGGGCCAGCAGGGCGCCCACGGGCGCGTGCCAAAGGGCCGGGACCGCCCGTTCGCCGGCGTCGGCCCCGGCCGGCCCCAGGAGCCGTTGGAGGGCGTCCCGTTCCAGGGCCTTGGCGCAGTCGTGCAGCCAGCCCGCCAGGGCCGCGCGCTCCGGGGCTATCCCATGGCGCAGGGCCAGGGAGCGCGCCGTGGCGGCCACCCCGCGGGTGTGCGCGTAGCGGGCGGGCTTGAGAACGGATTTGAGCCGGGCCTTCAACGCGCCGAACCCGTCGGTCCCAACGGCCATCTCAAAAGCGGGTCATGGCCCGCAGGGCGGCCAGGCGCTTCGAGATCTCGGCCGGGCGCAGGCGCAGCGTGCGCTCCAGGGAGAAGCCCTCCACCTGGAAGCTGGCCAGGGCCACCCCCGCGGCCAGGGCCTTGCGGAGCGCGCCCTCACCGACGTCCCCGGAGGCAGCCAACCGGCCCATCAAGGCCCCGGCGAAGCTGTCCCCGGCGCCGGTGGGATCCACCACCTTTTCGGTCGGGAAGGCGGGCAGGTGGAAGGAGGCGTCCCGCGTCACCAGGCTGGCCCCGTGCTCCCCGCGCTTGAGGAAGACGGCCCGCGGCCCGAGGCGCAGGCAAGCGCGGGCCGCCCGGGCCAGGGAGGACTCCCCGGTGAGTTGGCGGATCTCCTGGTCGTTGAGGACCACCGCGTCCACCCTGCCGACGACCTTGAGCAAGGCCGCCCGGCGGGTCGCGATCCAAAGGTTCATGGTGTCCAGGAGGGTGAAGCGCGGCGCCCGCATCCGTTCCAGGGTCCGCGCCTGGATCCCGGGCTCGATGTTGGCAAGGAACACGAAGGGAGCGTCCCGCCACCCCTCGGGGATACGGGGATCGAAGCCGGCGAACACGCCCAGGTCGGTGCGCAGGGTCTCGGCGACGGCCATGTCGCCCCGGTAGCGGCCGCTCCAGCGGAAGGTCCGGCCGGCGGCCGACTCCAGGCCGTCCAGGGCTATCCCGCGGCGCGCCAGAAGGCGGCGGTACCCCTCGGGGAAATCCGCCCCCACCACGCCGACCAAGCCGGGCCGGGGCACGAAAAAGGCCGCCGCCACCGAGGCGTGCACCGCGGCCCCTCCCAGGGCGTCGCGGCGGACGCCATGGGGCGTGCGCAGGGTGTCGAGGGCCACGGATCCCACCGTGACGAGGCGAGGGCTCTGGGACAAGGTTCCTCCTGGCATAGGGGCCTCCGCTTCGGCCCCTATTCGAAGCGGTAGATGATCTCCCCGGGGCGCATCAGTTGGAGCTGTTCGCGGGCCACCTTCTCGCAGGCGCCGGGATCGGCCGCGAGGGCGTTGGCCTCGGCCTCCAACCGCGCGTTCTGCGCGGTCAGGTCCGCGATCTGGGCGTTGAGGGAGGCCTTTTCGCGCTGGCTCATGGCCAAGGCGAAAAGGCCCTGCCGCCCGCCGAAGACGAACCAGGCCAGGAGTGCCGCCACCCCCGCCGCCAGGACGCGGCGGCGGCGCGACTTGGGGTGGTCCCGGCGCAGCCAATACGTCAGCTTCTCCACGCCGACCGTCATCGCCGAAGGTTCCATAGGTCCATCCAAGTGGGGGGGGTCTCGACGGACGTCCCCAGGGCCCGGGCCAGCAGGAGCCGGACCAAGGCCGTGAGGTAGGCCGCCAGGAAGGCCAGGGTGAACACGGGGCAGAGCACGAAAGGGGCCATCCAGAAGCGGGCCCAAGCCGACCCGAAGGAGGCCCCCGACGCCGGCAGCACCAGGGCCAACGCGAACAAGGCCAGGGCCGCGAGCCAGTCCGCGCCGAAGGCCGGCGGCAGAAGGGCGCAGGCCTTCCACAGGGCCCGCCAGGGCCGCCCCCCCGGGGCCGCCCCGCCCAGGCTGCACAGCGTGGCCGCCGCCCACCAGACCCCGAGCAGCGTCATGCCGCCCCATGCCACCATCCGTGCCACCACCGGGAGCGCGGCGCCCCGGTAGAACCCGGCCGCGACGGCCAGCCAGACCGCGCCGATGAGGGCGACCGCGTAGGCCCCCAGGCGTTCGGCCCAGGCGCGGCGCCACCATCCCGCCAGGGCGGTCCAGGGCCGTTCTTCCCCGGCGTCCAGAAGCGCGCACAGCCCGCACAGGGAGCTGAAGATCCCCCAGGACCACAGCCCCAAGAGGGCAAAACCCGTGGTCCGCGCCGGGGCCGGGAGCATGGGGGCCAAGGCCCAGGGCAGGAACATCGCGAAAAACGCCGCCAGATTGGCCAGGAACATCTCGCGCGGTCGGCGCATCCAGAGGTAGAGGGCCTCCCTCAAGGCCGCCCCGGTCGCCGCCATCTCAGGCCAGGTTCCGCTCGATCAGGGGGGCCATCCGGCGCAATTCCAGGCGGCCGCGGCCCAGGTTCCCGTCCAAATCCAGGGCGAGCGCGGCCAGATAGGAGGCCCCCACCGGGATGATGAGCAGCATGGCTTTCTCCGTCGTGACCACAATTTCGCGGGCCTGTCCCAGCCCGAAGTCGCGTGAGGTCCGCACCGCCCCCTTCAGCAGGCCGGCCGCCTCGGCGCCCAACGCGGCCGCGTCCAGTCCCGGACGGACGGCCACGGTCTCCAGGACGACCCCATCGAGTCCGGCCAAGCAGGCACCCACGGACCCTTCCACGACGTCGGTCAGGCCGCGCAGAAGGCCCTTCGACCCGGCCCCCTGCGCCGCAGGGGCGGGGGGGATGTCTCCGACGAGATCCTCGGGCCCGGCCAAGGCGCCCAGAATCTCCGCAGGGGAGAGGGCTCGCCCGGCCTCCTTGCGCCGTTTCTCCGCGGCTTCCTGCTCCGCCTTGCGCCGGGCTTCGGCCTCCTCGGCCTCCCTGCGCCGCTTCTCCGCGGCCTCCTGCTCCGCCTTGCGCCGGGCTTCGGCCTCCTCGGCTTGGCGGCGCGCGCGGGTCTCCTCCTCGACCACGCGCCGCCGGGACTCCTCGTCCGTCCGGCGCTGTTCCTCCTCGGCTTTGCGCCTGGCGTCGACCTCCGGATCGGCGGCGAGACGACCGCCGTCCAGGGCCCGCCGCCGCTCCAGCGCAGCGGGATTCTCCGGGTCGGCGGCCAAGATCTCGTCGAGCACTTCCCGGGCTTTGTCCAAGGCCCGCTTCTTCACGTAAAGGTCGGCCACCTTGAGGGCCTTGGCGCGGGATTCTGGGTCGGCCAAGGGCTTGGCCCTTTCCGGCGTGGCGGGCGCTGGAACGGCCACCGCGGCGGCCGCCGCCGGGACCGGAGCGGGCGTTGGTGGCGGCGTCGGCGGCGGCGGCGCGCCGCCCTCGGGTTGCTTGGCCTTCAGCAAGGCCTCTTTCAGGAGTTCCTGGGCCGCGATGTCGTCCGGATCCAGGGCCAACACCTTCTGCTGCCGTGTGATGGCCTCGGCGGTGAGCCCTTTGCGCAGGGCGATCTGGCCCAACATTCGGTGGACGACGATGTTGTCCGGGTCCACGGCCTCGACCCGGCGGAACTCCGCCGCGGCATCGTCCAGGCGGCCCAGGTCGAAATAGTCCCGCCCGAGGATGATGCGGGCGGTGGAGTAGGTCGGATGGAGAGCGAGACCCTTGAGGCAGGCGTCCACGCTCCGCTCCAGGTCCGCGGACCGACGGTAGGCGTCGGCGAGCTGGACGAAGACCATCGAATCGGGATTCTGGGCCAATTTCTGGATCAGATCCTTGATTTCTTCGGCTTCCTTACCCATTCCCTCTCCTTCAGGAACCCGAAAATCCAGGAAATCATGGAGTTTTCAAGGTTACCACGCCCCCGCAATCACGTCCATTCGGGCCGGGCCGGGTCAACCCCGCTGGGCGCCCCCGCCGAAGCCGCGTCGGCGCAGCCCGCGAAGGATGCGTTCCGCCACCTCGCCCGGTTCCCCGCGGGATGCCAGCACGACCGTGCGCGCGCAGTCCCGGTACCACCGCGCACGCGCCCGCAGGAGCCCGCGCAGCCGCGCGCCGAGGTCCCCGCTCCCGGCCAGAAGGGGCCGGCCGGACCTTCCCGCGGCCAGGCGCCTTTTCAGCACCCCGGCCGACGCCGCCAGGTAGACCGTCTCGGCGTCCCGCAGCAGCCTGCGGTTTCCGGCCTCGACCACCACGCCGCCCCCCGTGCTCACCACGGCCGGGCCGCCGCGGAGGATCTC
>DAIDJD010000219.1 GCA_027451505.1 candidate division FCPU426 bacterium
TTCCTGAAAGACCGCCCTGACGCACCAGCCCGAAAGGGGAAATTTGTCCAACAAATTGAGAGGTTCAAGGAGAGGGTGGCGGATATTCGGGAATAGCTCCATCCCACCCCCCTCCAGACAGCACCAGCGCCATTCTGAGCCACTTTTTAAGAGGATCCGAGGGGGGGCGCGCCCGCCCCCGCCTCCCCCCTTGGATCCGCAGACCCTTCTGGCGGCATGCCTTCATCCCCAAATATCCGAGGTAGGTCCGATTGACTCGGCAGAGCCACCACGGCATTAATGTGCCCCGAAGCACTGTTCCTTTTTTGTTCCTTTTGAGTGCCTACTCCTGACAAAAAAAGCGGAAGGATGAGACCAGGGTAACCGCAGGACCCCTTACTCGCCCTTCCGCCTCTTTAGGACGGAACACCGGAAAGTTGTTGGTTTATAAAGCAAATAGCCCCGGTCCAATCGGACCGAGGCCATTTGGTTTGGCTCCTCGAGCTGGACTCGAACCAGCAACCCTTCGATTAACAGTCGAATGCTCCACCATTGAGCTATCGAGGACCGCGCGGGTTACCCCGCTTCGCCGTATTGTACCCCGGCGGAGGCCATATATACCCATTTTTGTGGCCCAGGTCAAGCCGACCTGGATCCCGGGCGCCCCGGCAAAACCCCTTTTTTCTTGGCTTTTCCTGGTTTAGGGAGCCGGCGGGCCCAGCGCTTTCAGCACCTCAGCGGGGGTCAGCAGCTCGGGCAGCAGCCTCTCCGGACCCTGGGGCGGCTGGTAGAGGTACATGGGCACCCCGGCCCTTCCGTGGGCCCGCAGGGCCGCGGTGATGGCGGGGTCGTTGCGGGTGTCGTCGGCCTTGAGCAGGGCCACGTGGCGCTCCCGGAAGGCCTGGAGCACGGCCGGATCGCCCAGGACCACCCGCTCGTTGACCTTGCAGGTCCAACACCACTGGGCCCCGAAGTCCACGAACACGGGCACCCCACGGGCGTGGAGGTCCGCGGCCAGGGCCGGGCTCCAGGGCTTCCACAGGGCGTCCTCCGCGGCCGCGGCCGGCTGGCCGGCCAGCACCTTGGGCCAGAGCCAGATCCCTGAGCCCGCGGCCAGGGCCAGGGCCGCGACGAAGGCCCACCGCCGCGCCCCCGGGGAGCGCTCCAGCCCTCCGAAGCGCCCCCAAACCCAGACGGCCACGGCCAGCAGCAGCAGCCAAGCCCCGGCCAGGGCCCCGCCGTCTGAGCCCACCAAGCCGGAGAGCACCCACAGCAGCCACACCACCGTGGCCAGCAGAAGGAAGCCCATGGCCTCCTTGAAGCGCAGCATCCAGTTCCCGGGCTTGGGCAGCCAGGCGTGGGCGCCGGGCACGGCGGCCAGGAGGACGTAGGGCAGGGCCAGACCCAGGGCCACCGCGGTGAAGACCGCCACCAGGACCCCGGCCGGCGCGGCGAAGGCGAAGCCCAGGGCCGTGCCCAGGAAGGGCGCGGTGCAGGGCGTGGCCAGAAGGGTCATGACCAGGCCCTGGCCGAAGGCCCCGGCCAGTCCGGAGCCGCGGGAGGCCCCGGAAAGGCCCTGGAGCGCGCTTCCCGGCAGCAGGATCTCGAAGACCCCGAAGAGGTTCAGGCTGAAGGCCACGAGAAGGCCGGCCATGCCCAGCACGAAGGCCGGTTGCTGGAACTGGAAGCCCCAGCCCACGGCCCGGCCCCCGCTTTTGAGCAGCAGCACCAGGGCGGCCAGGGCCCAGAAGCTGGCCAGCACGCCGGCGGCATAGGCGAAGGCCTGGGCCAGCCCGCGCGCGCGGCCCTCATGGGCCTGCTTCACGAAGCTCAGGGCCTTCAGGCTCAGCACGGGCAGCACGCAGGGCATGAGGTTGAGCAGCATGCCGCCCAAAAGGGCCAGAAGGAGGGCCGCTCCCAGGCCGCCGGCCCGGGGGGCCGGAGCCGGGACGGGCACGGGGCTGGGCGCCGCGACCGGCGCGGGGGGTGTCGGCGCGCCCAGGGCCGCGGCCGGGGCGTGGTAGCCCGGCGGCGGCAGGCCCAGGCCGGTCCCCAAGGCGGCCAGGACCCCGGCCTGGGCCGAAGGCAGGGGCCGGCTCCCCCGGGGCAGATCCAGGCGCACCCGGTCCTTGCCCGGCAGGCAGAGGTCCTTGCACACCAGCCAGGTGGCCGTGCCTTTCAGCGCTAGGCTGTGGGACTCGTAGCCCGGGTCCACGGTGATGGGCACGAGAAGGTAGGCGGTGGATTCGTAGCCGTAGGAGGTGAGCCCGCCGGCGGCATGGAAGACCTGGGGCCGGGGCCACTCCAGGGGCCCGGCGTGGACCCCGGGGGGCAGGTCCAGGGACAGCGTGGTGGGCAGGCCCGCGTCGCCGGGGTCCCTCCAATAGGTATGCCAGCCGGGGTCCAGGTACAGGCGCAGGGCCGCGGTGAAGGGCACGCCCGGGACGAAGTCCCTCACGTCCGCGACCAGGGAGGCCTTGGCAGGCTCCTGGGGCGAGGCCCAGGCGGGAGCCACCCACCCGGCCAGGAGGGCGCAAAGGGTCAAAAGGAGGTTCAGGGTTCGGCGCACTCGGACTCCCAAAACGGGGTGGGGGACCCCAAAGGATATACGGACGCGCGCGCCCCGGGGTTCAGTTCTCGGGGCCCTTCTTGGCGCCTTCGTCGAAGCGCGACATGAAGCGCTTGAGCTCGTCGCTGAAGGCCTTGACGTCCTTGAACTGGCGGTACACCGAGGCGAAACGCACGTAGGCTACCTCGTCGAGGAGGTAGAGCTTGCGCATGATGAGCTCGCCGATCTCGTGGCTGGGGTATTCCTTGTCGAAGCGCTGCTCCAGTTCGCGGGAGACATCGTCGATGAGCTCCTCCAGGACGGACTCGCCCACCGGGCGCTTCTCGCAGGCCTTGCGCAGGCCGGCCAGGACCTTCAGGCGGTCGAAGGGCTGGCGCCGGCCGTCCTTCTTCACCACCATGGGCTGGGTGTCCTCCAGCTGTTCGTAGGTGGTGAAGCGCTTGCCGCAGTGCAGGCACTCCCTGCGGCGGCGGATGGCGTCCCCGCTCTTGGAGGAGCGGGAGTCCACCACCTTGTCCTCGAGGGCCGTGCAGAAGGGGCACTTCATGGGGCCTCGCCCGGGCGCGGGGGGATGGGTGCGGGCGGGCGCCTCAGGGCGCCGCGCCCAGCTTCTTGAGCGCCGCCAGCGCCTGGGGCTGGCCCGGCACCGCCTGAAGGAGCTGGCGCAGGGTGTCGGCGGCCTGGGCCTTGTCCCCGGTGTGGACCAGGTCCGCGGCCAGGCCGAGGTAGCCGTCGGGCAGGTTGGGGTTGGCCTGGATGGCTTGGTGGTAGGCGTCCATGGCCAGGGCGTAGCCCTTGGCCTTGCCCATGTCGTAGAGCCGCCCCAGGTTCACCGCGGCCAGGGCCCGGGAGCCCTGGTCCCCCTTCCAGTCGGAATCCAGGGCGCGGACCATGAGCTCGATGGCGTCGGCGGTCCGGCCCGCCTTCATCTTCATGTAGCCGGCGTAGCTGTAGGGCACGGCGAAGTCCGGGAACTTGCGCATGAGGCCCACGCAAAGCTGGTAGGCCTCGGGCATGCGGCCCAGGTCGAGCAGGGTCTGCATCTCGTCGATGGAGAAGTAGACGTTGTTCGGGTCCACGGCGATGGCCTGGCGGTAGTTGGCCAGGGCCTCCTCCAGGTACTGGGGCTGGTTGAAGGCCTCGCCCATGGCCTTCAGCACCCGCCCCTTGTTGTTGTAGTTGTACCCGTTGATGGGGTTCATCTCGAGGGTGTGCTGGTGCACCGCCAGGGCCGTCTGGTAGTACTGCAGCTTCTTGGTGGGGTCGGTCTCCTCCTGGGCCGCCGCCTCGAAGGCGATGCCCAGCTTGACCCAGTAGAGCTCCTGGTCCGGGTTGAGGCCCCGCTTGAAGGCCAGCCAGTCCTCGCGCGGCCCGGGCGAATCGCCCAGGATGTCGGCCTGCTGGGCCTGGGTCAGCGGACCCTCGATCTGGCCGGCGGCCTTCTCGTAGTTGAGGATGGCGTACCCCAGTTGGTTGGCGTTGAGGCCCACCTGGCCCTGCTTGTAGTAGGAGTCGGCCACCCAGATCTTGACGCTGTAGATCGAGGCGAAAAACAGCCCCAGCGCGGCCGCCCCCAGAAGGAACCAGGAGCGCGCCCCCGGCCCCCGCGAGGAGTCCGGGCCCTCGGCCAAAATCCACAGAAGGGTGGCCAACCCCGCGACGGCCAGGAACACGCCGGCCGCGTCGAAGGGGCCGCCGCCTTGGAAGTCCGGGCCCGCGGCCAGGCAGGCCAACAGCATCAGGCCCAGGAAGGCCACCCCCGCGGTCCAGGCCCCCCGCGCCCCGGTCCAGCCGACAGCGGGCTGGGGCTGGGCGGCGGGCGGAACGGCGGACTGGGCCACGGCGGGGGCCCCAAGCGCGGCCGCGGTCGGGGGGTCGGTCCAGCGGCCCGTGCCCCCGTCCTGGCGCTCCCACGACCACTGCAGGGCGGGCAGCGTCCCCCAAAGCACCCACCAAAGGCTGCCGTAGCCCACCACCGTGAAGCTGAAGAGGTTCTGGACCGCGAAGCCCAGCCAGGCCGCGAAGCCGCCCAGGAGCAGCAGGCGCCGGCTCTGGTCGCGCTGGCGCCGCCAGTCCCGGAAGGTCTGGGCCACCCAGGCCGTGTGCATCCAGGCGAAGGCCAGCAGCCCGGCGAAGCCCATGGTGGCGGCGGTCTGCATGATGTAGTTGTGGGCCTTCTCCGGCGTGCCGTTCCACTCCAGGATCCAGTAGAGGGCCTCGCGGTACGGCGGGAAGGAGATCTGGAAGGTGTCCAGTCCGGTCCCCAGCGCGAAGTGGTCGCGCAGCATGCGCAGAGCCGAGCGCCAGATGAACAGGCGCGGCGTGATGCGCACTTGGGAGGGGTGGAAGAGCTTGGAGAAGCGCTCCAGCATCTGGAAGGTGGTGCCGCGGATCGCCGGGATGAAGAACAGGCCCCACACGCTCAGGGCCAAGCCCAGGATGTAGTCGATGCTTCGGGAGAGGATGTCCTGGCGGTCGCCCCTGCGCAGCAGGACGCGGACCGCCGCCAGCAGGGCCAGGAAGACCAGGAAGCTGGGGAGGGGGTGGCGCACGAAGAGCAGGTCCAGGGTGTTCTGCCACAGGCCGCTGTAGAAGAAGTACGAGACCGCCCCGGCGCCGCCCAGGAACACCAAAAGGCTCGGCAGGGAGAAAAGGGTCGAGGCCCCGAACACCTCGAAGACCGCGGCCGAACCCATGAGCAGAAGGATGGCGGCCATGGCGAAGACCCCGCCCCGGGACTTGGTGAAGAGCGTGGAGGTGAGCTGCCCGGCCAGCGACAGCAGCAGGATGAGCCTCAGCCGCCCGAAATACAGCAGCACCGCGCAGATCACGGGGAAGGCGATGAGGATCTTGGTGATGGCGAAGCCCAGGAGCCCCTGGCTGGGGGAGACGGTCAGGTCGAAGAAATCGACGTTGAACAGCAGGGCCAGGGCGCCGGAGGCGAAGAGGCTCAGGACCACCAGCATGGTGCAGAAGGCCTTGTCCACCCGGATGCGCGCGGGGAGGTCGAGGAAGAACACCAGGGTGATGGGCATGCTCATGACGGTGTAGGCCGCCAGGAAGTCCGGATTGCCCATGGTGCTAAACATGCGTTCGGGGTTGTAGGTGTCGGGGTTCCAGGGCACGAAGTCGATGCC
>DAIDJD010000220.1 GCA_027451505.1 candidate division FCPU426 bacterium
GCGGGGGCGCCTGCTGCGCTACAAGGTGGTGGACGCGTCCTTCCACAACTGGCCGGGCGTGGCGCTGGCGATGCGGGGAGGCCAGCTTTCGGACTTCCCGCTGTGCAACAAAAGCTTCGGCCTATCCTACTGCGGGCACGACCTCTAGGAGCCCCATGTTCCGAATCCTCGCCGAGCGCCTGAGGCAGGGGCACCGGACCCCGGCCTACCCCGACGGCCCGCCGCCGCCCCTGCCCGACCGTTTCCGGGGACGGCCCGTCCTCGACGCGGGCCGGTGCCCCTCCGGATGCACGAAGTGCGCGGAGGCCTGCCCGACGGGGGCCATCCTGGGCCCCCCGGACCGCCCGCGGGTGGACCTGGGGCGGTGCCTGTTCTGCGCGGACTGCGTGGAAGCCTGCCCGGAGGGCGCCATCCGGCACGAGCAGGACCACCGCCTCGCGGTGCGGGGCCGGGACGACTTGATCGTGGACGGGGGAGCCCGAACCCTGGCCCTGGCGGCGGCCCTGGAGGGCCGCATGTTGGGACTGTTCGGCCGCTCGCTGCGGCTGCGCCAAGTGAGCGCCGGCGGATGCAACGCCTGCGAATCCGACTCCGCCGTGCTCCAGACCGTGGGCTGGGACATGGCGCGCTTCGGCATCCAATTCGTGGCCTCGCCCCGCCACGCCGACGCCCTGCTGGTCACGGGAGCGGTGAGCCTCGCCATGCGCGGCCCGCTGCGCGCCGCCTACGACGCCATGCCCGGGCCCAAATTGGTGGTGGCGGTGGGGGCCTGCGCGATCAGCGGCGGACCGTACGCCGGGGGCCCCGAGCAGTGCGACGGCGCCTCCGGGACGGTCCCCATCGACGTGTTCATCCCGGGCTGTCCGCCCCATCCCCTCACGATCCTGGACGGGCTCCTGCGCCTGCTGGGCCGGCTGGGGCCCGACGACGGCGACCGCGGGGCACCCGAACCCTGACCCCATGCCAGGGCCTCGGGGACGCTCCGGGGGGCACTGCGGGCCTCAGTCCTGGGGGGGCTTCGCCCGACCGCCGAGGGCCAGGCGGGAGGCCGCGGGCAGGACCACCAGGGTCAATAGGGTCGAGGTGAGGGTCCCGCCGACCACCGCGATGGCCAGGGGCCTCTGCAATTCGGCGCCCGAACCCCAGCCCACGGCCAGCGGCAGCAGGCCCAGCAGGGTCACCGTGGCGGTCATCCGGATGCGACTCAGGCGCTTGCGGGCGGCCTCCCGGATGGCCCGCTCCAGCGGACGGCCCGAACGCAGCTCCAGATCGACGGTGTCCAGCAGGATGATGCCGTTGCGGACCACGATGCCCACCAGCAGCACGGCGCCGATCATGGAGGAGACGTTCAGGCTCTGCCCCGTGGCGGCGAGGCTGAAGATGGCCCCCACGGCGGCCAGGGGGATGGTGAGCAGGATCAGTCCCACCCGCGCGAGGTCCTGGAATTCGAACCAAAGGATCAGGGCCACCACCGCGATGGACAGGCCCAGGACCATCAGGAGGTTGTCGATGGCCCGCCTGCCGGCCTGGAACTTTCCCGTCAGGCTCCAGGCGTACCCGGCGGGAAGGCGCAGGCGCTCCACCGCGCGGGCCACGTCGGAGGCCACGTCCCGGGCCGCCCGTCCCTGGATGTTCCCCGTGAGCGTGACCTCGCGCACGAGGTGCGTGTGCTCGATGTCGCTGGGCATGGCGCCGTACCCCAGCCGGGCCACCTCTCCCAAGGGCACCATGGTCCCGGCGGCCGTGCGCAGCGGCAGGTGCTCCACCGCGGTGAGGTCGATGTCCGCGCCCGGTTCGCCGTAGCGGACGGTGACCGGGACGAGTTGGAGGGAATGCCGCACCTCGGTGGCGACCAGGCCCCCGGTGCAGGCCTCCAGGGTCTCGAACACCGACCGCACAGGGATTCCGAGCCGTCCCGCCGCGGCCCGGTCCACACGCACCTCCAGCGAGGGCACCGGAAGGCCGCCCTGGGGGTGCACGTCCACCAAGCCGGGGACGCGGGCCAGGGAGGCCTGCAGCGCCGAGGATTCGCGCCCCAGCACGGCCAGGTCGGGCCCCTCCAGGTTCACCCCGATGTCGGCGGGGACGCCGCCCAGGGCGTCGTTGATCTTGTCGGCCAGGGGCATGAGGATCTCGACGTTCACCCCCGGCAGGTCGGCGGTCCGGTCCTCGACCGCGTCGATCCAGTCCTTCAGCGCCAGGGGGCGCCGGTTTTTGGGCGCCAACTTCACCATGATGTCGCTGTGGTTGACGTTGTCCGTGTCCTCGGCGCCGGGCGCGTGGCCCGTGCGCCGCACCACGGTGACCACCCCGGGCATGCGTTCCAGCCAGGCCTCGATCTTGGAGTTGACCCGGCGGGCCTCCGCCAGGGAGGTGCCCGGGGGCATGAGGGTGCTGACGAGCACGGCGCCCTCGTCGAGGTCGGGAAGGAACCCCATGTCCAGGCGCCTCGACGCCGCCACGGAACCCAACACGGCCACGGCCGCCAGGGCCAGGACCCAGGCCGGATGGCGCAGGGCGAAGTCGAGGGGGCCGCGGTAGGCGCGCTCCAGCCGGGGCGCGTCCCGCTCCCGCACGTCCTTGAGCCAGCGCAGCGCCAGCTGCGGGATGAGGGTCTGGGAGACGGCCAAGGAGGCCAACAGGGCGAAGGTGACGGTCAGGCTCACCGGGGCGAACAGCTTGCCGGCGAAGCCGGCCACCAGGACCATGGGTAGGAAGATCCCTATGTTCGCCAGGGTCGAGACCAGCACCGGCACCGCCACCTCGCGGCAGGCCCCGGTGACGACCTCCAGCCGCCCCCGCCCGGCGCCCAGTTCGGGAGTCGAGAGCCAGCGGAAGATGTTCTCCAGGACCACCACCGTGTCGTCCACGATCATGCCCGTGCCGATGGCCAGCCCGCCCAGGGACATGATGTTGAGCTGGACCCCGAAGACCCGCATGAGCAGCAGGGCCGTGACCACGGACACCGGGATCGAGAGGGCCGCGACCAGGGTGGCCTTCAGGTCGCCGAGAAACAGCGCCAAGACCAGGACCACCAGGACGCCGCCGATCCAGACGCTGTCGCGCACCCCGCCGATGGAGTCCCGCACCAGCTTGGCCTGGTCGTAGTAGTTGTCCAGGCGCACGCCCGCGGGCAGGGTGCGGCGGAAGGACGCCACCTCGCGGGCCACGGCGTCGGCCACCGATCCGGTGTCGTAGCCGAGCTGCTTGGACACCGTCACCAGGACCGCCGGCTGGCCGTCCTCGGAGCTGTCCCCCCGCTGGTACCGGTAGCCCGGGCGGACCCGGGCCACTTGGCCCACCCGCACAGGGCTCCCGTCCCGCACCGCCACCGCCACCTGGGCGACCTCAGCCGGGTCCCCGTACTGGCCCCGCCCGTGAAGCACCAGCTCCTGCGGCCCCAGGTTGGCCACGCCGGGGCTGGAGGCCACGTTGTTGGCCGCCAGCGCCGCGGAGAGGTCGTCGAGGGTGAGCCCGTACTGCTCAAGGCGGGCGGGATCGGCGGTGACGCGGATCTCCGGGGATTGGCCGCCGACGACTTCCACCCGGTACACGCCCGGGAGGCGCTGGAGCCGCGGCTTGAGCCGGTAAAGGGCCAAGTCGCGCAGGGCCACCGGGTCGCCCCGGGAGCGCAGGCTGTAGCCCTCGATCATGGACAGCGCCGAGGAAAGGGTTTCCACCGAGGTCCGGACCCCCGCGGGGATCTGGCCCTGGGCGTCGATGAGGGCCTGCTGCAGCCGCTCCCGGGCCTGCCACATGTCGGTGCCCCAGACGAAACCCACGCTCACCATGGCGATGCCCGTCGCCGAGTCGGAGCGCACCCGCACCACCCCGGGGACGGACTCGGCGGCGGCCTCCACGGGCAGGGTGACGCGCTGTTCCATCTCCAGGGAGGAGTAGTCGGGCTCCTCGCAGACCACGTTGAGGGTGGGGAAATCCAGCGGCGGGAAGAGGTCGACGCTCAAGCTCCGCGCCGTGAACAGGCCCAGGGCAAGCACGAATCCGGTGACCACCAGGGTGGAGCCCGGGTTGAGGAGGATGCGCGCCAGGAGGCGCTCGTAGAGTCCGGGTTGCCTGGTCACGCGCGCCTCAATCCGAGCCCTGGGACTTGAAGTCGGGGTAGAGGAAGCCGATGCCTCCCCGCGTCACGACCCGGGCGCCGGGGGCCAAGCCCGAAAGGACCTCGGCCCAGCCCCCCTGCCGCAGGCCCACGCGGACCGCCACCGGGACGTAGGGCAGGCCCTCCCGGGCCGGGGAGGGCTCCAGAACCACCGTGCGTCCGTCCAGGAGGTAGACCGCGGCCGTGGGGACCGCCGGCGAGGTCCGGGCCGGGCCGGTGGCGACGGAAGCCACCGCGAAGGATCCCGCCGGAACCCCCACGGGCCCGGCGGGCCTGATCCACGCCAGGACCAGCCCGCCCCCGGCCGAACCCACCAGCCGGGCCACCCGGGCCGCGACCGCGGGCCCGGCGGCCTCCGGCCTCAACCAAGCCCGCGAGCCGATCCGCACCCCCCGGGCGTCGTCCGCTCCCAGCGCGACCTCGAAGTCGCCGTCCCCCAAGGCCAGTCCCTGCGCCGGAACCCGCGGCTGGAAGCGCCGCAGGGACACCGTCCCCACGACCGGGGGATCGGCAAGGGGGGGCGCGGCCGGGGGCCTGGATCCGCAACCGGACAGCGCCGCCGCGAGCACGGCCAGGCGGACCGCATCGGCGGCCCTCACGGCGCGGCCTCGCCGGCGAGGCGGCGCATGCGGGCCACGGCGTCGCAGGCCCCGTACAGGTCCTCGGAGGCGCGCTCCCGGCCCTCGAGCCACCCCGCCACCGCGTCGGTGGCGTCGAGCACGGCCAAGCCACCCCGGCCGTAGCGGCGCACCGCCGCCCGGGCCGCCGCCCGCAGCACCGGAAGGAGCCCCGCCAGCCTCCGCCGATCCCGCCCCAGGTTCCGGACGCGCTCCGAAAGCGCGGCCCAGTCGGCCCGGCGCCTCAGGCCCGCGTCCCGCTCCGCGGCGCGGGCCCGGGCGAGATCCAGGCGGGCGGCGCGGGCCCGCGCGCTGAGGTGGCCGAACTCGAACAGGGGCACGTTCGCCGTGACCGCCACCCCCCAACCCGGGGTCATGGAATTCCAATCCTGCCCGGCATCGCCCCAGTCGGCGACGGCCGAAAGGGTGGGCAGCAGGGCCGCATCGGCCGAACGCAGCCCGATCTCGGCCTGGCGCACCCGGGAACGGTCGAGGCGCGCGGGCACGGTCCCGGGCCAATCCGGCTCCGCCGGCGCCACGGGGGGCGTCCGGTCCTCCAGGGACCCGGGGTCCACGGAACCGGCCCCGATGAGCAGCGCCAGCTCCCGGGCGGCCTCGTCCCGCCGGGAACGGGCCCTGTCGGCCCGGCGCTCCAGTTCGGCCTGGGTCGTGAGCACCTTCACCAGATCCAGGTCCGGCCCGCCCCCGGGTTGGAAACGCGGGGGTCGCTCGGATTTGAGGCGCCCCACCTCGGCCTCCGCCGCGGCCAGGGCCGCCAGATCGGCCCGGCCCTGCAGCACGCCGTCGTAGGCGAGCTCCACCCGCAAGGCCATGTCCCCGGCGGTGTCGCTGAGGCCCAGGGCCGCCGTGGCGAGGGCCTGGCGCGCCTCCTGGGCACCCAGGAATTCCGGGCCGTAGGGGAGCAGGTCCTGCTGGACCTGGAATCCGGCGTTGTTGGCGTCGGGGAGCTGGGTGGCGATGTCGTCGGACTTGTTGTAGACGACCACGGCGGAAAACGCGGGAAGGCGGCCGGCGTCGGCCGCGGAGGCCTCCGCGGCCCGGGCCTCCAGGGCCAGGCGGGCTTCCCGCAGGTCCGGGGCCGCGCTTCCGGCGGCGGCGAGGCACTCCCCCAAAGTGAGCGCCCGCGCGCGCAGCGGCATGAAGCCCACCAGGACCGGGAGGCCCAGGGCGAGGACGAAAGCGGGCCGGGATCGGGACATGGCCCCAGGATACCAGGGCGGCCTTACCGCCCCATGAACGCGGGATGAAATTTTTGTCATGTCCCCCGGGGCCGGATTCAGCCCGGGAAGCGGAGGATGACCCGGGTGCCCCGGCCCGGGGCGCTTTCGAGCCGGGCGGTGCCGCCGTGGAGGGTCAGGATGCCGCGGACGATGGCCAGTCCCAGCCCGGCCCCGCCCGAGGACCGGGCCCGCGCGGGGTCGGCCCTGAAAAAACGCTCAAAGGCCCGCGCCGCGTCCGCCGCCTCCATGCCGGCCCCGGTGTCCGACACCCGCACCTCGGCGCCGCCGCCGGCCGCCTCGGAGCCCCCCAGGAAGACGCGTCCGCCCCGCGGGGTGTGCGCCAGGGCGTTCTCGACCAGGTTCCCCACGGCCCTCTGGAAGAGGGCGCGGTCGGCGCGCAGACGCACCCCGGGCGCGGCCTCCACGGCCAAGGTCAGCCCCGCCTCGGCCG
>DAIDJD010000221.1 GCA_027451505.1 candidate division FCPU426 bacterium
CAGCAGCGCGGTGGGGGCCATGAGGGCCACCCCCACCAGGCACTCCGGCCGGCCCGGGAAGGCCGCGCTCAAGCCGACGCCCACCAGCAGCATCGCCAGCCCGAAGGCGACCGAACGTGCCTTGGAGGAGCGCGTCACGCCGCATCCCCGGGGGACGGGGCCGCGCACACCCGGTCGCGACCGCCTTGCTTGGCCCTATAGAGCGCCTCGTCGGCCCGGGCGATGAATTCCTCGGCCCGGGCCTCGGGGGCCGCCGTGGCCACGCCCATGCTCACCGTGATCCGACGCTCCTCACCGCGCAGTGGGAAGGGCTTGGATCGGACCGCCTCGCGGATGCGCTCGGCCACGCGCAGGGCCCCGTCGGTGGGCGTGTTGGGGAGGACCACCAGGAATTCCTCGCCGCCGTAACGGCCGCAGACGTCCACGTCGCGCACGCTGCGCCGGAGGATCTGGGCCACCTCCCGCAGCACCACGTCGCCGGCGGGATGCCCGTAGGTGTCGTTGACGGCCTTGAAATGATCGATGTCGAGCATGATGAGCGAGAGCGGGGCGCCCTGGTCGCCGCGCTTGAGCTCCACCTCGAGGCGCTGCATCACCGAACGGCGCAGAAGCAAGCGGGTGAGCCCGTCGGTGTCGGAAAGCTCCCGGGCCTCGCGGTAGAGCCGGGCGTTCTCGAAGGCCAGGCTGGCGATGACCGCCAGGCTGTCGACCAGGCGCTGGTCCTCCTGGTTGAGGGCGTTGCGCTCGGAGGATTCCACCCGCACCAGCCCCATGACGCGGCCCTGGGAGACCATGGGGGCCAGGTGGAAGCTGCGTCCCGGGATGGAGGCCAGGTCCAGCCCGCGGAAGCGGAAGTCCTTCTCCAGGTCCCGGATCGGAAGGCTGCAGCACTTCTCCAGGACCCAGGCGTTGAGCGGGTCGTCCTGGATCCGGACGCCCTCGGGGAAGGGCGCCCTCCCGCCCAGGTCCAGGGTGCGCCGCAGCATCTCGTCTCCGCGCTCGTCCAGGAGGAAGACGCCCACGTTGACGGGCAATCCTGAGAGAATGCGGCCCACCTCCCGCAGCGTGACGTCCGCCAGGCGCTCGGCCTCCAGGTTCTCGGCCAACGCGGTCACCACCTCCTGGAGCGCCTTGAAGCGCTTGCGGCGGTTCTCCGTGGCCGCCAGGGCCCGCCCCTGCTCGTCGAGCTCCTCCCGCAGGTGGGCCAGGTCGAGCTCGACGTCCTCCATGATCTGGCGGCGGGCGTGGCCGCGCTCCTCGGCCAGCGCGAGGTAGCGCCAGCCCGCCAGCACCGAGGCCACCAGGGCCCCCAGGTAGGCGCCCAGCGGCGCCAAGGTCGCCGGGCCCCGCCCGAAGGCCACCGAAGCCAGCATCCCCGCGGCCAGGGCCACGAAGGCGAGCCCGGAGGCGCCGGCGTAGACGTCCATGCGCCTCCAGCCCGCCCCGGCCAGGAGGGGCACGGGCACCACCAGCCCCAGCGCCAGGGGCGCCACGAACGCGATGGCGCAGCCGGCCCCGAAGAGGAGGGCGGCCCCCGCCCGGCAGGTCCCCACCGCCGTCCGCCCCAGGATCACGGCAGTTCCGCCAGGCCCCGACGCCACCGGGTAAGCTCGCCGAAGACGCCGTCGAAGGCCGCCACGATCTCGGGGTCGAATTGCCCGCCCGAACAGCGCTTGATCTCGGCCAGACCCTCGTCGAAGGAGCGCGCCTTGTGGTAGACGCGGTCCGAGGTGATGGTCTCGAAGCTGTCGGCCACGTTGAGGATGCGCGCCCCCAACGGGATCTGCTTGCCGACGAGGCCGTCCGGGTAGCCCCGGCCGTCGAAGCGCTCGTGGTGGTACAGCACCAGGGGCACCAGGTGGGACAGCGAATCCACTTGGCGCAGGAGGCCCGCGCCCAGGGCGCTGTGGCTTTTCATGACCTGGAACTCCTCCTCGCTGAGGCGGGAGGGCTTGTTGAGGATCTGGTCGGGGATGCCGATCTTGCCGATGTCGTGCAGGAGGCCCCCGAACTGGACGGCCTCGATCACGGACTGCTCCAGGCGCATGTGCCTGGCGATGGCCACGCCGTAGAGGGACACCCGGTTGGAATGCTGGCGCGTGTAGTGGTCGCGCGCGTCGACCGCCCCGGCGAGGGCCTGGATGACGTCGGTGTAGTCGCGGCGGATGGCCTCATAGAGCCGGGCGTTCTCCAGCGAGATCCCGGCTTGGTTGGCCAGGATGCCGATGAGGCTCAGGTCCCTCTGGCTGAAGGAGCCGGCCCCCGCCGCGACGGCCAGATCGAGCAGGCCCACCGGCTTGCCGCGGGCCTGGATGGGGACCAGGAGGAAGCTGCGGCCCTCCTCGGATTCGGCGTCGTCGGCGCGCCCGCGCCGGTTGTCGGCCAGGGCCAGGATGCGCCCCTGCTTGAGCGCCCACAACAGGCTGCCGTCCTCCATCTGGGCCGCGAAGCGGGCCTTCAGGTCCGCGGTGACGTCCTTCTCGAGGTTGGGCCGGAGCTGGGCCCCCCGCTCGTCGTAGAGGTAGAGGACGGCGGCCTCGTAGTCCACCACCTCGTGCATGACCTCCAGAAGGAGCGTCAGCACGCGCGAGAAGGTCATGGCCGAGGCGATGGTCTCGCTGAGGCGGTAGAGCTGGGACAGCTCCTCAAAGGACTGGCGCAGCCCCTCGTTGATCTGCTCGAGCGTCTCGATGTGCCGCTCGAGCTCCACGATCTTGTCGGACTCCGGCGGCACCTCAGCCCCCCTTGGAGAAACGCAGGAACTCCTCGGCCTCTTTCAGCTTCTCGTCGAGCCGGGCCCCCATCTCCTCGAGGACATGGGGATGGAGCCCCAGAAGGGACGCGGCGGCCGGGTCCACCCCGGTGGGGCCGAAGTCCCCGTCCGAACCGAGGCCCCGGGCGCGGCAGATCCGGTCGGCGGCGTGGACCGCCGCCGCCAAGGGGTCCGGGAGGCTCCCCTCAGGGAAGCCGTGCTGCTGCTCGATGGCCTGCCTCAAGTCGTGGGGAAGGTTCCAGTTCCCCGCGAGCAGGCCCCCGACGGCCGCGTGGTCGGTGCCCAGCCGCGCCCGTTCCGCCTCGCGCAACGGGCGGCCCGTGGCGCGGCTTTCGGCGATGGCGGCCAGGAGCCCCTCGTGGTCGACGCGGTCCAGAAGGCTCTTGCCGATGTCGTGCAGGAGCCCCGCGGTGAAAGCGTTGTCCTCATTCTTGTACCCCACCCTGGCGGCCAGCATGCGGGCGCAGACGCCCACCGCGACGCAGTGCTTCCAAAAGTCCCGGTAGTTGAAAAGCCCCCGCTCCCGCTCGGAGAAGAACATCTTATGGACGCTCACCGACAGCGCCAAGTTTCGTATGGTGTTGAATCCCAGGATGGTGACGGCGTGGGTGATGGTGGTGATCTCTTTGGGGAACCCGTAAAAGGCGCTGTTGGCAAGGCGCAGGACCTTGAAGGTCAGGGCCGGATCGAGGGAGATGACCTGGTTGAGGTCGTCGGCCGTGGTGAGGGGGTTGGACACGATCTGCATCACCCGCGCCACGACGTCGGGCAGGGTGGGGAGGTCCTTGAAACGGTTGAGGGCGGCCTTCAGTTCGGCTTCGGGAAGCGTCACCCGCCCCCCCCGAAGGCGTCCAGAAAGTCCGCCAGCACCCGCCGGGGCGGTCGCGTCCCGTCGAGCACCGCTTGGGCCCGCGCGCGCTCGGCCGGACCGAAGCTCAAGGCCCGGGCGCGGGCCAAGGCCCGCGCGGGGGGCAGTCCCAGGGCCCGCAGGCGCCGCACCCTCAGGGCCACCGGCGCCGCGACCAGGGCCACGGGCATCCCCAGATCCGGGGCCCCCATGTCGAAGTAGACC
>DAIDJD010000222.1 GCA_027451505.1 candidate division FCPU426 bacterium
CAAGGCGTACGGTTTGGCGGGGCTGCGCATCGGCTACGGCATCGCGCGCGCGGAGGTGGTGTCCGCCCTCGAACGTTGCCGCCAGCCCTTCAACGTCAACGCCGCGGCGCAGGCCGCCGCCCTCGCCGCGCTGGACGACCGGCCCTTCGTGCGTCGCTGCCTGGCCGTGAACGCCGCCGGCCTGCGCCTGCTGGGCGCGGGGATCCGATCCCTGGGGCTCAGGGCCCTGCCCAGCCGGGCCAATTTCATCCAGTTCGCTGAGCCTTCCGCCCCGGCGCCCGCGGACGGTGGATGGTACGCTTGGCTGCTGGGCGGTGGGGTCGTGGTCCGCCCCGTGGAGGCGGGTTGGCTTCGGGTCAGCGTCGGGCTGCCCGCGGAGAACCGCCGCTTCCTCGCCCGACTGGCTCTCGGGATGGGCCGGTGAGCGCGGCGCGTCCCCGTTTCGCGCGCGTGGTCGTCGCGGGCCTGGGCCTCCTGGGCGGTTCGTTGGCGCTGGCGCTCAAGCGGCGCGGCTTGGCCGGGACGGTGACCGCGTGGGTGCGGGACCCGGCCGCGGCCCGGCCCGCGGTGCGCGCCGGCCTCGTGGACGCAGTGTCCCGGGGGCCGGAATGCGCCCGGAACGCGGACCTCGCGGTGCTGTGCACCCCTTACACCTGCTTCGAGCCCCAACTGCGGGAGCTTGCGCGCATCGCGCCCCCGGGATGCCTGGTCACGGACGTGGGAAGCGTGAAAGGGCCCCTGGGGGCGCGCTGGCATAGGGCCGCGGGTCCGCTCAAGTTCGTGGCGTCCCATCCCATGGCGGGGGGGGAACGTTCGGGTTGGCGCAACGCCTCGGCGTCGCTTTTCGAGGGAGCGGCCTGCATCCTCACACCCCTGCCAAGGACGGACCCGGGGGCCCTCCGGGGGGTGCGGGAACTTTGGCGGGCGCTCGGGGCGGAGGTGAGCCTGACCACGCCTGCCGAACACGACCGCTTGGTGGCCAGGGTCTCCCACCTGCCCCACGCCGCCGCGTTCGCCCTGGCCCGATCGCTGGCCCGCGGCGGCCGCCCCGGGGATTTCGCCTGGGCCGGGCGCGGCTTCCTGGACACGACCCGGGTGGCCGCCTCCAGCCCCGACCTATGGGCCGGGATCTTCCGGCACCATCCGGACCGTCTCGACCGCGGACTCGCCGCCCTCGAGAGGGAGGTCCACACCCTCCGCCGACTGATCCGCGCCGGGGCCGTCGCCCCCCTGCGCGCCTACCTGGCGCGTGCCGCGCGGTTCCGGCTTTCGGCGGGGCGGGGGCGGGGATGAGGCGCGTGGATGTGCGTCCCCTCGACCCCGGTCGGCCCTTCTCCGCCGTGGTCCGGGTCCCCGGATCCAAGAGCATCACCAACCGCGCGCTGTTGTGCGCCGCCCTTTGCCCGGGCCGCACGGTGCTGGAGGGCGTCGGGTTGAGCGAGGACTCCCGCCACATGGCGGAGTCCTTGCGGCGCCTCGGCGCAGGGGTCGAGGAGTCGGCCCAAGGCCCCGCCATGGTCGTGGACGGGCTGGGGGCCCCGCCGGTTTCCACCGTCGCGGATCCGCCCATCCTGTACGTCGGCAACGCGGGCACGGCGGCCCGTTTCCTGCCTTGCATGGCCGCCGCCGGCCGGGGACGCTTCCGCTTCGATTCCGACGAGCGCATGAGGCGCCGGCCCATGGGCCCGCTCCTGGACGTGTTGGAGGCCCAGGGGGCCCTCGTCACGCCCTTGGACGGTGGGCCTTCGCGGGCGCGGGCCTACCCCTTCCTCCTCGAGGCCCGGGGGCTCAAGGGCGGGACGGTGCGTCTCGACCTGACGGAATCGAGCCAATTCGCCAGCGGCCTGCTGATGGCGGCCCCCTTCGCCCAGACCCGCCTCGCCATCGAGGCCGCGGGAGGGCGCACCCAGTACCCCTATGTGGACATGACCGCGGCGGTGATGGGGGCCTTCGGCGCGGGCCCCTCGGCGGCGCCGGGGAGTTGGTCCTTCGAGCCCGGACCCCGGTATCGCAGCCCCGGAACCTACCGGATTGAGCCCGATCTCAGCGGGGCCGCCTACTTTTTCGCGGCGGCTGCCCTGGCCCCGGGCTTCATCACCGTCCGCGGGGTCGACAACGCCAGCATCCAGGGGGATCTCCGCTTCCTGAAGGTGCTGCAGCACATGGGCGTGGGGTTCTTCCACACCGATGAGGGATTGGCCGCCCGCGCCCCCGAATCCGGGACCCTACGGGGCGGCATGACCGTGGACATGAACTCCTTCAGCGACCAAGCCCTGACCCTGGCCGCCTTGGCCCCGTTCGCGGACGCGCCGGTGCGGATCACCAACATCGGCCACATACGCCGCCAGGAATGCGACCGCATCGCCGCGATCGT
>DAIDJD010000223.1 GCA_027451505.1 candidate division FCPU426 bacterium
CTGCGCCGGGCGGCGGCGCGGGCCCTGCGTTGCGCGGCCGCCCGCGCAACGCGGCGTTTCCGGCGCGGCAGGGGGAGAGGCGGGGGAGGCTGCGGGATCTCGTCTGCGGGTGCCATGGGATGGGGAAAGGGGAAGGGAGCGGACCGGCCCCAAAAAAACAGGCGGGCCCCGGAACAACCAGGGCCCGCCGGGGACGACCGGGAATGGCGGCCGGCTACCGGGCCGCCGGCGCCGCCGAGGAATCCTCCAGGGGGCCGGCGTCGATCACCCGGACCTCGAGGCGGTCCTCCTTGGGGGACTCGGGCCGCACGACCAGAACCTTCCCCCCGGCGCGGACCGTGGCCTTGAGCAGTTCCTCGGCCAGGGGCTCCTCGATGTTGCGTTTGACCACCCGCTTGAGGGGCCGGGCCCCGAAGAGCGGGTCGTAGCCCTTCTCGATGATCCAGTCCATGGCCTCGGGCGCGATCTCCACCGCCACCCCGCGTTCGGCGACCCTCTTGG
Organism: candidate division FCPU426 bacterium; assembly: GCA_027451505.1. Classification (GTDB taxonomy): domain Bacteria; phylum Oederibacteriota; class JAJYGY01; order JAJYGY01; family DAIDJD01; genus DAIDJD01. Next base: position 502 of record DAIDJD010000223.1, read on the forward strand.
TCACCTGGGCCACGATGAGGCCCACGATGCTCTCGACCATGCGCCGGTTGAGGCGCCGGAACACCACGATCTCGTTGAGGCGGTTGATGAACTCCAGGCGGAACGACTTCTTGAACAGGGCCAGGAGCTTGGTGCGCATCTGCTCGTAGTCCTCGTCCTCGCCGTCGGAGGCGAAGCCCAGGTTCTTCTGGATCTCGCTGGTGCCGAGGTTGCTGGTGAGGATGACCACGGTGTTCTTGAAGTCCACCAGCCGGCCCTGGGAGTCGGTCAGGCGCCCATCGTCGAGGATCTGGAGCATCAGGTTCAGGACGTCGGGGTGGGCCTTCTCGATCTCGTCGAAGAGCACCACGCTGTAGGGGCGCCGGCGCACCTTTTCGGTGAGCTGGCCGGCCTCGTCGTGCCCGACGTAGCCCGGAGGCGCTCCCACCAGGGCCGAAGTGGAGAACTTCTCCATGAACTCGGACATGTCGATGCGGATGAGGGCGTCCTCGTCGTCGAAGAGGAACTCGGCCAGGCTCTTGGCCAATTCGGTCTTGCCCACCCCGGTGGGGCCCAGGAACACGAAGCTGCCGATGGGCTTGTTCGGATCGGCGATGCCCGCGCGGGCCGCCCGGATGGCGCGGCTGACCGTGGCGACCGCCTCGTCCTGGCCCAGGACCCGGCGCTTGAGGTAGCCCTCCATGTTGAGGAGCTTCTCGGTCTCCTTCTGCTCCAGGCGCGTCAGCGGGATGCCGGTCTGCTTGCTGACGATGCGGGCGATGTGCTCGACGTCCACCACGGCCCCGCTCTTCTCCTTGGAGAGGTCCCAGACCTTCTTGAGCTCCTCCTTCTTGAGCCTGAGGTCGCGCACCTTGTCCCGCAGCCGGGCGGCCTTCTCGAATTCCTGGGCCTTGATCGCGGCGTCCTTCTCGAGGCCGGTGGACTCGATCTCGGCGTCGAGCTGGCGCAGTTCCGGGGGGGCAGTGGCGCCGCGCAGGCGGGCCCAGGCGCCGGCCTCGTCGATGAGGTCGATGGCCTTGTCGGGCAGGAAGCGCCCCGTGATGTAGCGGTCGCTGAGGCGCACGGCCGACTCGATGGCCGCGTCGGTGATGCTGACCCGGTGGTAGGCCTCGTAGCGGTCGCGCAGGCCCTGGATGATGCGCACGCTCTGCTCGACGGTGGGCTCCTTCACCATGACCGTGGTGAAGCGCCGCTCCAGGGCCCCGTCCTTCTCGATGTACTTGCGGTATTCGTTGAGGGTGGTGGCGCCGATGCACTGCACCTCGCCCCTTTGCAGGGCGGGCTTGAGCATGCTGCTGGCGTCGATGGCGCCCTCGGCGGCCCCGGCGCCCACCAGGGTGTGGATCTCGTCGATGACCAGGATGATGTTGGCGGCGCTGTGGCGGAGCTCGTTCATCACCGCCTTCAGGCGCTCCTCGAATTCGCCGCGGTACTTGGTCCCCGCCACCACCGCCCCGAGGTCCAGGGTGACCACCCGCTTGTTGAGCAGGAGCTCGGGCACGTTCCCGGAGACGATGCGCTGGGCCAGCCCCTCGGCGATGCTGGTCTTGCCCACCCCGGGCTCGCCGATGAGGACGGGGTTGTTCTTGGTGCGCCGACTGAGCACCTGGATGACCCGCTCGATCTCCTCCTCGCGACCGATCACCGGGTCCAGCTTCCCGTCGCGGGCCATCAGCGTGAGGTCCCGGCCGAAGGCGTCCAGGGCCGGGGTGGCGCTCTTGGCGGCCGCGGCCCCGGCCGCCCCCCCGGGGGCCGAGGGGCTCTTGCCCTGGCCGCCCAGCAGGTTGATGGTGATCTCGCGGGCCTTCTCGATCTTGACGCCGAGGTTCTCCAGCACCTTGGCCGCCACCCCCTCGCCCTCGCGGATGAGGCCCAGCAGGAGGTGCTCGGTGCCGATGTGGTTGTGCTGAAGCGTCCGGGCCTCCTCCTGAGCGACCACGACGACCTGGCGGGCCCGCTCTGTGAAGCGCTCGAACACCACCCAAGCATCCCACTCCGCGCAAGCTGCCTAGGTGGCAAGCCGGGCGGGCCAGCGCATCCCCGCCGCCCGGTGCAGCGCCGCGGGCGATGGCGCCCGGTCATCAGTCGTCGAGGTTGCCGTTCCGCGGCTCGACCAGCTGGCCATGAGCCACCGCGTCAGCATCGAGCGTCATTCGAAGGTCGCCCGGCATCGCGTTGGGGCCCGCGGATGCGTCGGCGTCGGCGTTGGCAAACAGGCCCCGCCGGAGCGCCGCCGCGAGCTTCCGTGGCATCCCGGCTGGAAGGTCCCAAAGTCCCACAACGCTCCCCTCGTTCGTTACACCCACCGACTCTACCTCGCGACGGACGCCCTCCGAAGCGGATCGGGCGCCCGCCCGCTTGGGTGCCGGTT
>DAIDJD010000224.1 GCA_027451505.1 candidate division FCPU426 bacterium
TTTCGGGCGAAGGCCAGGGGGGAACCGGGGGGGACGCACACCACCATCGCCTCGCCGTCGTCCATGCGGGCCCCGGGGGCGATGGTGCAGCCGAAGCCGTATTGGGGCGAGTTGGCCACCGCGACCATGAGGTAGCGGCCCTCGACGCGGCGGCCCCCGTCGAGCGTCAGGCGCAGGGCCTGGGCCCGCAGGCGGGGGAGGCACAGCGCGCCCGCGGCGAGGTACCGCAGGAAGCCGCTGTACCGGTTCATCCAACGCAGTTGGTTGGCCCGCGTGGCCAGCCAGGCGTCGTAGCCGATGCCCAGGACGTTGGCGAAGCCGCGACCGCCGTCGGCGGAGCAGAAGTCCACGTCCCGGGTGCGGCCCGCGGCGATCACGGCGCAGGCCCCCGCGGCGTCCAGGGGGATCCCCAGGGCCCGGGCGAAGCCGTTGCCCGTGCCGGCCGGCACGACGCCCAGGCGGCAGCCGGTGCCGGCCAGGGCCTGGGCGGCCTGGTTGATGGTGCCGTCCCCGCCCACGGCCACGACGGCCCAGGCCCCGGAGCGGGCCGCGTCGGCGGCCAGGGGGCGGATCTCGCGCCAGTCGGCCGGCAGCCGGAAGTCGGGGGCCAGCCCGGCCTCGGCGAAGGGACCGGGCCAAAGGCGGCGCACGCGGGAGGCCGCGCGGGCGCCCGCGCCGGGGTTGATCAGGAAGACGATCCGCTTTTCCGGGGAGGTCCGGGCCATGGACGGGGAATTGCTCGAAGAACGGGAATGGACGGTGGAGGAGTACCTGGCCTTGTTCGATCCGGGGGCCCCGGACACGGCCCTTCTCAGGGGCCGGGCCGAGCGGCTGCTCAAGGTGGTCGTGCGCCGCTACCGGGGGCCCGCGGGACGCGAGTACGAAGACACCGAGTTCACCGAGAAGGGCGGCGTCTCCTACGTGATCCGCAGCGTGCTCTGAGGCGCCCAGAGGCCGGCGGGTCAGAACCCGTGCCGGCCGTCGGAGTTGTAGCCGCCCGCGCCGGAAGGGGCCCCGCCCGCGGTTCCGCTGGATCCCGCCGGAGCCGCGCCCGCCGACGCGGTGAGCCCGCGCAGTTCGCTCTCGTAGAAGAGGTCCAGGTTCGGGACGGGGGTGCCCTCGGACACCGGCTGGACGTCCGTCCCGGCGACGAAGGCCTCCTGGATGACCCGTTTGCATCCCGGCGTCGGGGGACCGCCGGTCGCGGCGCAGATCGGGCTGAACTTGACCCCCACGGGCACGGGGAAGGGCTTGTCCGGGGTGCCCTGGAGGGCCCGGTTCATGAAGTTCGCCCACACCGGGGCGGCGATGGCGCCCCCGGTGAGCAGGCGGCCGATGCGGCGCCGCTGGTCGTAGCCGAACCAGCAGCCGGCCACCAGGTCCGGGGTGTAGCCGATGAACCAGGCGTCGGAGAAGTCGCTGGTGGTGCCGGTCTTGCCGGCGGCGGTGCGCTGGAAAAGGCCCGAGGTCCTGAGGTTGCTGGCGGTGCCCCGGTTGATGACGTCCTCGAGCATGCTGGTGACGACGTAGGCCACGGCGGGCTTGAGCACCTCGGTGGCGTGGGGCTGGTTCTCCTCGAGCAGGCGTCCGTTGGAGTCCCGCACGCTGAGGATGGCCATCGGCTCCACGCGGACCCCGTAGTTGGCCAGGGTGCAGTACCCGTTGACCATCTCCAGAAGGCTCACCTCGCTGGTCCCCAGGGCCATGGTCAGGTTGCGCTGGAGGCGGCTGGTGATGCCCATCTTGTAGGCCGTGTTCACGGCGTTGAAGATGCCGACCCGCTCAAGCAGCTTGACCGCCACGACGTTGATGCTGTTGGCCAGGGCGTGGCGCAGGGTGACTTTGCCCTCGAAGCGGTCCTCAAAGTCCTCGGGCTTCCAGGGCTTGCCGGTGGCGTCGCGATAGACCACGGGCAGGTCCTCGATCGTGTCCGCGGCGGTGAACCCGTTCTCGATGGCGGCGGTGTAGATGAAGGGCTTGAACGACGAGCCGGCTTGGCGCTTGGCCTGGACCGCGCGGTTGAACTGGGATTCGCGGAAGTCGCGGCCGCCCACCATGGCCAGGATGTGGCCGGTGCGCGGGTCCATGGCCAGGAAGGCGAGCTGGAGCTCGGGCTTGGGGGCCAGGCCGAACTCGCTGCGGAGGTAGGGGGCGGCCTCGGCCTCCGCGATCCGGGCGCCCTGTTCCGCGGCGGTCTGGGCGTAGTCCTGGAGCCTCAGGTCGAGGGTCGTGTAGACCGACATGCCGCCCTTGTACACCGCGTTGGAGCCGTAGGTGGCCTCCAACTGCTGGCGGACGTAGTCCACGAAGTAGGGCGCGACCATGGCGTCGGCCCGGAACACGGTGATGGGCTCGGCCAGGGCTTGGGCGTACTGCTGGTTCGTGATCATGCCCTGGTCCAGCATGCACTTCAGGGCCGTGTCCCGGCGGAAGCGCGCCTCGTTGAGGTTGTTGATGGGGTTGTTGGTGTTGGGGGATCGCGGGATGCCGGCCAACACCGCGCACTCGCTCAAGTCCAGGTCCCCGACGTGCTTGCCGAAGTAGGTCCGCGCCGCGGCCTCCACCCCGTAGGCCCCGTTGCCGAAGTAGACCTGGTTCAGGTACATCTCCATGATCTCTTGCTTGGTGAAGTGGCGCTCGATCTGCACCGCCAGCAGCACCTCCTTGATCTTGCGCGAGAAGCTGCGTTCCCTCGTCAGGAAAAGGTTCTTGGCCAGCTGCTGGGTCAGGGTCGAGGCGCCCTCCACGATGTGGCCGGTGCGCAGGTCCACCAGGGCCGCCCGGATGATCCCCTCGGGATCGATGCCCCAGTGGGTCCAGAAGTGGCGGTCCTCCAGCGCGACCAGGGCGTTGACCAGGTTTTGGGGGACCTGGTTTAGGTGCACCAGGGTGCGGTCCTGCGAGGAAAGCTGGGTGATGAGCTGGCCGTTGATGTCGTAGAGCTTGGTCGCCACGCTCGGGGTCAGGTCGTCGGGCCCGGGGAGCACGGGCAGGTCCTGGGTGTAGGCCAGAAGAAGGCCGCCCAGGGCCCCCAGGGCCGTGAGTCCGGCCAGGAGCAGGGCCGCCGCGGTCTTGCGCCAGCGCGGCCAGGTCGGCCAATCGCTCAGGGCCAAGCTTTGCGCGCGGGGGCCGTTGAGGGCCTTGAGGCGCGCGCGCGCGGGCGACGCGGGCTGCTGCTGCGGCGGCGGCGGTGGGCTGGGGGGTCTTTTAGGCGGCTGCGGCATCGGTTCCGGTGGGTGGACTTCTAGGCGGCCGCCATCTTAGCACGTTCTCGGTCCCGTTCCGAAGAAGAATGGCCTCGCCGGAAACGTTCGGTTGCGGGGCATGCCCCAGCCTTCCCAGGCGTGGGTGGGCCTCCCTCGGTCCGACCCGCGGCAACCGCGGGACGCCACCGCCGTTTCCGGGTCGCGAAGACCGTCAAAAAAGTGTTGTGAATCCAGGGTATTTCTGAATATACTTGTGCTAGGTCGTGGGATATGGCCTTTATAATTATAAGGGGACCGTGGCATTGGAAAAGCTCGTTGGGATTGGTGCCGCCGCCAAATTGACCGGTCTTTCCGAACGCACGCTTCGGTACTGGGAGTCGCTTGGGCTGATCCTTCCCACGCGCATGCCCTCGGGGCACCGCAAATACACCAAGGCCAACGTCAAGAAGATCATCCAGTTGAAGGAGACGCTGGACAAGAACGCGCTGCGCATCAACGACTTGGTGACGTCCTCGTCCTTCCTCCTGGACGAGGGGTTGAAGGCGAAGGTGCAGGACGCCCAGGTCTTCAACGTCAAGGCCTCGCACGAGCAGTTCTATTCCGAGGCGCGCCAGAACATGCGGCTGCAGCCGGTCTCCGGCCTGCCCGACAACTTCTTCATCCAGCAGGAGATCGAGCGGCGGCTCGAAGAGGGCCAGAAGATCGCCGTGGTCTACGCCGACCTCGAGAACTTCCGCACCTACAACCAGCGCTACGGCTACGCCCGCGGCGACCGCCTGCTCAAGTTCCTGGCCGGGCTGCTCTTCGACAAAGTCAAGGAAATGGGCAACGGGACGGATTTCGTGGGCCATTTGGGCTCGGACGATTTCGTGCTGCTGACCTCGCCGGACAAGTTCCGCGCCGTCTGCGGGGAGTTGATCCGGTCCTTTGACCGGCTCATCCCCCAGTACTACGACAAGGAGGACCGCGAGCGCGGGGCGATCCGCATGAAAAGCCGGCAGGGGGTGGAGCAGGACTATCCCTTCATGGCCCTGACCTTGGCCGTGGTCACCAACGAAAAGCGGGATCTCAGCCATTTCGTGCAGATCACCGACATCGCCACGGAACTGAAGCACTACGCCGCGAGCTTCAAGCGCAGCGAGATGGTGGTGGACCGGCGCACTTCCTGAGGCCCGCTCCCCGGCGGCGCTCCACCGCCTTAGGGTCTTTCCTCCGCCGCCTTAGGCGAAGTGACGCCCGCTTAACTTTGAAGTGCTTGACGTGATTTCGGGGCTTATGCTATTGTTTTTGGCCCTTCGGCTCCGTGTGTACGGGGCCTTGGAAACTGCGCCGCGATAGCTCAGTTGGTAGAGC
>DAIDJD010000225.1 GCA_027451505.1 candidate division FCPU426 bacterium
GGGTGTCGGTAGGAGTAACGGACGGAGTGGCGGTGGACGTATCCGAAGGCGTAGGGGTGTCGGTAGGGGTAACGGATGGAGTGGCGGTAGGCGTGTCCGAAGGAGTAGGCGTGTCCGAGGGCGAAGGAGTATCGGTAGGGGTAATGGATGGAGTGGCCGTAGGGGTGTCAGTAGGGTTAACGGACGGAGTGTCGGAGGGCGAGGCCGAGGACGTGGGAGTATTGGTAGGGGTGTCGGACCGAGTTGCGGCGAGAGTATCCGTATATGTAGGCGTGTTGGTAGGGGTAGCGGACGGAGTGGCGCTGGGAAGGGCAGAAGCGGTCCGGGTTGGGGAAGGGGAATAGGTCCGGGTGCCCACGGATGTTGGAGAGGACGTGTGGGTGGCCCAAGGGGTCGCCGAGGGCGAGGCGGTCGGGCTGCCGGTATGGGATGGGATAGGTGTGGCCGTCGGAGTCGGCGTGGGAATGGTGTCGTCCAGGGCCTGGATCATCGCCATGCCGTTGGGCGACCCCCAGCCCGTGGCCAAGTCATAACCGTTGCCCGCTTGGTCATAGGTCGCGTCCTGTCCGCCCAGGTCGTTGTTTCCGCTGGTGATGTCGTGGAACGCCGTGGAGTACTGGGGTCCGTTTCCGATGGCGTAAAAGGCGGTATCGGGGAAGCCCAGGGGTTGCCTGCCTTCCGAGGCGGCCTGTTGGTTGACCAGGGCCATGAAGGCCGCCCAAAGGGGGGTGGCGATGCTGGTGCCGTCCACGCCCGATTCGCTGCCGTTGTCGGAAACCTCGATGGCGTCCTGGGCCAGCAACGCCACGTCCGGGATGTCGCGCCATTGGGACGAGCCCCCGTTGGAGGACATGGCGGTCCCGGTTTGATACCAAGGGATGGCCAGGGTGTTGGTGCAGACGCCCCCGCCCCCGGCCCCGCCCGTGCCCGAGTTTTTTGAGTAGTCGTTCCAGGCGCTTTCGCTGTTGTAGGTCACGCTCGGCGGATTCGACGTGGAGGAACTCGTGAGGTCGCTGCCGCCCACCGCCGTGATCCAGGGGCTCAGGGTGAAGGGTGCGGGCACGGCGCCGGCGGTGTCCCCGGTCCCGTAGGCGCCCAGGTCGCCGGCGGCGCTGAAGAAGGATTGGCCCTGGGCCGCGAACCGCTCAAGGATGGTGTTGGTGTTGGCGTCCCCGTAGCCCGTCCACGAGGCGCTGATCTCGTCGCACAGGGGCGTGTCGTTGGCCATGGCGTCCAGCAGCACGTCCGGTGAGGTGGCGTCGTTGGGCCCTTCGAAGACATAGACCGTTGCTCCGGGGGCCATGGCGAAGGCCACTTCGATGTCCAGGGCCACTTCGGTGTTGTCCGCTCCCGGGGGGGTGGAGGCGGTGTCCCCGTTCAAGGGAACCGGGATGGCGGTGTCGTTGGGCAGGGCCGGCGAGCAATTTTGTTCGTAGGTGGCGATGTCCTGGGGATAGTAGGTGTCGAATTCAAGCAGCGCGATGTTCTGGCCCGTGCCGTCCAGGGAGGCGGGTATCCCGTTGCCGTAGGCGTCCCGGAAGTCGTCCCCCATATAAAAACCGCCGGGCCCGGTTCCGTTTAAGCCCGGGGTCGCGGACCCCGGCCTGCCGTGAAGCGGGGGCAGGGGGACCTTCCGGATCTGCGGTTGGAACTTCTGGAAATCATCCAGGCCCGTGACCGCCCCCAGGGGGACGTCCAGGTCCACGGCGGGCCGCCGGTCGGGAGCGTAGAACGCGCTGCCATCGCGGCGGCGGCGCAGGAGCAGGTGGGTGTGGAACACCCGGCGCACGTCCGCCGCGGTCGCGTCCACCTCCAAGAGCATGCGGTCTGCGTGGGTGGCCGTCACCGTCAGGCCGCGGCCCTTGAAAAAGTTCCGGACCGCGCGATAGTCCGCGCGCGTAGGTCCGAAACGCGCCGTAAATTCATCCGGGCTTAGGAAATGCCGAAAGTTTGGGCTGGCGGGGTTGTAGATGTCCTTCAAAAAGGCGTCCAACCCGGAGGGGTCCCTAAGAGGAAGGCCTATGGCCAGATGCACCACCCGAGTGTCCGCGAGGGCACCCAGGACCGGGGTTTGGGAGTACGGGGCGGGCACATTCCCGTTCAAGAACTGGCGCGCCTGGCCCGGTGCCGGAGCCACGATTCCCGCAAGGAATAGTAAGGCGAAAAAGACAAACGTTCGTTTGGACGAACGAGATGTTGGCTCCACAGATCCCTCTGGGGGCTGACCCTGTTCTCGCAAGGAAAATGCATTTTTGCGCTTGTAACTGTACCTGAGACGGCCACTTTTTGCTAAAACTTACCTATAGAAAAAGCCTTGGACCAGGGCTTTTGATGGGGTCTTGGTCCTCGATATCGCGTCTTTCGAGACCGCGCTGTGTCCCCGGGATTTCACTTTGGGGCGGACCCTAAAGGCTCCCCACATGTTCTTGCCCGGACTCGGCGTAGTTCACTTTTTTATCGATTTTTCATCGATCGACTCATCCGTTTCGAGGACCGGGGCGCCGGGGCGGAATAGACCTTGGAAATGGGGGGAACCACGATGACCGCCAAATCACGGGATCGCGGAACATCAAGGGACCTCGACCCCCGCTTCGCCGCCGTCCTTGCAGGCTTGGCAAAGGATCGGCGGTACGCCGAAGTCCTGGAAGACTACGATTTAGCCCGCCGATCCGGCCGAGTCGGCTTCGGTTCCGATGCCCTGCGCACCGGCGGTAAAATCTTCGCCATGGTCGACTCCCGCGGGGAATTCGTGGTCAAACTGCCGAAGGAGCGTGTGGCGGCCTTGGTGGCCGACGGGGTGGGTGGGTACTTTGACGCGGGCAAAGGAAAGCCCCTGAAGGAGTGGCTGGTCGTGCGCGACCGCCGATGGTCGTGCCTTGAACTGTGCCGGGAAGCGCACGCGTTTGTTGCCTCCCAGCGGAATCCCGCGGCGGACCCGCGGCGGGGCCGGGTCGCGGCGCGCCCGTCGAATCCAAAAAAACGCGAGAAGATCGGGCCGGAGGCGGCAAGTGGCCGGAAGAGCCGGGCCGTGCCCCGCCCAGCGGCAAACCAGGAGTAGTTCCCATGGCCACGTTCACGACCTCACGCGTCATTCCCGCGCCGCCGGATGACGTATTCGCGGCGATCCGAGCCCCGGAACGACTGGCCCGCTGGTGGGGGCCGGACGGCTTCACAAACACGTTCTCAGTCTTTGAATTCAAGCCCGCCGGGAAGTGGTCCCTGGTGATGCGCGGGCCCGACGGCACCGCCTATCCCAGTGAGAACACCTTCGCCGACATCGACCCGCCGGAAAAAGTGGTCGTGGAACACCCCTCCAACCCCGTGTACCGCCTCGTCATCACCTTGAAGGCGGCTTCCGGCGGCACGCTGGTCACCTGGGCCCAAAGCTTCGCTGATCCGGAGGTCGCCAGACGGATCGAATCCATCGTCGTCCCCGCCAACGAGCAGAACCTCGCCCGGCTGGCGGCTGAAGTTGCGGGCGCCGAGGCCTGAGGGGCTGTCGAAATCCTGGCCACCCGGTCCTTAAGGGGTTTTTCTTTCTCCGCGAGGGTTCCCCGCCCGCAGTTCCGCAGGCCTTTGTTTTTCCGTGCGGATTCCGCCAACGGAAACCGTGTCGCGAGATCCGGCTGATTATATCGGCACCTACGGTCAGGTTCTGGGTTGAGGGACCCGGCGCGCCTTGACTTCGCCCTGGGCGGTCCGTATGGTAAAAGGCTCCAGCAATGATGGGGGCGCCATGGCTCAACTCTCGGCCAAAGATCATCTGGGCTCGGTCATCGGGCTCAAGAACGACATCGTCCACGCGGTCTTCACCTGCCCGTGCTGCCGGACCGAGGTGACCGTCTCGCGCTGGCAGGTGGCCGGGGAACTGGCCATCCTTTGCGCCCGCTGCAACAGCCGCTACCAGGTCCGCGGGGAGGATCTGCTGGACCTCAACGCCCCCATGGAATATTTCCCGGAGCGCTGGGAGGACGGCAAGCCCCGCGCCCAGGGGACCGGCTACAAGGTCCTGGTCGGATTGGACGCCACCCAAAAGGCCACGGCTCCGCCCAAGGATTCCTATCTGCTGGTCGTCCATCCCGAACTGGCGCCCAAGCCCGCGCCGCCCGCCGCCGCGCCCCGGCCGGCTCCGGCCGTCCCGGGGGGTTCCCCGGCTTCGGGGGCTCCCGCGGCCCCGTCCGCCCCGCCGGCCGCCTGAACCTTCGAACGGCCGAACGCGCCGCCTTCGCCCTGCGTAGGTGATTGAAAGGAGTCCGCCATGCCCACCACATTGATCCGCGCCGAAGGGACCGCCGCCTTCAAGGAATGGGCGGTCTCCTGCGAGGCCCTGGGTTCCGGCGGCCAAGTCATGATCTTCCGCAAGGGCGGCATCCGGGAGAAGGGCCGTTCCTTCACCCTGGACCACCCGGCCTTCTTCCTTTACCCGACCTACGAGCACCAGGACGCCGAGAGCATCAAGCCGGCCTGGCACCCGCTGCTGGAGCGGGCGCTCAAGGAGAAGCCGGACCTGGGCGAGGTCGTCGTGCGGCATTGGGCCAAGGTCGATGAAGCCTGGGCCCTGGAGAGCATGGATCCGGTGTTGGCCCAGGCCGACCAGCACATCTACAGCGACCAGAGCGTGCGCGAGCGCTGGGAGTGGCAGCCGTCCAAGCCCCTGTGGCTGCTGCTGCTGCGGGTCTACCGGCTCAAGGAGCCGCTGAAGCTGGAGGTCCTGGAGGACTACACGGGTTGCCGCAGTTGGATCGACCTCAGCCTGCCTCCGGCGTCCGAGGCCCCGGCCTGCGAACCCGTGCTTGACGATGCGGCCTACGCGGCCAAGGCCGCCGCCGTGAGGGCCCGGCTTGCCTAAGGTGACCTTCAGCCGGGCCGGGATCACCTTCGAGTGCCCGCCGGACTCGACGGTGCTGGAGGCGGCCCAGGCGGCCGGGGTACAGGGTTTGCCCTATTCGTGCCAGGGCGGGACCTGCCGCACCTGCGCGGCCAAGGGTTCGGGTGAGATGGAGACCGAGGAAATGCTGGCCCTCACGCCGTCGGAGCTGCGTGAAGGCTGGAGACTGCCCTGCGTGGCCTTCCCGCGCGGGGACTGCCAATTCGAACTGTAGGGGAACGCGATGTCGTCCTTGAGCAACGAAGAGATCCTCCGCTACTCGCGCCACCTGATCATGCCCGAGGTGGGCATGGCCGGCCAGGAAAAGCTCAAGGCCGCCTCCGTCCTGCTCATCGGCGCCGGCGGGTTGGGGTCGCCCCTGGCCATGTACCTGTCCGCGGCCGGGGTGGGGCGACTGGGACTGGTGGACTTCGACGTGGTGGACCACTCCAACCTGCACCGCCAGGTCATCCACGCCACCTCCAGCGTGGGCAAGCCCAAGGTGGAGAGCGCCAAGGCCCGCATCGCCGAGATCAACCCCAACGTCGAGGTGCGCACCTACAACGAGCCGCTGAACCGCGGCAACGTCCTGGGCATCCTTAAGGACTACGACATCGTCATCGACGGCACCGACAACTTCCCCACGCGCTACCTGGTCAACGACGCCGCGGTCATGCTGGGGAAGGCCAACATCTACGGCAGCATCTTCCGCTTCGATGGGCAGGTCACCGTGTTCGACCCGAAGCGGGGCGGCCCCTGCTACCGCTGCCTGTACCCCGAACCGCCGCCGCCGGGCATGGTCCCGAGCTGCGCCGAAGGGGGCGTCCTGGGGGTGCTCCCGGGCACCGTGGGACTGCTGCAGGCGACCGAGGCCGTGAAGCTCATCATCGGGCAGGGCAAGCCCCTGGTGGGGCGCCTGCTCCTGTTCAACGCCCTGGATATGTCCTTCCGCGAGCTCAAGGTGCGCCGGGACAAGGCCTGCCCGATCTGCGGGGAGCATCCCACCATCAAGGAGCTCATCGACTACGAGCAGTTCTGCGGGGTCGGCAGGGGCAACGAGGAGGCGCACGCGTCCTCGGGGGCCGAGATCGACGCCGTCACCCTCAAGGAATGGAAGGATGCCGGGCGCAAGTTCGTGCTGGTGGACGTCCGCGAGCCCCAGGAGTGGGAGATCGCGCGCATCCCCGGGGCGCGGCTCATCCCGCTGGGCCAGATCGCCGCGCGCGTCCACGAGCTCGACACGGCCGACGAGATCGTGCTGCATTGCCACCACGGCAGCCGCAGCGCGCGGGCGCAGGCGGCCCTGGGCAAGTTCGGGTTCCGCAAGACCTACAACCTGGCCGGGGGCATCGACGCCTGGGCCCAGGACGTGGACCCGACCATGCCGAGGTACTGAGGGCGGTGAAGGCCACCCCGCTCAACGCCTGGCACCGCGCCCAGGGCGCGAGCATGGTCGATTTCGGCGGCTGGGACATGCCCGTGGCCTACGGCTCGGTGGGGCCGGAGCATTTGGCGACTCGCGCCTCGGCCGGGCTCTTCGACATCGGCCACATGGGGCAGATCCTGGTCGGAGGGCCGCGCGCCCTCGAATTCGTCCAGGCCCTGACCACCAATGACGCGGCGCGCCTGGGCGACGGCCGCATGCAGTACAGCCTCCTGACCAACGCCCGCGGCGGGGTCATCGACGACCTCATCGTCACCCGCCTGGGCGCGGATCTGTACTACCTGGTCGTCAACGCGGCCAACGCCGAGGCGGACCTGGCTTGGCTGTTGGAGCGGGCCCCCGATTTCGGGGTCCGGGTGGAGGCCTTGCCCGGGCGGACGCTGCTGGCCCTGCAGGGGCCCCGGGCCCAGGAATTGCTCCAGCCCCTGGTGTCCGCCCCCCTCGATCCCCTTCCCTACTACCACCTCAGGCCCGACCGGGTGCTGGGCGCCGAGGCCCTGGTCTCGCGCAGCGGCTACACCGGCGAGGATGGCTTCGAGATCAGCCTGCCCAAGGACGCCGCTGAGGGCGTGTGGAAGCGCCTTTTGGAGTCGGGCGTCGCGCGGCCCGTGGGCTTGGGGGCGCGCAACACCCTGCGCCTGGAGGCCGCCTACCCCCTCTACGGGCACGAACTGGACGCGGAACATAGCCCCTATGAGGCCGGACTGGGCTGGGTCATCAAGCCGGACAAGGGACCCTTCACGGGCCGCGAGGAATTGCTGCGGTCGCGGGAGGCGCCCGCGCGCCGGCTGGCGGGGCTGCGGGCCTTGGAGAAGGGACTGCCCCGGGACGGCTATGCGGTGCAGGACCCGGCCGGACGTCCCGTCGGGGTGGTGACCTCCGGGGCACCCAGCCCCAGCCTGGGCAATGTGGGCGTGGCCCTGGCCTACCTCCCCCCCGATCTCGCGGCGCCCGGGACGCGCGTTGCCGTGGATGTGCGCGGACGCGCCTTGGCCTGCGAAGTGGTCAAGACGCCTTTCGTGCCGTCTCGGGTGCGCCGCAACGCGGCCTGATCCAAGGACCTGACCGGGCGGAGCTTCAGCGGGCGCCTTCCGGAAAACCCCGAGTCCTGGTAGAATCCCGCTTTTCCATGATCCCGGGCCCGCCCCGGCAGCCCCAAGGAACCGATCCCATGAGCAGCCCCCAGGACCGCCTCTACACCCGCACCCACGAATGGATCCGGATCGAGGGGGGGCGCGCCAGCGTCGGCCTGACCGCCTTCGCGGTGGAGGCCATCAAGGACATCGTGTTCATCGAATTGCCCGCTCCGGGCCGGGCCCTGGAGGCCGGCAAGCCCTTCGGCGTGGTCGAGAGCGTGAAGGCCGTCTTCGACCTCAACGCGCCCCTGGCGGGCGTCGTGGCCGAAACCAACAAGGCGGTGGAGTCGGACTTCTCGGCCCTGGCCTCGGACCCCTACGGGGCCGGCTGGCTGCTGCGCATCGAGGGGGTCGCCGGCGGGCGCGAAGGGCTCCTGGACGCCGCGGCCTATGACCGCTTCTGCGCCGAAGAGCGGCATTGATGGCCTTCGAACACCCCTATCTGCCCCAGACCCCCGAGGACGAGGCCGCCATGCTGGCCTCCATCGGCGTGGGCGGGATCGACGAGCTTTTCGGGCCCATCCCCGCGGAACTGCGCCTGCGCGCTCCGCTGGACCTGCCGCCACACCTGAGCGAGATGGAGCTCAAGGAGGCCTTCCAGGCCCTGGGCGACCGCAACCGCTCCACCGGCCGCCTGGACAACTACTTGGGCGCGGGGGCCTACGAGCACTACAGCCCCAGCGCCGTGCGCCACCTGCTGTCCCGCAGCGAGTTCTACACCAGCTACACGCCCTACCAGCCCGAGATGACCCAGGGGGTGCTGCAGGCCCTCTTCGAGTACCAGAGCTGCGTCTGCGCGCTCACCGGGCTGGAGGTCAGCAACGCCAGCCTGTACGAAGGGGGGCACGCCCTGGCCGAGGCCTGCCTCATGGCGCGCAACCGCACCGGGCGCAACCGGGTCGTGGTCTCCGCCGGGGTGCACCCCGAGCACCTGCAGGTCCTGCGCACCTACACCCGCAACCTCGAGACCACGATCGCGGTCGCCGGATTGGGCGCCGACGGCCGCACCGACCTTGAGGAGGTGCGCCGGCTCCTCGCCGAGGCCCCCACGGCGGCCCTGGTGGTGGCCAACCCCAATTTTTTCGGGGCGGCGGAGGACCTCGCCGCGTTCGCGGGCCCGGCCCACGCCGCGGGGGCCCTGTTCGTCGCGGAGGTGGAGCCGGTCAGCCTGGCCGTGCTGCGCTCCCCGGGCGAATGCGGCGCGGACATCGCCTGCGGGGAGGGGCAGAGCCTGGGCATCCCCCTGGGATACGGCGGCCCCTATTTGGGGTTCCTGGCGGCGCGCATGGACCTGGTGCGCCTGATGCCGGGCCGCATCTGCGGCCAGACCAAGGATTCGCGCGGGCAGCGCGCCTTCGTGCTCACCCTCCAGACCCGCGAACAGCACATCCGCCGCGAGAAGGCCAATTCCAACATCTGCACCAACCAGACGCTGCTGGCCCTGGCCGCCACCTTCTACCTGGGCGCCGTCGGCCCGCGGGGGCTGAAGGAGGTGGCCCTTCATGGGGCGGCCAAGGCCCACTACCTGGCCGACCGGTTGTCCAAGCTGCCGGGGGTGCGGCTCAGCCACACCGCGCCGTGGGTCAACGAGTTCACGCTGGACCTGGGGAGGCCGGCCGCGCCGGTGCTCCAGGCCATGCTGGAGAGGGGCATCCTGGCCGGACTGCCCCTCGAGCGCTACTTCCCCGGCCGGGACCGGGAGATCCTGGTGGCGGTCACCGAGGTGAAGGCGCGCGGGAAGCTGGACCGCTACGCCGAGGTCCTGGCCGAAGTCCTGGGGGGGGGCTGAGGCCATGTCCGAGGAGAAGCTCATCTTCGAGAAGGGCGCCCCGGGCCGGCGGGCCGCCACCTTCCCGGCCCTGGACGTGCCCGCCCTTGACGAGGCGGCCTGGCTTCCGGAGGCCCTGCGGCGCGGCGCCCCGCCGGATCTGCCCGAGGTCGGCGAGCAGGACTTGGTGCGCCACTACACCCGCCTGAGCCAGCGCAACATCGGCATCGACACCCAGATCTATCCCCTGGGTTCGTGCACGATGAAGTACAACCCCAAGGTGAACGAGGACGTGGCCTCCCGGGACGGCTTCCGCAACGTCCATCCCCTGCAGCCCGACTCGACCGTGCAGGGCGCCCTCGCCGTGCTCTGGGAGATGGAGCGCTGGCTCGCCGAGATCGCCGGCATGCCCGCCGTCTGCCTCCAGCCCAGCGCCGGCGCCCAGGGGGAGCTCACGGCCCTGCTGGTGTGCAGGGCCTACCACGATTCCAAGGGACGGCGGCCCCGCACGGTCCTGGTGCCGGACAGCAGCCACGGCACGAACCCGGCCAGCGCCGCCTTCTGCGGCTACCGGGTCGAGACCGTGCCCAGCCGCGCCGACGGCACCGTCGACCTCGCGGACCTCAGGCCCCGGATCACGCCGGACGTGGCCTGCCTGATGATGACCAACCCCAACACCGTGGGCGTCTTCGAGCGGGACGTCCGGGCCATCGCGGACCTGCTCCACGACGTGGACGCCCAACTCTACTACGACGGGGCCAACCTCAACGCCATCTGCGGCGTCGCCCGGCCCGGCGACATGGGCTGCGACATGATGCACTTCAACGTGCACAAGACCTTCTCCACCCCGCACGGCGGCGGCGGCCCGGGGGCCGGCCCCATCGCGGTCAAGGAGCACCTGCGGCCCTTCCTGCCCGTGCCCCGGGTCCGGCGCGGCTCGGACGGGACCTTCTCCCTGGACCATGGGGAGCCCTTGAGCATAGGGCGGGTGCGCAGCCACACCGGCAACTTCGGCATCCTGCTGCGTGGCCTCGTGTATCTGCGCAGCTTCGGCGGCGATGGACTGCCCGAGATCGCGCGGCGGGCGGTGCTCAACGCCAACTACCTTCTTTCCCGCCTCAAGGGGCGCTTCGACGCCCCCTACGGGGCGCGCTGCATGCACGAGTTCGTGCTCAGCCTCTCCCGGCAGAAGCGCGAACGGGGCGTCAGCGCGCTGGACTACGCCAAGCGCTTGGCCGACTACGGCTACCACGCGCCCACCGTGTACTTCCCCCTCATCGTCCCCGAGGCGTTGATGGTGGAGCCGGTGGAGACGGAGGCCAAGGAGACCCTGGACGCCCTCGCCGAGGTCCTGGGGGCCATCGACGCCGAGGACCCCTCCGCGCTCCACGCCGCCCCGGTGAACACCCCGGTGGGACGCCTGGACGAGGTGGGAGCCGCGCGCAACCCGGTCCTGCGCTGGAAGCGGTAGGGCAGCCCGGGGGACCCGAGGGACGCGCCGCCGGCGCGGAAGGGCGCCCGAAAGGCTGGGGATCCATGCTGCTCATCGCCGACCCCGCGCTTCCCGGCGCCGAGAACATGGTCCGCGACCGGGCCCTTTTGGAGCGGGCCATCGCCGGGGAGGGCCCCTTCCTGCGTACCTACTCCTGGGCGCGGCCGACGCTGTCCCTGGGGTACTTCCAGAAGGAGGAGGAGGTCGCCGAGGCCGGGGCCGCGTCCCGGGTGGGGGTGGACGTGGCGCGGCGCTTCACCGGCGGCGGGGCCATCCTGCACCACCTCGAGCTGACCTATGCCGTGGCCCTGCCCCCGGCCCATCCCTGGGCCCGGCTGGGCGTCGAGGCCAGCTACCTTGAGATCACCCGACCCCTGCTGGACCTGCTGCGGGACCGTGGGGTGGAGGCCGGCTACCGGGGCGCCTGCGCCCAGGTCAAGGCCCCCAACTGCTTCGCCGGGTCCGCCTGCCCCGACATCGTGGTCGCGGGACACAAGCTCTTCGGCAGCGCCCAGCGCCGGCGCGGGGGCGCGGTGCTCCAGCATGGCTCCCTGCTGCTGGGCATCGACGCCGCGCTTTGGGGGGCCGTCTTCGGGCCCCGCCTGGGCTCCGGATACACCAGCTTAGCCGAGGTCCGGCCCGGGCTGAGCCTGGACTGGCCCTCGGAACTGGCCCGGGCCTACGGGGCCCGCTGAGGGAGCCCCAACCGTCCCGGTCCCGGGCGCGTACATGCCTTTGGGGGCGTTGCGCGGGCCGG
The DNA here is from genome assembly GCA_027451505.1 of candidate division FCPU426 bacterium. GTDB lineage: Bacteria > Oederibacteriota > JAJYGY01 > JAJYGY01 > DAIDJD01 > DAIDJD01. The sequence goes on from DAIDJD010000225.1 coordinate 11,465, forward strand.
TTGGGAGCCGCGCGATGGACAAGAACCGGCCGCGGTGCTAGTGTTTTAACGTCCCTTCGGAGGAGCGTATGGCAGAATCCACCACCACCAACGAAGCCGTCGGCGGTCCGTTCCACGCGGACCTGACCGTGGGCGAGGCCATGCAGATGCATCCTCGCGCCCGCGAGGTCTTCGCGGGCTTCCATTTGGGCGGCTGCGCCCACTGCTCGATCTCGGAATACGAGACCATCCGGCAGATTTGCGAGGGCTATGGGGTTCCCGTGGACATGCTGCTGGGGGCGCTCAACAGCCTGGACAAGGTGGCCGCCTAAGCGGTGTCCGGCTCCCGCCCCCCAGGGGCCGGGAGGGTCCAACTTGGCCGCCGTGGGGGACCACGGCGGCTTTTTTTCTTGGGGGATGCCATGCCCGAAATTCCCGCCGTGGGGAGCCCGGCCCCGGCCTTTTCCCTGCCCGCCTCCACCGGCGGGGAGGTGGCGCTGAAGTCCCTGCGGGGCAAGGCCGTGGTGCTGTATTTCTACCCGAAGGACGACACGCCCGGATGCACCGTGGAGGCCTGCGGCTTCGGGACGGAGCACGCGCGCATCGTCCAGGCCGGGGCCGTGGTCCTGGGGGTCAGCCCCGATCCGCTGGAGAGCCACGCCCGATTCATCAAGAAATTCGACCTGCCCTTCACGCTGCTGTCGGACCAGGAGCACGCCTGCGCCGAGGCCTACGGGGTCTGGGTGAAGAAGTCCTTCTACGGCAAGGAGTCCATGGGCGTCCAGCGCGCGACCTTCCTCATCGACGCCGCGGGCGTCCTGCGCCGGGTCTGGCCCAAGGTCCAGCCGGAGGGGCACCCCCTCGAGGTCCTGGAGGCCGTGAAGGCCCTGGGGAAGCCGTGAAGGTCGGCATCTTCGACTTCATGGACTGCGCCCACAGCGTGCCCGCGCTGGACGGCTGCGGCGTGGCCCACGGGCACACCTACAAGGTCGAGGTGGTCTTCGAGGGGGAGATCAAGGACGGAATGGTCATGGACTTCAAGGCCCTCCGCGAGGCCACCCGGCGGGCCATGGCGCGCTACGACCACAAGGACCTCAGCGGATTGCTCGACCCGCCGAGCTGCGAGAACTTGAGTTTGGCCCTGTTGGCCGACCTGCGCCGGGAGCTGCCCGGCGTGGTCCTCGTGCGCTGCTGGGAGGGGCACAACAAGTGGGCCGAAGCCGGCCCCGAGGACTTGGCGTGAGGATACGGGTGCAGGAGGTCTTCGACGCCGCGACCGCCCTCCCCGGGCACGACCGTTGCGCCGGGTTGCACGGCCACACCTACACCGTCGAGGCCGTGGTGGCGGGGAGGGCCTCCGGGGGGGTGCTGGAGGATTTCCGGGAGGTGCGCCGGAGGTTGCGCGAGGTGGTGGCCCCCCTGGACCACACCGACCTCAGCCTCAAGTTCCCCTACCCCAGCTGCGAGGTCCTCGCCTTGGACATCTGCGCGCGACTCAAGGCCGCGCAGCCCGGGCTGGAGCGGGTGCGCCTGTGGGAGGGGGAAGGGAAGTGGGTCGAATTGGAGGCGGGGGAGGTGGCGGCGGCTGCGGCGGGGCCCCGTTGAGCCGTCCCGCGCCGCCTTCCGAAGGGGACCCCCTGGCCCTGTTCCCGTTGAAGACCGTCCTGTTCCCCCGGGCCAGCCTGCAGTTGCGCATCTTCGAGCCCCGCTACAAGCAGATGGTGTGGGACTGCCTGGCGCGCGGGGCCCCCTTCGGCGTGTGCCTCATCCAGGAGGGGCCCGAGGCCGGCGGGGTGGCCCTGCCCAACGTGCTCGGCACGCTGGCCGAGATACGCAAGTCCGAGCTGCGCTCCGACGGGGAGATCCACATCACGGTCGAGGGCCGGCGCCGCTTCAGGCTCGTCGAGGAGCTGCGCAGGGCGCCTACCTGGCTGGCCCGGGTCGAGCTGCTCGGGGAGCCCCTGGGGGACGAAGGCACCGCCGAGGAGGCCCGCCGCAGCCTCAGGGCCGCCATGGGACGTTACGCCAACCTCTACTACCTGCTGACGAACCGCCAGCTCCTCTACGAGCGCCATTTCCGGGACCCCGTGCGCCTCTCCTACTACCTCGCCGACCTCATGGACATCGCCAACGACGAGAAGCAGTCCATGCTGGAGGCCCCCGACGCGGCCACCCGGCTTGAGCAGGAGCGGGAGCTGCTGGAGGCCCAGAACCGCCGCCTGGAGGAGTTCTGGGGGAAGCACAAGTTCTCGAGGAACTGACCGTCCGTGCGCCTCATCTGCGACCTGCACATCCACTCCAAATATTCGCGCGCCTGCTCGCCCGACATGGAGCCCCGCGGCCTGGGCCATTGGGCCCGGCTCAAGGGCATCGATGTGGTGGGCACGGGGGATTGCGTCCATCCCCGCTACCTCCGCCAACTCCGGGAGGAGCTCGCCGAGGCCGAGACCGGGCTCTACCGGCTCGCCGCGGACCCGGGGTCGCCGGTGCGCTTCCTGGCCACGGTGGAGGTCAGCCTCATCTACAAGCACGCCGGGGCCGTCCGCAAAGTCCACCACCTGCTCCTGGCCCCCTCCCTGGAGGCGGCCGGGCGGCTCTCGGCGGAACTGGGGCGCCGGGGCAACATCGAGGCCGACGGGCGCCCCATCCTGGGCCTGTCGTCGCGGGAGCTGCTGGATCTGACCCTCGGGGTGGACGACCGCTGCGCGCTGATCCCGGCGCACGCCTGGACCCCCTGGTTCAGCGTCTTCGGAAGCAAGAGCGGCTACGACTCCCTTGAGGAATGCTTCGGCGCGGACGGGGCCCGCCGGGTGTTCGCCCTCGAGACCGGACTCAGTTCGGACCGGCCCATGAACCGGCGCGTCAGCGCCCTCGACCGCCTGGCCTTGGTCAGCAACAGCGACGCCCATTCGCCGGCGAAGCTCGGCCGCGAGGCCACGGTGCTGGAGACCTCGCGGGATTACGACTCCATCCTTGGGGCCGTGCGCCGGAACACCCCCGACGTGTTCCCTTACACCGTCGAATTCTTCCCCGAGGAGGGGAAGTACCACTTCGACGGGCACCGCGATTGCCGGGTGTGCCTGCATCCCCGCGAAAGCCTGGAGCGAAAGAACCGCTGCCCGTCCTGCGGGAGGCCCCTTACCCTGGGCGTCATGCACCGGGTGGAGGCCCTGGCCGACCGCCCCTGGGACCACCTGGACCCTGATGGTGCCCGTCAGCGCAGCGTGGTGCCCTTGGAGGAGCTGATCGCCGACGTCTTCGACTGCGGCGTGGGGACCAAAAAGGTCCGGGACCTTTATTTGCGCCTGGTCGCGGCCTACGGCGGCGAATTCGCGATCCTGCTGGACTTGGCTCCCGAGGCGCTGGCGCAGGACGCGCCTGCGCGCCTGGTCGAAGCCATCGCGCGAATGCGCGCGGGGCAGGTGGCCTTGGATCCGGGTTATGACGGCGAATTCGGGGTGGTCCGGATTTTTCGGGAACGCAAAGAAAAACGCTTTGAAACCAAAGGGTCTGTACAAATTGGGTTGCTTTAATTGGTGAAACCCAAAAGAATATTGCACAATTAAATTTGCTATTTTAACTTGTTTAAAAGTTTAAATTGTTTATTTAAGAATTTATTCACTTTATTGAAGTTGAATACCTGGATTCGATTATAATTAATTTGTTAGATATAAATGTAGTTTTCCGAAAAGAGACATCGACCTAGTTCCTCTTTGGAGTGCCTCTGGCCAGGTGCTCCAAAGACTTTTCGTGCGCGCGATTTCCATGGTAGGGAATGTGACGGATTCTTTTCCTGGGTCCCGCCGTGGGCGCAAACGATGCGCGCCTCGCGGAGGATGCGCGCGCGCGCTGGCGGCCTGCTTTCTGGCGTTGGGAGCGGCCGCTTGGACCGCGCCGGCCCTGGCCTGCACCTCCGGGACCATCACGGTCTGCGCCTCGGGCTGCAACTCCACCACGGTGCTGGGCGCCTTCGACTCGGCCTGCTCCGGGGCCACCATCGACATCCTCAGCAACATCACGGAGAACGACAACCTCATCTTCGGCGCGGGCGGTGCGCCCACGGGGAGCTCCTCCACCAACATCACCATCGAGTCCACCAACGGCAGCACCTGGACCGGCACGGGGACCACCCCGACCCTGAACCTGAACAACGACAACGCCAACGGCGCCACCATCAACATCCAGGGCCTCACGATCAACAACACGGGCACCGGAAACACCATCTACTACAACAATTCGAACGTCTACCTGAACATCGACAAGACGGTGCTGGAGGCGACCGGCTCCGCCGGAACCAACAGCGCCGGCGGGTCCACCGCGGTGTTGTACGTCACCGACGCCAACAACGAAAACCAGATCACGATCAGCCAAAGCTCCCTCGTCGGAAACCTGGACAGCACCACCAGCACGGCCCAGGCCCAGTACGGCGTCTACGAGACCGGCGGGAACAACTCCGACGCGGTGTTCATCATCAACACCCTGCTGTACGGGTTCACCGGAGCCGGCTCGGCCGCGGTCTACTCCTACGACAACAATTCCTGGGGCGGCGCCAGCATCCAGAACGACACCTTTTTCAACAACTGCTACGGGTACTACGATTCCAGCACCAGCGCCAACGGTGGGGCCACGACCGTGTTCGCGGACAACCTGTTCATCAAGGACAGCTGCGGGGACCTCTACCTCGATCCCAACATCACCGGATCCAACCTCGCGACCCTGCAATCCAGCATCATCGGCAACGGCTTCGGGAACGAATCCATGGCCGGGCTTCCGGCCAGCAATGTGAACATGTCTTCCGATTCCCCGACGTCGATCTTCGTCAATCCCACCACCACCGGTACCCCGGATCTCCACGAGGTCTCCGGGTCGCCTTCCTTGTGCGCCGCCGTCGCCAACGCGACCGTACCGTCCGTGGACCATGACGGGAATACGCGCCCTTCCGCGGATTGTTCCGGCGGCGGGAACGGGTACGATATCGGAGCGTACCAATTCATTCCCCCTCCCACCCCTACGGTGACGCTTACCGACACGCAAACCGCCACACCGACTGCGACGCCCACGGTGACGCTGACCGATACCCAGACGGCAACGCCGACCGTGACGCTGACGGACACGCAGACCGCCACACCGACTGCAACGCCCACGGTGACGCTGACCGATACCGAGACGGCTACACCGACGGTGACGTTGACCGACACCGAGACCGCCACGCCGACCGTGACATTGACCGACACCGAGACGGCAACGCCCACCGTGACGTTGACCGACACCGAGACGGCTACGCCGACGGTGACGCTGACCGACACGGAGACGGCTACGCCCACGGTGACACTGACCGACACGGAGACGGCTACGCCCACGGTGACACTGACCGATACCGAGACGGCCACACCGACCGTGACGCTGACGGACACCGAGACGGCAACG
>DAIDJD010000226.1 GCA_027451505.1 candidate division FCPU426 bacterium
CGCGGTGCAGGCGGTTGCGCAGGCCCTGCGCGAAGGCGGCGACCGCCGCCTTGGAGGCCCCGTAGACGTAGTTGCTCTGGCGGCCCCGGTCCCCGGCCACCGAACCGATCACGGCCAGGCAGCCCGAACCTTGGGCCTCGAAGCGGTTCGCCAGTTCCGTGCCCAGCGACACCACGCTCATGGCGTTGACGCCGAACTCGCGCAGGGCCGCCGCGGCGTCGGCCTCGCAGGCGCGCTGGTCCCCCAGGCTCCCGTGGGCGAGCAGGGCTAGGTCGACCCGGCCCAGGGTGCGCCAGGCCTTGGCCACCAGGGCGGCGTGGGAGGCGGGCTTCCCGGCCTCGAAGTCGACCTCCCCGGCGATCTCCGCGCCGCGGGCGGCGAGGTCCAAGGCCAGGGCATGGCGCCGCTGGCGGTCGCGGGCGGCGAGGAACAGGCGCTCCCCGCGCCCGGCCAAGCGCCGTCCCACGGCCTCGGCGATGCCCGAGGTGGCCCCGATCAGCAGCGTGTTTCCCATGGCCTAGTCCAGCCCCAGCCGCCGGGATTGCAGGGAGGCGAAGCGGCCGTCCGCCCCCAGCCGGGCGCGCGTCTCCTGGAAGGAGCGCCAGCCCGGGTACATGCGCCGGAACGCGGCCTTCTCGAGGCGCACGTCCTTGGCGAGGTAGACCCGGCCCCCCAGGTCGAGCACGCGGGCGTCCAGTTCCCTCAGCAGGGGGAAGAGGCCCGGCTCCAGCCGGAAATCCAGGGCCAAGGTGTAGCCCTCCCGGGGGAAGGAAAGCGGGTTGGCGTTGGCCGGCCCCATGGCCTTCAGCACCGCCAGGAAGGACCCCTTGCCCGACTCCGCGATCGTTTCGAGGAGCGGGCGCAGCCCCTTGGGGCCGGCCTCCCTGGGGACCACGAACTGGTATTGGGTGAAGCCCCGCGCCCCGTACAGGCGGTTCCAATGCCCCAGGGCGTCCAGCGGGTAGAAAAAAGGCTCGTAGTGGGTCCGCGAGCGCCGCACCCTACGCCAAGCCCGGCGGTAGACCAGGGCGTTGAACAGGCGCATGGTCCAGGGCCGCACCGGCGATACGGGGGGCGTCCAGGGGACGTCCCAGGCCGGCGGGCGGTGGGGCGTCAGCGGGCCGCGCTCCTCGAAATCCCCGGTGTCGAGCACCGAACGGCCCAGGGACGCCCCGCGTTTGAGGCAGTCGATCCAGGCCACCGAATAGGGCGTCGTCCGGGTGGCCTCGAAGAGATCGAGAAGCTCCTCCAGGCAGCGGGCCCGGTGGGTCGTCTTCCGCAGGAACGCGCTGCCCACCCGGCGCAGCCGGATCCTCGCCGAGAGGATCACGCCGGTCAGGCCCATCCCCCCGCAGGTCGCCCGGAAGGCGTCCGGGTTCCCGCTCCGGGAGCAGCGCAGGACCTCCCCCCGGCCCGTCAGCAGGTCCAGGCTTTCGACGCACTCGCTGAAGCAACCCGCGCCGTGGTGGTTCTTCCCGTGGACGTCCGCGGCGATGGCCCCGCCCAGGGTCACGTATTTGGTCCCTGGGGTGACGGCGGGGAAGTAGCCCCTCGGGACGAAAACCCTGAGGATGTCGTCGAGGCTGACCCCGGCCTGGGCCTCCAGGACTCCGCGGGCCGGGTCGAAGCGGCCCAGGAGATCCATCCCCAAGGATTCCATCACCCGGGGCGCGAGCGCGCTGTCGCCGTAGGATCGCCCCAGGCCGCGGGGGATGAGCGGCCCCCCCTTGAGCGACCCCCGGGCTTGGGCCGGGGTGCGCGGCCTCAGGAGTTCGGCCTCGATTTCGGGGTGGAGCCCCCAGCCTGCCATGCGCAAGGTTCGTTCCCTCCAAGGGGGGCGCTCCGCGCCGCCTCGGGGATCATCATGCCCCGTCCGGCGGCGTCTTGGCAAGCGGGTCGCCCCCTTGGCCGCGAAAGGACCCGCGGCCCGGCCGATCGGGTTTGGGGTTGGAAAATAATCAGTGGTACGGTATATCCAAGGGCTGATCTTTTGCGTAGAGGCGTTCAAGGCGGAAAAGGGGCATCCATGCGGACACGCGGCGGCTCGGTCGGGGCCCGGGTCATCCCCCCGGCGCTCCGGGGAAGCCTGGGGTTTCTGTTGAACAAGCCGGCGCACGAGTACCGGGAGCTGCTGGATCCCCGGCTCGAACCCTTGGGCCTTACCGGGAAGACCCTGGCCATGCTCAAGCTTCTGGAAGCCGCCCCGGGGCCGCTCACCCAGCACCGCATCGGCGCCCTGGCCCGGGTGGACCGCAGCACCATCGTCACCCTGGTCGACCTCCTGGAGGGTCGCGGGTTCGTCTCCCGGGGGAAGGTACCGGGGGACCGGCGGGCCCACGCCGTGGCCCTGACGCCCAAGGGCCGGGCGGCGCTTCCCGCGGCCCGCCGGGTCGAGGCCCGGGTCCAGGCCGCGTTCCTCTCCGGGTTGGCCCCGGCCGAACGGCGGACCCTGATGGGCCTGCTGGCGCGGCTTCTGCAGGCATCCCGTTCCAAGGAGGAAGCATGACGCGCACCGCGAGACACGGCGCCGCGGCCGCGGCCGCGCTGCTGGCCTTGTGGGCCGGCTTGGCCCGCCCCGCCCGGGCCGCCGGGGGCCTGGGCTTGGCCGCGGCCGAGAGCGAGGCCGTGGAGGGGTCCCCGGACTACCTGGCGGCGCGGGCGGCCGCCTCGGAAGGGAGCTGGGGCCGTCTGGAGGCGCTTTCGGACTTCCTGCCGCGTTTCGACCTGGACGCCAGCCGGAACTTCCTGCAGGCCTATCCGGTCATCCCCGTGGATTTGGGGGGGCTCTCTTTCGAGTTCCCGGGCGTCACCCCCTACGCCTACTACGGCTTCGGCGCGACGTGGACCCTCTTCAACGGGTGGCGCGGCGTGCGCACGATGCGCGCCGCCGCCGAGGAGTCCCGGGCCGCGGCCCTGCGGCGCGACTGGGCGCTGTTCCGCCTGGAACGCGAGGTGCGCCTGCGTTTTTACCAGGCCCTGGCGGCCCGGGACTTGGCCAAGCTCGCCGACGTCCAAGTGGGGACCCTGCGCCAACACCTGCGCATCGTGCGCGATCTGCTCGCCAACGGGAGGGCCACCCGTTTCGACCTCCTGCGCGTGGAGGTGGAGCTCGATGACGCCTTGGCCGGAAGGATGGACGCCCGGGACCGGGTGGCGGTGGCGCGCCGGGCCCTGGCCGTGGCCATGGGCTTGGGACGGGACGACCGCCCCCTGGTGGGGGACCTGCCCGAGCCCGGAGCCGCCCCCCGCCGGGAGCCGGGGATCGCCGACAAGCCGGACGTCCGGGCCCTGCTGCTGGAGGCCGCGGCGGCCCGCTCCCGGGCCGCGGCCTGGGACGCGGCCTGGCTGCCGAAGGTGGACGTGGTGGGCTCCTACCAGTGGTACTACGACGGCTACAACGCCTTCAACCAGATGGACCCCGCGGAGGCCTCGGCCCACGGCGCCGACTACAACCTCGGCTTGGCCCTGAGTTGGAACCTCTTCGACGGGGGCGGGGACCTGGCGCGGCGCATGGAGGCGGCCCGCCGCGCCGACGCCGCTCGGGAGACGGCGCGCAAGGCCGAATTGGGCGCGGCCGCGGACCGGGATACCTGGAGGCTGCGCCTGGCCAACAGCACGGCGCTGTACCGGGCCCGCTTGGCCGACGTCGACAAGGCGCGGGAAAGCGTGCGGCTCGCCACGGACGGCCTGGAGGCCGGGACGCGGACCACCACCGAGGTCCTGGACGCGGAACTGGACGCCTACCGCGCCGAGGCCGGGGTCGTTTCGGCGAAGCTCGAGGCCGCGGAGGCCCTCATCCATCTGGAACTGGCGCTTGGGACGGGAGACTGACATGACACGGAAGAACCTGTGGCTGACCCTCGCCGGCGCCGCGGCCTTGGCCGCGCTGGGGGCTTTTTTCTATGAGCAGTTCCACTGGGAAAGCACGGACGACGCCTACGTGGGGGCCCACTACCTCATGCTGGCCCCCCGGGTGGGGGGGACGGTCTCCCGGGTCCTCATCCACGAGAACGAGCGGGTCCGCGCCGGGCAGGTTCTGGTGCTCTTCGACGGCAACGACTACCGCACGGCCCGGGACCAGGCCGCCGCGGACGTGGCCTCCCTGGGCGCTGACGCGGCCCAGGCGCGCCTGGACTACGCGCGGGACACCCGCCTTTTGGCCGAGGGCGTGGTGACCCGCCAGGCCTACGACCGGGCCCGGGCGCGTTCCCGGGGGTTGGACGCGCGCCTCGCGGCCGCGCAGTTCCGCCTGCGCCAGGCCCAGCTCAACCTGGGCTACACGACCCTGACGGCCCCCGAGGACGGGTTCATCGCCAAGCGCGCCGTGGAGCCGGGAATGGTCGTTCCGGCGGGCCAGCCCCTGATCGGCTTCGTCTCGGCCGGGAAGCGCTGGGTCACCGCGAACTACAAGGAGACCCAGCTCCCGGACATCCGGCCCGGGGAGGAGGCCGAGGTCGAGGTGGACGCCCTGCCCGGGCGCACCTTCCGCGGCACCGTGGAGAGCATCGGCTCGGCCACGGGCAGCACCTTCACCCTGCTTCCCCCGGACAACTCCACGGGCAATTTCACCAAGGTCGTGCAGAGGGTTCCGGTTCGCATCGCCCTGCCCGGGTTGGACCCGGAGGACGCGGAACTGCTGCGGGTGGGCCTTTCCGCCGACGTCTCCGTCAAGGTGCGGTGATGACCCGGATCCCCCGGGCGGCGCTCCTCATCATCGTCACCGCCGGCCTGGCCTCGCTGCTGGAGATCGTCGACACCAGCATCGTCAACGTGGCCGTGCCGACCATGATGGGCAACCTGGGCGTGACCCTGGACGAGATCAGTTGGGTCGTCACCGGCTACATCATCGCCAACGTCATCGTCCTGCCCATGTCGGGGTGGCTGTCGCTGCGCTTCGGCCGGCGCTTCTACTACATCTCCTGCATCCTCCTGTTCACCGCCTCCAGCGCGGCGTGCGGCCTGGCCCCGAATTTCCTGTCGCTGGTGGCCTTCCGCGTGATCCAGGGCCTCGCCGGAGGGGCCCTGCTGCCCACCTCGCAGGCCCTCATGCAGGAGGCCCTCCCGCGGGAGCAGGCCGGCATGGCCAGCGCGCTCTACGGCATGGTGGTCATCGTGGGGCCGACCATAGGGCCGCCCCTGGGCGGCTGGCTCACGGACCATTACGGCTGGCGCAGCATCTTCGACATCAACATCCCCTTGGGCGTCCTGGCGGCCCTGCTGGCCTTCGCCAACGTGAAGAACCACGACCTGGACGGCGCGGACGCGCGCCACGACGTGCGCGGGAACCCCGTGGACTTCCCGGGACTGGCGCTGCTCGTCCTGGCCGTGGGCACCCTCCAGTTCGTGCTGGAGCGCGGCCAGGCCGATGACTGGTTCGCCTCCGGGGCCATCCGGGTCTGCGCTTCGTTGGCGGTCCTTGGGACCGCGGGCTTCATCTGGCGCGAGTTGACCACGGACCATCCGGTGGTGGCGCTGCGCCTGTTCCGGGTGCCCAACATGCGCTACGGGGCCATGATGATGGGCGCGGTGGGCTTCATCCTGTACGGCCTGATTTTCTTCATTCCCATCTTTTGTTCGGTGACCCTGGGCCTGGACGCCACCCAGACGGGGGCCCTGTTCATCCCCGGGGCCCTGCTGTCGGGGGCCTTCATGCCGGTGGTGGGGGCCCAACTGCGGCGGCGCGATCCGCGCCAACTCCTGCTGGTGGGCGTGGCCATGGTCTTGGTGTGCCTGGTGATGTTCGCCCACAGCTCCGCGCAGACCGGGACCGACGACATGTTCGTCCCCCTGCTGGTGCGCGGCGGGGCCATGGCCTTCCTGTTCGTGCCCATCAACACGGTGGTGCTGGGCAGCTTCACGGGCCCGGAGGTCGGGCAGGTGGCGGGCATGATCAACCTGTTCCGTCAGCTGGGCGGCAGCGTGGGCATCGCCGTGCTCTCCACCCTGTTCACCGCCGCGAGGCGGCGCGCCTACGGGCAGCTCATCGGGTATGTCAGCGCGCTGAATCCGGCCCTGCGCGCGGGGGCCGCCGCGACGCATCCCCTGGCGCTCCAGGTCGGCCTGGCCACCCCGATGCGCGTGGCGGCGGAGTTCGCCTTCCTGCGCGTCCGGCGCCAGGCCTTCGTCCTGGGTTTCGACCACATGATGTGGGTGATCGCGCTCATCTTCACGCTGGCGCTCATCCCGCTGTACTTCCTCCGACCCCTGCCCTTCCTGGCCCGCGGCGTGCCCCAGGAAGGGCTCCACTAGTAGCGCCTTAGAGTTCGGGGGCGCCCTTTCGGCTGCGGACCACGGTCCACACGATCGCGCCGGCGGTCAGGGCCACCACCAGGACCGCGGGAATCCGCTCGACGGTCCGCCCCGCGCCCTCGCCCACGACGTTGAAGCGCAGCATCAGGCCCAGGGCCAGCAGGGCCACCATGTTCATCACCTTCAGCAGGGGGTTGAGCGCCGGGCCCGCGGTGTCCTTGAGCGGGTCGCCCACCGTGTCCCCGGTCACCGCCGCCTTGTGGGCCTCGCTGCCCTTGCCGCCGTGGTGGCCGTCCTCGATGTACTTCTTGGCGTTGTCCCAGGCCCCGCCGGCGTTGGCCATGAACACCGCCAGCAGTTGCCCCACCAGGATGGCCCCGGCCAGGAATCCGCCCAGGGCGTAGGGCCCCAGCAGGAAGCCCACCGACAGCGGGGCCGCGATGGCCAGCACCGCCGGCCCGATGAGCTCGTACTGGGCGGCGACGGTGCAGAGGTTGACCACCCTCCCGTAGTCGGGTTTGCGCGTGCCGGCCCACACCTCGGGATCGTGGAACTGGGTCCGGCATTCCCGGACGATCTGGTACGCCGCGCGGCCCACCGCGCGGATGAGCATCCCGCTGAAGAGGAAGGGAACCGCGCCCCCAAGCAGGAGCCCGATGAGCACCACGGGGTCGGCCACGGTGAGCCGGGAGGCCACCCGGTGGAAGTCGTCCATCGACATCCCGGCGATGCGGCCCTCCCCGCCCACGGCGATGACGGCGATGAAGCTGGCGAACAGCGAAACCGCGGCGATCACGGCGGAGCCGATGGCGATGCCCTTGGTCTCCGCCTTGGTGGTGTTGCCCACCTCGTCGAGGTCGGCCAGCACGCTCCGTGCCCGGGCGTAGGAGCCGGGTTCTTCCCGCTCCATGCCCTCCCGGTCGTACCCCATCTCGCCGATGGCGTTGGCGTTGTCGGCGATCGGGCCGAAGGCGTCCATGCTGATGGTGTTGCCGGTCAGGGTGAGCATGCCGATGCCGGTCATGGCCACGCCGTAGGCCACGAAGATGGGGTTGGTGTCGCGGTAGCACAGCACCGACAGCAGGATGGCCCCGGCGATGGCCAGGAGCGCGGTGACGGTGCTTTCGTAGCCCAGGGCGATGCCCTGGATCACGTTGGTGGCGTGGCCGGTCTCGCAGGCCCGGGCCAGTTCGCGCACCGGCGGGTGGGTGGTGTGGGTGTAGTAGCTCGTGAGCTTGTTCAGCACCAGGGCCAGGGCCACCCCGATCAGGCAGGTGAGCGCGGGACGCCAGTCCACGCCGTCGGGGCCCGCGTACCAGGGTCCGGCCAGCACTCCGTGGAGGTCCCAGCCCGGGAAGCCGGGCGCCGACTCGGGCGCGGCGGCCACGGAGGCGGCGTCGAAGCGCAGGACCAGCCAGTCCAGGAGCACGATCCCCGCGGCCGACAGCGCCGAACCGATCCAAAAGCCCCGGTGGACGCTCCCCAGCGCCGAGGACGAGGGCGCGCCGTCCTTCGCGCGCACGGTGAAGGTGCTGATGATGGAGCCCAGGACGCCGGCGCCGCGCACCAGCAGCGGGAAGATCACGCCGACCCGCCCGAAGCTGGCGAGGCCGAGGATCATGGCGGCCACGATGGTGACCTCGTAGCTTTCGAAGACGTCGGCGGCCATTCCCGCGCAGTCGCCCACGTTGTCGCCCACGTTGTCGGCGATGGTGGCGGCGTTGCGCGCGTCGTCCTCGGGGATGCCCTTTTCGATCTTCCCCACCAGGTCGGCGCCGATGTCCGCGGCCTTGGTGTAGATGCCGCCGCCCACGCGCATGAACAGGGCCAGCAAGGTCCCGCCGAACCCGAAGCCCAGAAGGGCCTCGTAGCTGCGCGAACCGAACACGAGGAAGATGCAGGTGCCGCCCAGAAGGCCGAGGCTGTCGAGCAGCATGCCGGTGATGGTGCCCGCGCGGTACCCCACCTGCAGCGCCCCGGCGTAGCCCTTGCGGGCGGCGGCGGCCACCCGCACGTTGGCGGCGGTGGCGAAGCGCATCCCCACGAAGCCGACGGTCCAGCTGAAGACCGAACCCAGCAGGAAGGCCAGGGTCCTGCCCCAGCGCAGGGAGGCGCCGGTGCCGGAGTAGGTGAAGTAGAGCACGGCGGTGAGGAAGAGGATGAACACCACGATGCGCTTGAACTGCGCCGTGAGGTAGGCGTTGGCGCCCTCCTTGACGGCGGCAGCCACGGCCCTCATCGCCGGGGTGCCCCGGTCGGCGCGCCGGACCTCACGGGTGAGGTAGAGCGCGTAGAGCAGGCCGAGGAACGCGATCCCCAGGATGGCCATCAGGCCCCAGAATTCGGCGGGCGGATAGCCCGTGAATTCGAAGAGGACCACCCCCCCCGCGGGGGCTTGGGCCGGGACGGCGGCCGCCGTGGCCGTGGCGGAGACGGTGGCCGGCACGGCCGCGGAGGGGCTTATCCCTCCGGGCGCGGGCGTCGCCGTCCCTCCGAAGGCCCCGGTGAACAGGAACACCGCCAGGAACGCGGCTGCCGCTGAAGCCAGGACAGCCGGGCGGGACATGGAATCCAACAGGCGCCGCATCATGGTACGCACGTCGACCTCCCCGTGAGAGCGGGACCCCAGGGGCCCCGGACGTTACTATCCCCCCAAGGGCGGTCGAGGCACCATGACCGGGGTCAGGTTCGGGCGCGGACGCTTTTTTTTTACACGCAGCCCTCTCCGGGCATGGCACAATATCGCGGCGGTGGCGTCCCTGCGGCGCCCTGGAACCCCTTCCCCTTCCAAGGAGCGATGCGATGCCCATCCAACGCGAGGAAGTCCGTTTCGGCCGGGATCGGGACTTCAGCGGGCTGGCGCTAACCCCGCCCCACCCGGATTCGGTCCGGCCCCTCCCTTCCGTGGTCCTCATCCAAGAGGTTTGGGGCGTGGACGGCCACATCGCCGATGTGGCCCACCGGTTGGCCGCCGCAGGCTACGCGGTGCTGGCCCCCGACCTTTACGCGGCGGGCGGAAAGCGCCTGCCGGGCCATGAACCGGAACCCATCGCCGAGGCCAAGGCTTGGCTCGACACCCAGGCCCCCGGGGTTTGGATGGATCCGGAACTGCGCGGACGGGCCCTGCGCGCCGAGGAGCCGGGCAAGGCGGCCCGCGTCGAGGCCACGTTGGGGGTCCTCTTCGGCGGCCTCCAGCCGGGTTGGGAACGCTTCCTTGAGGTGGTGGGGGCGGCCGCGGGATGGCTGCGCGACGAGGGCGCGGCCTCCCGGGGCGGGCGCGTCGGCGCGATGGGGTTTTGCATGGGGGGCGCTCTCGCGGCCGGCCTGGCGCTGCGGGACCGGCGCCTGGCGGCGGCGGTGGTCTGTTACGGCCAGGCTCCGGATCCGGGCGAGGCCGCTTCGGTGGCCTGCCCCATCCTGGGGCTCTACGGCGAAAACGATCCCCGCACCAACGCCTCGGTGGGACCCTTCGAGGCGGCCATGAAGGCGGCCGGTAAGGAATGCGAGGTGCGCTTCCTCAAAGGCGCGGGCCACGCCTTCCTCAACGACACCCGGTCCAGCTTCCACGCCGGGGCCGCCCGCGAGGCCTGGCCCTTGGCGCTGGGCTTCCTGGTGCGGCACCTGGGCTGAGGGCAAAAAAAAGGGCGGGGCCCTCGGCCCCGCCCTGGTCCGTACTGGCGTGTCCCCCGGCTTGGCGCGGGGGCGCAAGGATTTACCAGAAGTAGTAGCGTCCGCCCACGTCCGCGCCCACGCCGAAGCCGACCCCCTGGATGATGTTGATGGCCGGCACCAGTTCCCCGAAGACCTCCCAAGGGGTCGGACGGTGGTCCCGCCCCTGGATCAGCCAGTCCACGCCGATCTTGCCCTGGATCCCGGTCCCGAAGGCGTTGCCCACATTGACGTAGGCGCCGGGGCCGTAGTACAGCGCCAGGCCATGGCGGTGGTGGAAGACGCCGAAATTGTGCCAAAGGTAGTCGGCGTTGAGGTCGAGGCCCCCGACGCCTCCGCCCAGGCCCATGTCCAAGGCGTGGGTGCCGTCGAACCAGTATTTGCCGGTGAGGGAGGCGTTGGCGACGTCGCCGAGCACTCCGCCGCCCAGGGCCACGCCCAGGCCGAAGGGGTTGGAGCTGGTCGGGCCGGCCAGCAGGGGGGCGGCGCCCAGGGCTCCCAGGGCCGCCAAGCCCAGTACGGTGCGCAGCGCGCGTAGGAACTCAGGATGCATGAAGACCTTCCAGCGGGGGTTAAGGCCTAATTGTAGCGCGGCCGCGCTCACGGGCACAAGTCCGCCTTTGAAAGGGGCCCCTCCCGGTCTGCCCGAAACCGTCCGCGTTCCCGGCCCGGGTCCTTTAGGAAGGCGGACGTCCGGCCGTGAAAGGCGTGGCCGGGACCGCGTTTTGGGTTACAATGCCCTCCGCCTCCCTTAAGGGAAAGGGAACCGCATGGCCTGGACCGTGGGCGCCTTCGGCGCC
>DAIDJD010000227.1 GCA_027451505.1 candidate division FCPU426 bacterium
GGGGGCTGGAGACCTGGGTGTAGGCGGGGCCGTTGTCGAGTTCGCCGGAGATGATGTAGCTCGGAGGGTAGCCCGAGCAGTTCGCCACCGAGACCTCGTAGGGGAACACGGAGTGGGCGACGTAGTAGCCGGGCAGCTCGGCCTGGAAGGCCGTCTGGTTCTGCCCGAACTCGTTGACCCAGGTCGAGCACTGCACCGGGTCGGGATGGTCCCAGGTGTGGTTGTAGACGTCCCAGCCGTCGGCGAGCAGCGCCTTCACCTCGGTCCAGGTCATGTAGTAGTTGTTGCCGCTGTCGAGCCAGGAGCCCACCGCGGAGATGCCGGCCTTGAGCCCGAGCCCGTCGAGGAGCGGCTTGGCGTAGTCGTACTGGCTCTGGCGCACGTCGTCGAAGGTCTGGGAATAGGCCCAATGGAAGTTGTTGTAGAGCGTGGCCTTGGTGGCCGCGCCCGTGCCGCCCGCGGTCCAATTCAGGGCCGTCACCGCGATGGCCGTGGCGCTGGTGCTGAAGCTGGCCACCTGGGTGGAGGCGTTGTATCCGGCGGGAATGGCCACGCCGTCGGCCGTCACCGAGACCGAGGCGCAGGAGCCGACGTTGACGTTGACGGTCAGGATGTGGTGGTTGACCAGCGTGGGGACCTTGGAATAGTCGATGGAGAGGCAATACGTCTTGTCCTGGGCGGCCAGCGCCCCGGACCAAAGGGCGCACAACCCGGCCGCGGCCCCCACCGCCGCCCGGATCCACGCCTTGCGCGACCGGCACGCGACCTTCGTCCCCAAGGAACCCCCCCGCCATGGACCTGCCCCGGAACGTCCCGCACCCCCACGGGCGGGCGGCGCTGCAGGTGCCTTCAAGAAGTGTAATGTACTCCCGCGATTCGTGGATTCGATCGGATCGGCATTTGACTTATTTCTGGTGCGTCCCGGAACGCGAAACCCGAAGACCGCAAAATTTCATTCCTATTATGGCGGCCCAGCGCATAGTGGCCGGCCCCGGCCAGGGGCTATAGTGTCGGCGCTTCCTTTGGATTCGGGTCCGCGACCTCCCTCCCCTCGCGAGTCAAAGAATCGATGAAGTCCTTGATGCCCCTCCGCGTCCTGGCCCTCGCCGGCGCCTGCGTCCTTGAGGCGGCCGCCCGGGCCGACCCGCCCGTGTTCCCGGCCGGGACCGACCTGTATTTCGGCATCGTGCCCCAGGCCGCCTCCCCCACCTCGGGCACCTCGGGGACGCTGCTGTCGCCGGTGCAGATGAACGTCATCACGATCAAGGGCCGGGCCGCGAACCTGGTGGGCCTGGCCGACTCCGCGGCCTCGGGGAGGGTGGGGCAAAAGGACATCGCCGAACGCCCCCTGCTGCGCCCCGGCGAGGTGCTGGAGGCGGTCCCCGGGCTGCTCGTCACCCAGCATTCCGGCGATGGCAAGGCCAACCAATACTTCACCCGGGGCTTCAACCTGGACCACGGGACCGACTTTTCCTTCAACATGGACGGCATCCCCATCAACCAACCCACCAACGCCCACGGCGAGGGCTACAGCGACCTGAATTTCGTGATCCCCGAGCTGATCCGGAGTGTGAGCTACACCAAGGGCCCCTTCGACGTGGAGTACGGCGACTTCGCCACCGCGGGCTCGGCCAATTTCACCTACGAGGACGTGCTGCCGCGCTACATCGCCGAGCTCACCATGGGCAGCTTCGGGTACCAGCGGGCCCTGGCCGCCTATCCCATGGCGCTGTGGGGCGGCGACGAGGTCTACGCGCTGGAGGTGGCGTCCTATGACGGGCCCTGGCGGGTGCACGAGGACTACAAGAAGTACAACGGCTACGTGAGCTACAGCCGGGGCCCGGCCGACGACCACCTCAGCGTGTGCTTTTCGGCCTACCAAGCGTCCTGGAACGCCACCAACCAAACGCCCCAGGACGCCGTGGCCCAGGGCGCCCTGAACGAGTACGGCTCCCTCAGTCCCAGCGACGGCGGGGACCGGGTGCGGGACTTTCTCTGGGGCAACTGGACCGGGCGCACCGCGCACGGAGAGACCGACGTCCTGGCCTACCTGGGGTATTCCCACCTGGACCTGTGGAACGACTTCACCTTCTACCTTCCCTACCAATCCTCGGGCACCCAACTTGCGGAGGGCCTGGCCCAGGACCAGTTCGCCAACCCCGGGGCCACGGGCGGGAACCAGTTCCAGCAGACGGACGACCGGATCCGGGCCGGGACGACGCTCAAGCGCAAGTTCCACGCGGCCCTCGGGCGCATCCCCACCGAAAACGAGGTGGGCCTGGACCTGCACGGGGAGGACATCCTGGTGGGCCTGTACAACACCCAGGACCGCCTGGTCTACGAGACGGATTCCCTCAACCGCGTGCTGGACCTGGACGCCGCGCCCTACCTGTACAACCGCACGGACTGGACCCCCTGGCTGCGGACCGTGCTGGGATTCCGCGAGGATTCCTTGGTCACCCGGGTGGCCAACCAGACCCCCGCGGTCCAGGACGGGGTGAACCTGACGACGGCGACGGGCCCCGCGGGCCCCAACGCCGAGTTGGCCCCGCTTTCGGCGTTCGTGGAGGGCGCGGGGGTGGGCACCACGAGCACCTACGCGGCCACGCTCCCGGAACCCAAGGCCGCGCTCATCCTGCGGCCGGACGGCTGGCCCGCGGAGTTCTACCTCAACTTCGGCCAGGGCTTCCACACCAACGACGCCCGGGAACTGCGCCCCGGGGTCCAGCCCATGGTCCAGGCCGACAGCGAGGAGGCCGGGGCCCGCTACGCCGACGGCGACGCCTACGAGACCACCTTCGCGGCGTGGCGCATGGACATGGCCTCGGAGATGACCTTCGACGGCGACACGGCCCAGAGCACCCCCAACGGGCCCTCGGTGCGCCAAGGGTTGGAGTGGTCGAACACGATGCGCATCCAGCCCTTCTACCTGGACCTGGACGGGGCCGTGTCCCAGGCGCGCTTCCTGGGCCTGGACACCGTGGACGACCCGCTGCACCCGGGATACTGGGTCCCTGAGGCCGTCGGCCAAGTGGGGACGATGACGCTGGGCATGGATGAGGTGGACGGCTGGTCCGTGGACACGCGGGTCCGCTATTTCGGCAGCCGGGCCCTGACGCCGGACGACGCCGTGCGCTCGCCGCCCAGCGTGCTGGTCAGCCTGCAGGTGATCCGGCACCTGTGGGCCGGGCAATCCATCACCCTGGCCCTGTTCAACCTGCTCAACGAAAACGTGCCCGACATCAGCTACTACTACGCCTACGCCCAGCCGGGGGTGGACAACGGCCTGGCCCACGAGGCCGTGATGGCCCACCCCACCGAGCCGCTGAGCCTGCGGGTCACCTGGACGGATTCGCTGTGACCGGCTCGGCCGCGGGTCCGCCGCCGAGCGGGCCCCGGACCATGGCCCGGCCCAGCAGGAACAGGCCCAGGGCCGCCGGGGCCGTGAGGGCGTAGAGCGCGCCGAGCCCGAGGCCCGTGGCCGAACGCAGGGGGGCCACCCCAAAGGCGGCCGCGCCGCAACCGGCCTGGTAGCAGGCGATCAGGCCGGCCACGGCGCCCGCGGAGGCCACCTCGCCGTGGACCAGGCTCAGCGCCAAGGGCAGGAGGGACGACAGCGCCAGCCCCGCGAGGGCGAAGCACGCGATCCCCACCGCGGCCCCGCCCCGGGGCAGCGCGGCGGCGGCCAGGAACAACGCCGCCGCCGCCGCGGGAAGCACCCCCAGCGCCCGCGCCGGGGGGAAGCGGGGCCCCAGGGCCGCGAACCCGATCCGCCCCAAGGTCACCATTCCCCAGAAGGCGGCCAGCCCCATGGCCGCCGCCCCGGCCGCCACGCCCAGGCTCCCCAGATACGGCACGGCCCAGGTCCCGTCCAGGGTCTCGCACAACCCGTAGAGCAGGGCGAAGGCCGCGTAGAGGGCGTAGCGGCCTCGGGGAAAGGGACGAGGCACCCCTGGAAGCCCCGTCGGCCCGGCCGCTCCGGGGAAGGCCCGCGTGGCGGCGAAAGGCAGCAGGCCCAGCAGCGCCGCCGCGGTGAGGGCGGGCAGCCCCCACCAAGCTCCCGCCCGCGTGAAGGCCGCGACCAGAAGGGGGGCCAGCGCCGTACCCAGCCCCAGAAGGGCGTTGAGGACCAATACGGCCCGGTCGGCGGAGCGGGGATGCAACCCGGCGGCCAGGGTGTTGAGCGCTGGCACCGCCAGTCCAAAACCCACGCCCAGGCAGCCGGTGGCCCCCAGCAGCAGGGGATAGGGCGTCCCGACCGGGGCGAAGCGGGCGCCCACCAGCAGCGCCATGGCCAGGAAGTCGGCCGCCAGTCCGGCGGACAGGAGGCGCCGCGGACCCAGGCGGTCCGCCCAGGCCGCCCCCAGAAGGGCGCAGCCCAGGGCCGCCGCCGCCTGCGGCACGAACAGCGCGCCGTAGCGCGCCGGACCCAGCCCGAATCCGGAGGGGGCCAGGAAGATCGGTGCGGCCGCGGGGAAGATGACCAGGGCCAGGCCCTGGAGCACCCCCGCGCCGTAGACGGCGGCGACCGGTCCGGAGCGGGACACGCCCGGGGCTATCCCAGCCGCCGGATCAGGTGCTCGCCCACGCGCAGGGCGTTGGCCATGGCCGTCAGCGAGGGGTTCACCGCGCCGATGCTGGGGAAGAAGCTGGTGTCCACGACGTAAAGGTTGTCGACCTCGTGGGCCCGGCAGAGGGGGTCCAGGACCGAGGTCCGGGGATCGGTCCCGAAACGGCAGGTGCCGGCTTGGTGCCCGACCCCGGCCAAGGGGATGGTCTTGCCCAGGTAGAGGGTGTTGGGGATGAGGTGGGGGTGCAGGTCCAGGCCCTCCAGGAGGGATTCGAGCTTGGCGCGCAGGCGCTTCAGGGGCTCCTGGTTGTTGGGCTCATAGCTCAGGACGATGCGGCCCTGGGCGTCGAGCGTGACCCGGTTCTCGGGCGTGCCCAGGTCCTCCCCGGTGAGCCAAAAATCGACGGCGTGGCGCGCCATCGCCTCGAGGGTGAAGCCCGGGGCGAAGGAGGGCGCGTCGTCGCGGAACATGGGCCCCTTGGACTTCCCGATCATCTGGATGTTGCCCAGGGGATGGGGGTAGTCGGGGGCCCCGAAGTAGAAGTCGTTCACCGAGAGCGTCTTCTGGAAGCGCGTGGGGTTCTCGCGCCGGGACAGGGCCACCAGGGCCAGGGCGTTGTGGAACATGTAGTGGCGGCCCACCAGGCCCGAGCCGTTGGCCAGCCCCGCCGGGTGGCGGTCGTTGGCCGACATCAGCAGCAGGCGGGCGGTGTTGGCGGCCCCGCAGGAGACCACCACGATGCCGGCGCGGTATTCCTCCATCCGACCGTCGCGGCGC
>DAIDJD010000228.1 GCA_027451505.1 candidate division FCPU426 bacterium
CGCTACCGCTACCTGCACTTCCTGGGCCCCCTGGCCGACCTGCAGCAGGCGCTGAAGGACAGCGTCACGGCCGAGAGCATGGTGGCCATGACCAAGACGAAGCTGCTGCTGGCCCTGGGCTCCAAGGCCTTCGTCAACGGGGCCACCCTCGTGCGGCATTAGCCGGACCCGAAGGGCTGGGTGTTCGGAATAAAGGCCGGGGCCGCCCTTCGGGGCGGCCCCGGCGCGTTTCGGGGTGGTTCGGAGGCCGGCGTAATATTAGACTTATCTTTAAAAATATCTTATTAAAAAAATCAGATTATTATTGAAAATTTTTAATCCGAGTGTATCCTGAAATCCTTGGTTTGCGCCGCTCCTCCGCTGGAGCGTCCCCGGCGGGGCGCGCCCTGCCGGGGACGAAGGCCCTTACGTGGAGGAGGGAAGCCGTGTTCGAGGAGATGGTCCAGACCGTGTTCGTGAGGCAATGGCCGGGTTGGGTGGCCGGGCCGCTGATCGGCCTCTACGCCGTGGCGTTCTTCCGGTTCGCCCGGCGGCCCCTGGGGGCCAGCAGTTCCTTCCCCGCGGCGATCGAGGCCGTCCGGGGCGGGGACGGGCTGGACTTGGCCCATCCGGACGATCCCCTGAAGCTCCCCTATGACCCGCGCGACCCGGCCCCGCGGTGGCGGCTCTGGTGGCTGGCGGGCCTGGGTTGCGCCGGCCTGCTGTGCCGGGGCCTGGGCGCCGAGGGGACGGGCGGGTTCCTGCTTCCGGGGATGGCGGGCGCCTTCCCCGGCGGGGGCCCCTGGACCGACGCCCTGGCCCTGTTCGGGGGCGGGATTTTGGTGGGATTCGGGACCCGCATGTCCGGGGGATGCACCAGCGGCCACGCCATCTTCGGGATCAGCCAGCGCCAGTGGCCCAGCCTGCTGGCCACCGCGGTGTTCTTCGCCGTGGGCATGGCCGTCACCTTCGCCTGGAGGGCCCTGCTGCCGTGAGGCTGCGCGCGCACCTTCCCTTTTTGGGCTGGGGCCTGGGTTTCGGCTTCGTGCTCAGCCGTTGCGGGGCCACCCGTTTCGACGTGATCCGGGCGATGTTCCTTTTGCGCAGCCCCCAGCTCTACGAGGTCATCGGCGGGGCCATCGCCGTGGCCCTGCCGCTGTTCGCGCTGCTCAAAACCCGCCGGGGCGCTCGGGGCCTGCCCTGGGCCCGGCGCCGCCTGACCCCCGGCACCCTGCCCGGCGCCGCGCTGTTCGGGGTGGGCTGGGCCGTCACCGGGACCTGCCCGGGGCCGGCCCTGGTGCAGATCGGGGAGGGGCACTGGGTGGCCCTGGCCACCGTGGCGGGCATCCTGGCCGGGAACCTCCTGTACGAGCGGGCGCACCGGAGGTTCTTCCATTGGCGCCCGGACTCCTGCGCCTGAGGCCGCGCGGGCCGTTCAGTCCTTGCGGTCCGGGTCCGGATACAGATCCAGGCGGTTCCCGGCCAGGACCTGCAGTTGTTCGTAGTCGTCGCGCGCCGTGAACTCGGCGGTCTCGAGCTCCTGCTTGGCCGCCCAGGCCGCGTTCAGGTCCAGCATCACGTCCTGGATGGTGTCGAGCCCGTTGCGGTAGTCCCCATCGATGCTGCGGTAGGCCTTGGCGGCGTCGCGGTAGGCCTGGGAGTAGGCCCGGATCTGGTCCAGGTCCCCCGCCAGGGTGGCGTGGGCCGTGCGCAGGTTGCTGAGGGCCTGGCGCCGCGTCAGCTCCAGGTTCAGGTCGGCCTGGCGCTTCACCGAGGCCGCCTGGCGGTCCTTCGACAGCAGCGCGCCGCCCTCGAACAGCGGCAGGGTGGCGCTGACCGTGGCGTCCCAGTTGATGGTCGAACTGATGCCGCCCCGCTGGATGCTGTAGGACTGGTTCAAGACCGAGTTGGGGTAGTAGTGGGCGATGAGGTCCACCACCGGCCAATGGGAGCCGTGGGCGATGCGCACCAACTCCGCGGCGACGCGGTCCTGGTCGAGGGCCGCGTGCACGTCCGGCCTGCGGTCGAGGCCCTTGGCCAAGTCCGGGAGGCTCCCGGCCGAGGCGGGGGGGGTGGAGGAATCCTCCAAATCCTCATCCGGGGAGGCCCCGGTCATGAAGGCCAGCACCTCCCGCTCCACGGCGACCTGCTCGTCCACTTGGCTGCCCGCCGCCAGCAGCAGGGAACGGTTCGATTCCACGGTTTCGACGTCCGAATCCCGGGCCCTCCCGATGGACTGGAAGACCCGCTCCTCGGCCAATTCGCGGTCGTCGTCGGCGACCTGTTCGCGGAGGAGTTCGCGGCTCGCCTGGAGGGACAGCACCGTGAAGAACTCCTGGGCCACCTCCTGGTAGATCTGCATGGCGGCCCACCGGTGGGCGTCCTTGGATTCGACCACGGCGTCCTTGACCTCGCGCAGCGCCGCGTACTCGGCGAAGCCCTGGAACAGGGGTTGGGTCAGGGTCACGGTGGCCACGTTCTGCTGCGCCGGGTTGAATTCCCTCAGGATGGGTGTGTAGGCGTGGTCGTCCTGGCGGGTGTAGGAGTAGTTCAGGCTCAGGTTCGGCAGCACCGCGGCGATGGCCTGGTGGTACTGCTCCCGCGCCTGGAGGATGGCCTCGTGGTCCTCGGCCAGGGTCTCGCTTTGGCGCAGGGCCTGGCGGAAGCAGTCGTCAAGAGTGGCCGCGCCCAAGCTCGGGGCGCACGCCGCCAGAAGGAGCAGCGCGGCGGCGGTGGGGGTGCGTGGCATCCGGGAGGTTCCTCCGCGTGGGGCGCGGGAGGGAGGGGGCCGCGCCAGTGGGTATTGTGCCTGGGCCCAGGCTCGGCGCAAGACGCCAAAGCGTAAGCTATTGTGTCCCGGCCCGTCCGGGAAGGCGGCCCCGGGGGCCCGGAAAATAAGGGAGGGAGGGCCCGGGGGCCCTCCCTCCTTCCGTTGCGCGTGTCTTTCGGTTCGTGTGGACTAGGCCCCGCGGACGTTGGCCGCCTGAGGACCCTTGGCTCCCTGCTCCACCTCGAACACCACTTCCTGCCCCTCACGCAGGGTCTTGAACCCCTGCATGTTGATGGCGGAGAAGTGCACGAACACGTCGGCGCCGCCCGGCTGCTCCAGGAACCCGAAGCCCTTCTTCTCGTTGAACCACTTCACGCGGCCTTTGACATCAGCCACAATTTCCTCCTTGCCTTTCGAACTTCCAGTCATGCAACCCAGGTCCGACCTCCGGCCGGGCGACCAGAAAACGGAACTATTATGCCCCAGATTGTGCCCGGCGCGCCATCGAATTCTCGGAAAAGTTCCTTACCGCGGTCCGGGCTACGGACAGGGTCGGCGGTGCCTGGGCCAGTCCGTCCGCTTCGGGATGGGAAAAGGCCTAGATTGCATGGAGTTTTAACTGGCGGAATCCTGACAAACTACTTATTCTTGGGGATTACCCAGGCCAGACCACAAGGGACGGGGCGTGGCGCAGCGGTAGCGCACCTGCTTTGGGAGCAGGGGGTCCCGGGTTCGATCCCCGGCGCCCCGACATCGATATGTCCTTGGATCTCTCGCGCCGTTCCAGCGGCGTGTTGCTCCACCTCACCAGCCTTCCCGGCCCACCCGGCCAGGGCGACCTGGGCCCTTCTGCCAGGGGCTTCGCGGCGTGGCTCTCCAAGGCCGGCCAGGCC
>DAIDJD010000229.1 GCA_027451505.1 candidate division FCPU426 bacterium
GACCACCCAGATGAACACGGCCATTGAGGACCTCTCGACGGGCTACAGCATCAACAGCCCCGGGGACAATCCCTCGGGCGAGGCCATCGTCCAGACCATGACGGCCCAAATCAACGGCCTCAACGCGGCCCAGCAGAACGCCCAGAACGGCCTGTCCGTGTTGCAGACCGCCGGCGGCACCCTGAGCACGGTGAGCAACATCCTGCAGACCCTCAACACCCTGGCCGTGACCGCGGCCAACACCGCCACCGAGGGCAGCACGGACACCGCCCTGATCCAAAGCCAGGTCGGCCAGCTCGTCGCCGAGCTCGACCGCATCGCCTCGACCGTGAACTTCAACGGCATGAACCTCTTCGACGGCAGCTACACCGGGGAGGTGCTGCAGGTCTCCAACGCCTCCCAGGGCGGCGGGGCCGCGGACCCGAACCAGATCACCTTCAGCCTGACCGGGTTGAGCTCCTCGGCCCTGGGCCTGTCCGGGCTCAACGTCAACGACTTCGCCGGCGGAAACGCCTCCAGCGCCATCCAACTGATCAATTCGGCCATCGCCTCGGTGGCCACCGAAACCGGCCAGATCGGCGCCCTGATGGACCGCCTGAACTACACCGTCACCAACATCGGCGACGAGGTGCAGAATTCCACGGCCAGCCGGGGCACCATCCAGGACGTGAACATGGCCGCGGAGATGAGCCAGTACACCCAGCTGCAGATCCTGCAGCAGTCCGGGACCGCCATGCTGGCCCAGGCCGCCCAGGAGCCCTCTATCGTGCTCAAGCTCATCGGCTGAGGCCGTGGCACACGCTTGAACCGCCGGCGGGGCCGCCCCGCGCGAAAGGCGGCTAAAGTTCGCGGCTTCGGCTTCCGAATGGTAAGCTAGGGGAAGCCGAAGCCCCGACCGCCGGGAGGCCCGGTACCAGGCCTCCGAAGTAGGGACCGGCAGGGAAGCCGGCCCGTGGTCCCGGAGGGATCCGCCATGTTGGAATTCAGCGTCAACACGAACACAGCCGCGTTGGGAAGCCTCAGCGCGCTGAGCAACACGACCACCCAGATGAACAACGACATCGAGCAGCTGTCGACGGGCTATAGCATCAACAGCCCCGGCGACAACCCCTCGGGCGAGGCCATCGTCCAGACGATGACCGCGCAGATCAACGGGCTCAACGCGGCCCAGCAGAACGCCCAGAACGGCCTGTCGGTCCTGCAGACCGCGGCGGGCGCGCTGAGCACGGTGAGCAACATCCTGCAGACCCTCAACACCCTGGCCGTGACCGCGGCCAACACCGCCACCCAGAGCAGCTCCGACGAGGCCCTGATCCAGAGCCAGGTCACCCAGCTCACGGCGGAGCTCGACCGCATCGCCTCCACCGTGAACTTCAACGGGCTCAACCTGCTCGACGGAAGCTACACCGGGGTGGGCAGCTTCACCGGCGGCGAGGTGCTGCAGGTCTCCAACGACTCGGCCAACGTCAGCACGGCGAACCAGATCCTCTTCAGCCTGACCGGGGTGAGCTCCTCGTCCCTGGGCCTGTCGGGGCTGAACGTGAACGACTACGCCACCGGGGGGAACGCCTCCAGCGCCATCCAGCTGATCAACTCGGCCATCTCCACCGTGGCGACCGAGACGGGCCAGATCGGGGCCCTGATGGACCGCCTGAACTACACCATCTCCAACCTGGGCAACGAGGTCCAGAACACCACGGCCAGCCGGGGCACCATCCAGGACGTGAACATGGCCTCGGCCATGAGCCAGTACACCCAGCTCCAGATCCTGCAGCAGTCCGGAACCGCCATGCTGGCACAGGCCAACCAGGCGCCCTCCGTCCTGCTCAAGCTGATCGGGTGAGGGGTTAGCACGACGGCATGAGGGAACCCCCGGCCTCCAGCCCCGCTTTTGAAGGGGCGGGCGGCCGGGGGCCCCGTTTCCCGGGACGCCGGGGATCTCGCGGGGAAGGAGCGGCGCCATGGGGATTTCGCCGTTGGCGGCCACCACCGGGGTGGTGACCGGAATCAACTGGAACAACATCATCAACGAAATGATCTCCGTGGAGTCCCAACCCCTGGTGGCCCTCGAGGGGCAGAAAAGCGTGGCCTCCCAGGAGCAGCAGGTCTACACCTCCCTGCAGGGGAACCTGAGCTCGCTGCAGAGCGCGGCCCTGGCCCTGAGCCAGATCGGCGGCCAGGCCCTGGACACGGTGGTGGGCACCAGCAGCGACAACTCCGTGGCCACGGTGTCGGCCTCCGCAGGAGCCCTGCCGGCCAGCGCCGCCTTGGACGTGCTGGCCTTGGCCACCCCGGCCTCGGGGTCCAGCTCCGCCACGGCCTACAACGGCAGCGCCACCGCCGCCACCTCGCCCCAGGACACCAGCACCTCGAACTTCGAGCAGAGCCCCTCCACCTTCAGCCCCACTTCCAGCCTCTCCAGCCAGTCGCTCGCGGCGCCGCTGGCCTCCAGCGGCAGCCTGACCCTCAACGGCGTGGCCATCGCCTGGAACTCCTCCCAAAGCCTCAACGACATCCTGGGGCTCATCAACAGCTCCTCGGCCGGGGTCACGGCCACCTACAACTCCTCGGCCGGCACGGTGACCCTCACCGGCAGCGGCACGGGATCGTCGGCCTCCTTGAGCGTGGGGGAAAGCTCCGGCAACCTTCTGGAGGCGCTCAACCTCACCGCGGGGACCACCACCGGGGCCAACGCGACCGGCTTCGACCCCACCGCGACCCTGGCCAGCCAAGCCTCCTTCCTGAACACTCCGGTCACGGCCGGGACGTTCACCATCAACGGCGTGACCTTCGAGGTCAACCCAACGACCCAGAGCCTCAACGAGGTCCTCCAGGCCGTGAACTCCAGCTCCGCCGGGGTGCAGGCCTACTTCGACCAGGCCGCGGGCACCATCTCGATGCGCAGCACCGCGGACGGGTCCACCGCCCAGCTCAGCCTGGGCGCTTCCGGCGACAGCAGCAACCTCCTGGCGGCCTTCAACCTCTCCAACTCCGGCGTCACCGCCGGCGCAGACGCCCAGGTCCAGGTCAACGGCGGGGCCACCCAGAACATAGACGGGAACACCAGCACGTCCCTTCTGCCGGGGGGCACCGTCAGCTTCACGGGCACCGGGGTGGCCACCATCGGCGTGGGCGCCTCGGCCTCGGACGCGGCCACGGCCGTGCAGACCTTCGTCAGCGCCTACAACTCGGCGGTGTCGGCGATCTACGGCTACCTGGACCAGACCCCGCAGCAGACCGCCCCCCTGACCGGGACGCCCACGACCCAGCAGGCCAACGCCAACCCGAGCATCCAGGGCGATTTCATCGGCAACCCCCTGCTGCAGCAGACCCTCGACCAGTTGGTCAACCTGGTGGCCACGGTGTCGGCGCCGGGCCAGGCCTTAAGCCAGCTCAGCCAGGCCGGTCTCACCCTCACCAGCAGCAACGGTGGCCAGCAGCCCCCCACCCTGAACTTCAACCAGACCACCTTCGAGTCCGCCTTCCAGACCGATCCGGCATCGGTCAACAAGCTCATCTCCGACCCCTCCACCGGGCTGGGCCAGACCGCCTACAACGCCCTCCAGGGGCTCATCAACCCGACCACGGGCTCGTTCACGGCCCAAATCAACGGCCTGACCGCGGACCAGAACAGCCTTTCCCAGCAGATCTCGGCCATGCAGGCCAACCTGCTGTACCAGCAGAAATCCTTGCAGACGGAATACGCCCAGCTCGAGGCGACCCTGGGCACGATGCAGCAGCAGGGGCAGCAGATCCAGGGCACGCTCACGACCCTGGCCGCCGCGGCCCCCTGACCCCTTTGAGGCGCCCGCCTTCAAGGACGGGCGAGGAGGATCCCATGAGCGTGCTGTTGAACGGAGAAAGCGTCCCGGCCGAGGGCGCGCCCGACGCCGCGGAGGCCCTGAGGCGTCGGGTGCGGAGCATGCGCCTGGTGCCGACGCGGCTGCGCCTGGACGGGCGGGAAGTGCCCCTCGACGCCCTGGCCACCCTGACGGGCGAGCACGCCTCGGTGGAGTTGGAGGCCACCGGACTGGAGGCGGCGGTGGAGCGGGCCTACGGCGACGCGGCGCGCTGCCTCGACTCGCTGCGGGATTCGGTGGAGTCGGCCTGCGAATCCCTTCTGCTCGGGCGCGTCCGCGAGGGCATGGACGCCTTCGGGGCCTTGTGCCGCGGCCTGGACGCCTTTTTCCGGCTTTTGCTGCCCCTGGACGCCTTGACCGACACCCCGGCCGGGCAGGGCTGGACCCCGGACTTGGAGCGCTTCCGGCCGCTGCTGGAGGGGACCAGCGAGGCCCTGGCGCAGCGGGACTGGGTCCTGGTCAACGACAGCCTGCGCTACGAGTGGGCGCCGGCCCTGCGCCTGTGCCGCGACCGGATCGGGGAGGCCCGGGAGGCCGCGCTGCGCCGCGCCGCGGGGGCGCAAGCGGTCGCGGAGGCCAGGCCATGAGCGCGGCGGTGGCCGAACGCCATCTGAGGGCCTCGGTCATGAGCATGAGCGGCCCGGAACTGACCCTTTTCGTCTACGACTTGGCCCTGACCCGCTTGGAGTGCATCCGGGAACTCGGCCCCCAGGCGCCCTGGGAGGAACTTCGGCCCCATCTGATGGCGGCGCAGCAGGCCGTCACGGCGCTCCTGGAATGCGTGGTGTCCCCGCGGGCCGCCGTGGCCCCGGAGGTCCAGGAGATGGCCGGAAACCTCCGGTCCCTGTACCTATGGGCCATCCAGACGCTGGTGCAATCCGACATCCATCGAAGCTTCCCGCCGGTGGAGGACCTGCAGAAGGTTCTCGGCAACCTCGCCGACGGCTGGAGGCGGGGCGTTCTCGGCCGTTAGCCGTGGACGCGAGCGAACGCCTCAGCCTGGTCCCCACGCCCACCGGGCTGGACAGCCTGCGGGTGCAGCGCGACCACGGGGGCTTCGCCACCCTCCACAGCCTGCATGATCCGTGGGAAGAAGCCTGCCGTTTCTCCGAATCCTTGCCCATCAAGGACGGCACTTCTTTTTTGGTTGTCCTGGGAACAGCCCTTGGTTACCATATTTTGGCCCTTTCACACCGCGTACGCAGCATGCCGAAGCCGCCCACGGTTTGGGCGGTCGAAATGGACGAAGCCATCGCGTCGGTGTGCAAGGAACGCACGGATTTGGGTCTGTTCCTGGGGCTGCCGGGATCACGCCTTCTGGGTCCGAAGGACCTGGACGCGTTGAAGACCCTTGAAGGCCTCCCCGACACCGCCGAGGTTCTGGTGGCCCGCCATCCGGCGTCCTACGCCCTGCACCGGCAGGAATACATGGCCTGGGAAGCGATCCTCGAGGATCAGGCCGCCCGCCGGCGCGTAGCCTGCCGCCTTCCGGCCCTAAGGGCGCGTTTGGACGCGGTCCCCGGGGCCGAGGGGGTGGCCCGCGTGCGCGAAGCCGCACGATCCGTCCTGCGTGACGGACCGCCCTATGGGGACGGGGAACTCGCCTTACTTCTCCTGGATCGGGTGCACCATTATGAATGACCCCCTTCCCGCGCCCGACGCCAAGGTCCTGTTCATCCTCACCCACCGCCTGGGGGACGTGCTTCAGGCCTTCCCGGCCTTCGCCCTGGCCCGCCGCGGCCTTTCCGATGCGCGCCTGCACCTGCTCACCGACGATTCCTGCGTCGCCCTGGCCGGATTGTGCCCGGACCTGGACCGGGTCCACGCCTTCCCGCGCGCGCGCCTGCTTCCGGCCTCGGGCCGGGGCGCCTTCGCCCAGGCCGAGGAGGTCCTGGACCTCGCCGAGCGGCTCCGCGCCGAGAAATTCACCCATGTGGTCAACCTGATGGGCAACCCTTCCGCGGCCCTTCTGGGATCCCTGGCCGGGGGCGACTCCGCCTCCGGGGGGGGAAGGCGCTTCAGCGCCGGGGGTTCCCGAAGCGTGGGCCAGCGCTGGGCCCGCATCCTTTTCGCGCTTCCGGCGGCGCGCGCCTGGCAGCCCTTCCACCTCAGCGAGATCTTCGCGCGGCTCACCGCCGAAAGCCTGGGCCTGCGGGCGGAGCTGCTGCCCCCCGGCCTGGTGGTCGAGCGCCTGCGGGGCCTCGAGGTGATCCGGCGCGCCGCCGGGAACGGGGACGCCTGGATGGCCCTGCGCCGGCCCTGGGTGGGGATCCAGGGCGGCGCCAGCAAGGGCCTGCGCCGGCCCCCGGGGGCCTGGCTGCGCACCTTCGGCCGGGAGTTCCTCGGCCAGCTCGGGGGCAGCCTCTTCCTCCTGGGCACGGCCGCGGAGGCCGAGGCCTTCCAGCCCCTGCTGCAATGCCTTGTGCCCGCGCAGCGCAGGCGCTGCGTGGACCTCTGCGGCACCCTGGACCTGCCGGCGCTGGCCGGGGTGGTGGCCAACCTGGGCGCCGTGGCCTCGGTCGACACCTTCACCCTGCACCTGGCCGCCGCCGTGGGGACCCCCGTCCTGGGGCTCTACCCCGGGCCGGCCAACCCCCAGGAGACCGGCCCCTGGGGCGGCGGCCATCGGGTTCTGTGGGCCGACCGCCGCGGGCGGCCCTGCGGCTGCGAGGATCAATGCCAGGCCCCCCGCGACGGGCTCAGCGAATGCTGGGAGCGCCTGCATCCGGAACTCGCCGTCGGCGCCCTGGACCTGCTCCTCAGCAGGGGGGACGCAGCGGCCCTGGGCGGGCGCCGGGTGCGCGCCCTGGAAACCGAACTGGGCCCCGGGGGCTACAGCCTCAAGTCCCTCGACGGCCCGCGGGACTCCGATCCCGAGGCGGGAGCCCTGGCCGCCCTGGCGCGGGCTTGGGCCCTGGGCGGGGAGCGACCCGCCGTGGCCCTTCCCCGAGTCGTCCGGGAAGGCTTCTCGGCCCTGGGCCGCAGCCTCATCCCGGGCGCCCACGCGGCCGACCTGACCCTGCGGGGCGACCCCCCCGACTGGTTCCGGGCCCAGCTCCTGAGCGCCCGGGACGAGCACGGCGCCACGCCCCTGGGGGCCCTCGAGGATGTGGCCCGGGGTTGCGCCTTCTTCGCCTCCCTGGGGCCCGTGGGCGCCGGGGCCAGGGCATGACCCCCGCCGCCGACAGCCCCACCCGGAACGCGGTCGAATTCGTCCGGGGCATCGGGGAACTCCCGGTGCTGGGGCCCGCCACCGTGGAGTTGCTGCGGACCTTGGAGGCGGAATCCACGGACGTCCGGCGCGTGGTGCGGGTCATGGCCCGGGACCCCCTTCTGGCCGCCAAGGTGATGCGGGTCGCCAATTCCAGCTACTACGGTTCCGCCAGCACCCTGGCCCTGGACCAAGCCCTCATCCGCATCGGCCTGCGCGAGGTCCGCAACGTGGTCCTCACTTCGGCGGTCATCGGCGC
This sequence comes from candidate division FCPU426 bacterium, assembly GCA_027451505.1. Taxonomy (GTDB): domain Bacteria; phylum Oederibacteriota; class JAJYGY01; order JAJYGY01; family DAIDJD01; genus DAIDJD01. The sequence goes on from DAIDJD010000229.1 coordinate 7,331, forward strand.
CTTCCCGGAGCGTTCCGGCTTCGACCTGGCGGCGTACTGGCGCCACTGCATCGCCTCCGGCTTGGCCGCCCGCCGCCTCGCCCTCGCCGCGCCCGCGCTCTCCGGCGGCGGCGTCGACGACGAGGGGATGTACGTCTGCGGGCTGCTGCACCACCTGGGCATCTTCCTGCACGCGTACTTCCGCGGGGACGACTTCCGGGCCGCCCGCGAGTTGGGACGCGCCGAGGGACTGCCGTTGTTCGAGGCCGAACGCAGGACCCTGGGCTTCGACCACGCCGAAAGCGCCGCCGCCCTCCTGGAACGCTGGGATTTCCCCGTGGAGGTGCGCTCCGCCGCCCGGCACCACCACGAGCCGGAGACCGCCCCCGAGGAGCACCGCAACGCCGCGCGCGTGCTCCACGTCGCGGCCATGCTGTGCCACGCCCAGCAAGGGGACGAGGGCTCCTTTGAGGGCGCCGTGGAGGGCTTCGACGAACGCGCCTGGTTCGCCCTGGGCTTCGACGCCGGGGACCTGGAACCCATGCAGGCCGCCGTGGCCGAAGTCAGCGCCCAAGCCGCGGGGCTGGCCAAGGAACTTTTCGCGTGAGGGTTTTCAGGATCTCCGAAACCGGGGATCCGGAGGCCCTTCTGGCGGCCTTGGAGTCGGGGACCGGGTCGGCCCTTCTCCTGGGCCCGGATCAGGAAGCCAAACCCGGAGGCCTGGAGGCCCTAGGGTCCGCCGCGGAGGCGGCACCGCTGTGGGCCCCCAGCGACCCCCATCCGGACCTCATCCTGGATCCCATCCAGGCCTGGCTTTGGGAGGCCCGCCTGCCGCCCTTCGGCCCGGAGCGGCGCCCGGGTCCGGCGCCGTGGCAAGGGTTGGCCGGTCCCTCGGCGCTGCTGGCCGAGGCCCTTCGGCGCGGCCTGCGGGCGGTGGGGCCCGAGGGCCCCTGGGTCGCGGCGCTGGCCGCCTGCCTGCCCGCCGTCCCGGCCGTCCCGGAACGATGGCTCTTCCAAAGCCGTCTTCCCGGCCCCGAGGAGGTTTTGGAGCGGGCGCGCCTGAGGGGGCGTTGTTGGGCCGCGCTGAAGCGGGCGGGTCTGGATCCACGCTCGGGGGCGCCCCCGGCCCCCGAGGCTGAGGATCCCCACGCCTGGCTGAAGGCGGGCCTGGCCCTCGCCGCGGTGCCCGCCGGCGTCCTGGCCCGGACCCAGGTCTCGGGTTCCCCGGCCCAAGGCCTCGTCGCCGGGCTAGCCCGCGCCTGCCTGGAGCGCTCGCTGGACCTGGCCCTGCGCCTGGGGTACGCCCGCGCCGCCGCCGAAGCGCCGCCCGCGCCCGCGGCGGTGGCACGCCCGCTCAGGCGCGTGGCGGTCGTGTTCCCGGCCTACGGCGGGTCGCTGAACCTCGCGCGCCGCAGCGCCGAGGCACTGGAGCGTTTGGGCTTTGAGGTGGAGCGCGTCGACCCCAGCAACAGGGAAGCCGAGGTGGGCCGGGCCCAAGCCTCCGGGGATCCCCAGGCTTGGCGGCGTCTGGAGGCCTCCCTGGAAACCGAATGCCTGGCCGCCCTGGCCGCGGGCCGGGCCCAATGGGTCTGGATCCTGGCCCAGGCGCCCCTTTCCCCGGGGGCCCTGGCGGCCTTAAGGCGGAGGGGCCTGCTGACGGCCTATTGGTTCTGCGAGGACCACCGGGTTCGCCCCCACTGGCGGGCCCTGGCGCCGGCCGTGGACGCGTTCTTCCCCATGCAGGGGGGCGCCTTCACCGGCCTGCTGCGGGACCTGGGTCGGGGCGGCTGGCCGGTGCTGCGCGGCTGCGCTGCCTCCGAGGCCTGCGCCGCGGCTCCGGCGCAAATCCAGGACCTGCCGCTGACGTTCTTCGGCGCGCCCTACGCCAACCGCGTGCGGCTTTTCGAGGCTTTGGCGGACCTGCCCTTAGGGTTGTACGGCGAGGGCTGGGACCGTCTCGCCACGCCCCCCCTCGCCCCCCTCGTGCGCGATCCCGGACGCCTCAACGAGGCCCAGGGCTTCGCCCTGTTCCGGCGCACGGCCGTGAACCTGAACCTGCATTCCAGCCCCACGACCCTGGGCGTGGACCCTGAGGGCGACTACCTCAATCCGCGGACCTTCGAGATCGCCGCCTGCGGCGCCTTCCAACTGTGCGACCGACGGCGGGACTTGGCCGGCTCCTTCGAGGAAGGCGTCGAGATGGAGGCGTTCTCCACGGTGGAGGAACTCCGCGGGAAGATCGCCCGCTTCTCAGGCGACGCCGCCGCCCGCGCCAGGATCTCCGGCGCGGCGCGGGCGCGGGTGCTCCGGGAGCACACCTATGAGCGCCGCTTGGACGAGGCGGTGCGGGCTTTGGGGATCATTCCTTAGGGGTTGGAGCGCGTTTTCCCCATTTTGTCCCGCCCGGCCGGAACCCCGGCCCCTGGGGTCCAGTCCCGGGCCCGCCCGAAGCGGGTTTTCCAGCCGCCGAGTTTGGCATTATTCCTGCTTGTGTTTAGGGCGCCACCGTCACCCCGGCGCCTGCTCCGTGAAGGTCCATGATCCACCGCCGCCGCGCGCACAACCTCCTCGGCCTTTCCCGCCACGAACCGACCCTGGCCTTGGATTTGGCGTTGCGCAAAGCGAAACCGAGCCCTGATCTCGAACCCATGCTCGGCAAATCCGGCGCCTGGACCCTCCAGAGACGCCTTCCGGACGGGCGCATCGCGACCTTGCATTCGCCCCGGGATCCCCGGGCCGAGGCGGCCCGCCAAGTGCAGGCCCGCTTGGCCGCATTCCTGGGGCAGGAAGGCCAGGGCGGGGTGTGCCTGATCCTGGGCCTGGGTCTGGGCTGGCCCGCGCTGGTCGCCGCGGAACTGCTGCCAAAGGCGACGGCCCTGTGGATCGCGGACGCGCGCGCGGACGCCTTTCTCCTGGGGCTGGACCGGCTCGACCTGACCGCGCTGTGGTCGCGGGCCCGGGTGCGGGTCCGCTTCGGGCCACCCGAGCCCGGTTTGTTGGACCGGCTGTCGGGATGCGCCTGGGGGGTCTCTGTGCAGGATGGCCTGCTCGAAGCCCATCCCGGAGGCCGGGCCTGGGCCGTGGAATGGCTGAAGGCGGCCGAGGGGGCCCTCGGCCACGTGCCCGCGCCCGCGGACACCTCCGGACTGCCGGCTTGGCTGGGCTTGTGCGCCACCACGCGGCTGCGCGGGGAGCTGGCGTGAAGTCGCTCATCGTCAACCTCTGCGACGTCGGGGACCTGCTTTTCTCCACCCCGGTGATCGAGGCCCTGGCGCTCGTAGGGGAGGTCCACTACCTCGCCGACGCCACCTG
>DAIDJD010000230.1 GCA_027451505.1 candidate division FCPU426 bacterium
GCTGGGCGTGGGGCTGTCGGTGAAGCTGAGGTAGGGCGTGGGGGTGGCCCTAAACGGCACGGAGTCGACCCCCAGATAGGTGGTGAACACCAAGGTCTGCCCCGGCGCCACGGTGTAGCCGTCGCCCTGGGCCACGCCCGAGCCGTCGACATAGCCGGCCGAGCCCGTGTTGGTGTACCACAGCACCACGGCGGTGTCCTGGGGGCCGCCATCGGCCGGGGTGGAGAAGGCCAGGCCCGGATAGGGGTCGGTCTCCCAAAAGCCCATGGCGCTGACGTCGGGCCACTGGCAATACTCCTCGGCGTCGGGGCTGGTCGCGGGGGGCCCGTAGGCGTTGCCCCAGGCCACCCCATGGGCGGTCAGGGAGGGCGCCGGCACGGCGTTGAAGCTCCACCAATCCGAGGGCACGGTGCCCGAGGAGGCCTCATAGAGCGTGTTGGCCGCCACCACGCTCACGCCGTCGTCGATGGACAAGGGCGAGGCGTCGACGCCCCCGACCATGGTGTCCAGGAGCAGGCGCGCGCCCACCAAGGCCGGGGCGCCCGCGGGGGCGTTGGCGACCCAGGCCTGGATGCGCACGTAGTCCTCCCCGGTGCCCAGGTGGGGGTCGTGGTCGATGGTGTAGGTGGCCCCGTACTCGAGCGACCCGGCCTGGCGCGCCATGCTGATGGCGTCGCCCAGGCCGTTGGGGCCGGGCCCCGCCGTGGAGGCCACGGCCAGGGCCACCGGGGCCGGGATCTGCAGGTCATGGACCGTGCCGTCGAGGTCGAAGACCACGTGGGAGGTCCCGGTGTAGGTGAGTTGGGAGGGACCGGCCCCGTAGAGGAGGTTCTGCCCGCCCGGAAAGGGCGGGGTCCAGGTGGTGGCCCAGAAGCCGGTCCCGTCCTGGGCCCCGGTGTCCGCCAATTCCAGGATCTGCCCCGAGGAGACCGTGACGTAGGCCCGCGCCAGGGCCGGCACCGCGGCCAGGGCCGCGAGGATGGGGACCAGGAGCCGGATCCGCCGCCGGCGCGCGCCCCCCTTCCCCGGGTGGCTCACGGGGCCTTCATCCACCGGGTCCTCCAGACGGCCCCGAAGTACCCCGGCTCGTCGGCGGTCAGCCGCAGGAGGAACCAGGTCCCCGGGGCCATGCGGCCGAGCGGAGCGCCCGATCCCGGTCCTTCCGGCACGCGGACGCGGTGGCGGAAGGGCAGGTGCCGGCCCCAACGGGCGACGATCCGGGCCGGCCCGCCGGTGTCGACATCCAGCACCACCAACCCCCGCGCCCGCCTCAGACGGACGCTCCGCACGCGCAGCGGATGCTCCCGCGGGTCGCGGGGATCATAGCGCCACAGTCCCGGCGTCCAGTCGTCATGGGGCCAGGGGCCGCACAAGCCCGCCAGGGGCAGCGGGGCTCTCAGGCGCCGCCCCCGCTCGTAGTCGGGGACATCGCGCCAGTCCTGGCGCCACAGCACCGGCACCCCGGCTTCCCGCGCGGCCCGCGCGAGGAAGGCTCCGGCCCCGTACCAGTCCTCGGAATCCAGCGTGACCTCAAGGAAGTCCACTTGGGTGGCCCGCGGGAAGGCCGCGAGGAACGTGGCCAGCGCCCCGCCGTGCGGCGCCCCGGGCATCCCGGAATCCGGGGCCGGAGGCAGGATGCCGGAGTCGTCGATTCCCCCGCCCGGGGATCCCGGCACCGGAGGCAGCGCGTCGGAGGACGGCACGGCGGTGGCGTGGGGGTCGAGGGGCGCCAAAGGCGGGCCGCCCGATCCGGGGGCCCCCCCGTCCGGCGCATCCGGAGGGGCGGCGGGATCCTGCCCCAAGTCCTCACCCAGGACCAACCCGATCCCCAATTCCTGGCGCAGCCCGTCACGCCGCGCCGCGACCACGGTGGCGGAGACCCAGGCCCGGAACCAAGCCGCATCGGCCTTCGCCGAGGCCGAGGTGGGGGTCGTGGCGCCGGGGATCCCGCCGGGCCAGGCGCCGCGGTACAGGAGGAAGCCCCCCACCTCTGGGCAGCGCCCCAGGGGCCGGCCGCCCACCTTCAGGGATGCCAAGCGACCCAGGGCCCAGCGCTGCCATCCCCAGGAGCGCCGTCCCCCGAAAAAGACCGCCCGAGCCGTCTGCGTGCCGATCAAGGCGTCGACGGCCGAGGGCGGATAGAGCACCGGAAAGGCGTAAAGGCCGAACTTTCGGCAAGCCCCCAGGACCCTCCGCAGGGCCCGGGTCGGGGGGCCGGCCAAGCCCGCCGACCGCCGGGCCGCAGCCGCCTTCCCGAGGAGGGGGGCGTCGAAGCTGACCGCGCTGAAGCCCTGGGCAGCGGCCGCCTTGAGGATGGCGTCGCACGCCGCCGGCTTGCGCTCCAGCAGGCCGGGCTCGTCCAGGCAAGCGAAGTCCGGCCGGCGGCCCGCGGCGATGAAGCAGCGCCCATTGTCGGTCAAGAGGGGCATGCCGGCGGCGAAGGCCGGCGCGACCCAGGCCCACGCCAGAAGCGCCGCCGACAGGCGCCTCAACGCGGCTAGGCCCCTCATGCCTTGTCCGGAAAGGACTGCAACAGGTCGAAGCTGTAGGCGCCGCTGGCGTGCCCGTCGCTGAAGCCCAAAAGCAGGGCGTAGCGGCCCACCGGCTGGGCGCGCTCCAGGCGCAGCCCCGGGAACATCGCCGGCTCCAGGCGCAGGGGCGCCAGCCGACAGTTCTCGCAGGGGCACTGCGCCCGCAGGAACGGCGCCGACAGGCGCTGAACCCGTCCGCCGTCCCAGGTGAGGACGGCCTCCGCGCCGATCTCCACATCCCCCTCCAGGAACCTCACGCGTAGCCCCCTTTGAACGGTTTGCGGACGATGACCAGGCTCATGTACCCGACCCCCGCGGGATCCACGGCGTCGAGGTCGGAGCTCAGGATTTGGGTGAGCGAACCGAGCCGGACGGCCAGGCGGGCGTGCGGCAGGAGCCCGAGCCCCCGGAGGAGCTCCCGCACCTCGGCGAAACGCCGCCCCACCTTCATGAGCACGACGCTGTCGAAGCGCTCCAGGTCGGGGGCCAACGCCGCCACGTCCCCCAGGCAGGGCAGCACGGCCATGCGCTCGGACTTCTCGGCCAGGCTCAGGTTGAATTCCGCGGCGGCTTGGCTGTAGCTGCTGACGCCGGGGACCGTGACGATGGCCAGACCCGGCTCGGACGTGCGCAGCACCTCCAGGAGGTTCATGTAGGTGCTGTAAAGGGCCGTGTCCCCCAGGGTGATGAAGGCGCAGTCCCGCCCCGCGCGCAACTCCTCCAGCACGGCGTCCCGGGCTGCCTCCCAGGCCGGGGCCAGAACCTCCGGATCCTTGCTCATCGGGAAGACCAGTTCGCGGGGGCCCCGGCGCAGGGCCGGCGCGCCGTCCTCCCCGCCCAAGGCCCGCAGAAGGGTGCCCAGGGCCAGCCCCTCGTCGGTGATCTTGGCCTTGGGGACGAACACCACGTCGGCCTCGCTGAGCACCCGGCGGGCCTTGAGCGTCATCAGCTCCGGGTCGCCGGGGCCTATGCCCACGCCGTAGAACACGCCCAGTCGGCTCATCCCTTCACTTCCCCCCGGCCCTCGGCCAGGAGCAGCAGGGCGTTGACCGCGGCCACGGCGGCCGAGGACCCGCCCTTGCGCCCCAGGCAGGTCACGTAGGGCACGGGGTCGGCCTCGCCCCCGGCGAGGGCCGCTTTGCTCTCCTCGGCGCTGACGAAGCCCACGGGCATGCCGATGATGAGGTCCGGCCGCCAGCCCTCCTCGGCCACCAGGCGCACGGCCTCGGTCAGGGCCGTGGGGGCGTTGCCCACGGCCAGCACCCCGCCCCTTCCGGAGCGGGCCGCCTTGCGCACCGCGGCGATGGCCCGGGTGCAGCCCAGGCGGGCCGCCTCCTCGGCCACGTCCTTGTCCCCGATGGGGCACTCCAGGGGGCAGCCGAAGGCCTCGGCGCGGACGCGGCTGACCCCGACGCG
>DAIDJD010000231.1 GCA_027451505.1 candidate division FCPU426 bacterium
AGCGGCCTTTCTTTAGCCTTCCCCAAGTCCGCCTGTTGCTGCTATAATCCCGACCGTTAAACCCTGATTTAAAAAGGGGATTTATTGGCCAAGGGCAAAGGCTTGCTCATCACCCTGGAAGGGGTGGATGGCTCGGGTAAAAGCACCCAGGCGCGCTTGTTGGCTCGGGCTCTGCGAGGGCTCGGCCACGACGTGCTCCTGACCCGGGAGCCGGGGGGGTCCCCCCGGGCGGCCCGCATCCGCTCGCTCTTGCTGGATCCCCGCCTGAAGGGGTTGGACCCGGAGGCCGAGGCCCTGCTCTTCGCCGCCGACCGGCGCCAGCATGTCGCCGACACCTTGGAACCGGCGTTGCGCCGCGGGGCGTTGGTTTTGTGCGACCGCTTCACCGACTCCACACGGGCCTACCAGGGTGCCGGGAGGGGTTTGCGCGCGGGCGACGTGGATTGGCTGTGCGCATTCGCGGCCCATGGCCTGGTCCCGGACCTCACGCTTTGGTTCGACCTGGAACCCCGGGCCGCCCTGGATCGGGCCCGGTCCAAGGGCCGGGGGGACCGCATGGAGGCCTCGGCCGCGGCGTATTTCGTCCGGGTACGGAAGGGATTCCAGGCCCTGGCCCGGAGGGAGCCGAACCGCATCCTGCGGGTGCCCGTCGGAGGGCTCGCGCCGCGGCAGATCCTGGCCTTGGCCCTTCAAGGGATGGAGCCGCTGTTGAAATCATGGTCGCGCCGTTGACCCCCTTCCCGCGCCTGGTGGGCCAGCCCTTGGCCCGGTCCGTCTTGGGTTCGGCCCTGGAATCGGGCCGGGCGGCCTCGGCTTACCTTTTCGACGGGCCTCCGGGCTGCGGCAAGAAGACCGCGGCCCTGGACTTCGCCGCCGGTCTCGTCGGGGGGGCCGACGCCCACCGCCGCGTGGCCGCGGGCCTGCATCCGGACGCGAGGCTCTTCAGCCCGGCCGGGGCCAGCTTCCGGGTGGAGCAGGTCGAGGAGCTACTGGCCCAATGCGCGCTGCGGCCCTTCGAGGGCGCGCGCAAGGTCCTCATCCTCGACCGGGCTGAGGCGCTCACCCCGGCCGCGGCCAACAAACTGCTCAAGAGCGTGGAGGAACCCCCCGCCGGGACCACCTGGATCCTGGTGACCACCCGGCTGGCGGCCATCCCCCCGACCATCGTCTCCCGCTGCCAGGTGCTGCGGTTCAAGCCCCTCGGCGAGGCCGACCTGCGGGCCGTGCTGGAGCGGGAGCTCAAGGTGGAGGCCGGCGCGGCGCGGGACCTGGCCGCGCTCTCGGGCGGGAGCGTGCGCTTGGCCGCTTGGTTCCGCGACGCCGAGGGGCGCGCCCAGATCGAGGAGGCCGAGGCCTTCCTGGAGGCCCTCGGATCCGGGTCCCTGCTGGCCAAGCTCGACTGGGCCGAATCCGCCCAGGCCGCCCGCGCCGACCTGGGGCGGCTGTTGGACGCCCTTTGGGTGCTTGCTCGGGAGCGCTGGGTCATCGCCAAGGGCCTGCCCGAAGGCTTGCGCCTGATGGGGCGCCCGCCCCGCCACGGCGGGGGCGCCTCACCCGAGGCCCTGGAGTCGCTGCTCAAAGCCCTGCGGCGTTGCCGCGTGGCCCTGGCACGAAACGGCAACGTGGCCCTGGCCCTGGCCAGCCTGGCCTTGGCCGGGGCGCCCTGAGGGCGGCGCCATGGAATACGTGGACACCCATGTGCACCTGGACGACGCCCGCTACGACGCCGACCGCGAGGCGGTGCTGGAGCGGGCCCGCGCCGAGGGCGTCGGCACGCTGGTGAGCATAGGCACGTCCCTGGAGGACAGCCGTTGGGCCGCGGAGTTCGTCCGGGGCAGGGAGGGGCTCCACGCCGCGGTCGGGGTGCACCCGGAGCTGGCCTCGGGCTACGACCCGGCCCGGAGGGGCGAGTTCGAGGCCCTGCTGCGGGACCCCAAGGTGGTGGCCGTCGGCGAGGTCGGCCTGGACGCCCATCGGCCCGGCGCCGATCTGGAGCTCCAGGAGCGGGTGCTGCGGGACATGCTGGCGCTGGCCCGCGGGGCCGGCCGGCCCCTGGTGGTGCATGTGCGCGAGGCGGTCGGGCGCTTGTTGGAGGTCCTGCGTGAGGACTGGGATCCCGCCCTGGGCGGGGTCTTCCACTGCTTCTCCGGGGACCTGGCCACGGCGCGGGCGGCCATGGACCTCAACTTCGACTTGGCCGTGGGCGGGGTCCTGACCTTCAAGAACGCCGGGGCCCTGCGCGAGGTGGTGGCCGGGGTGCCGCTGGAGCGCCTGGTCCTGGAGACCGACGGGCCCTGGCTGGCGCCGCAGGAACGGCGGGGCGGCCGCAACGAACCCGCCTACGTCCCGTCCGTGGCGCGTTGCCTGGCCGGGATCAAGGGACTGCCGCTGGAGCGGGTGGCCGAGCAGACCACGGCCAACGCCCGGCGCCTGTTCCGCCTGGGCGCGGTCCAGGGCGGGGCGGAGCAAACGCGGGGGTGGGCTTGATCCAGGAATGCATCCGTGAGGCGGTCGCCGGTCGGGGCCTGACCCGGGAACGGGCCGAGGAGGCCATGGCCGAGATCCTCGAGGGCCGCGCCACCCCGGCCCAGATCGCCGGGCTGGCGGTGGCCCTGCGCATGAAGGGTGAGACCGTCGACGAACTCACCGGCTTCGCCGCCGTCATGCGCGCCAAGGGCGCCCGCGTGCCCCACCGCCATCCGGTCCTGCTGGACACCTGCGGCACGGGCGGGGACGGCAGCGGCACCTTCAACATCAGCACCACCGTGGCCCTGGTGGCCGCCGGGGCGGGGGTGCCGGTGGCCAAGCACGGCAACCGCGCCATCAGCTCCCGGACCGGTTCCTCGGAGGTCCTGGGCGAGTTGGGGGTCCGGGTGGACCTGGCGCCGGAGCAGGCGGGGGCCTGCCTCGACGAGATCGGGGTGGCCTTCCTCTTCGCTCCGGTGATGCACTCGGCCATGCGCCACGCCGGGGGTGTCCGGTCCGAGCTGGGGGTGCGCACCTTCTTCAACCTGCTGGGGCCCTTGAGCAATCCCGCCGGCGCGGACCGCCAACTGGTGGGGGTCTTCGATGGGGACTTCGTCGAGCCCCTGGCGGAGGTGCTCTGCCGCCTGGGTGTCGCGCGGGCCTGGGTCGTGCACGGGCTCGACGGGCTCGACGAGCTGACGGTTTGCGACGAGACCCGCGTGGCCGAGGTGCGCGACGGGCGGGTGCGGAGCTTCTTCGTCCGGCCGGCGGACCTGGGCTTGGCCGAGGCCGAGCCGGAGGCCCTCAAGGGCGGCGACGCCGCCGCCAACGCCGCGGCCACGCTGGCCGTGCTGCGGGGTGAGCGCGGCGCGCGGCGGGACGTGGTGCTGCTCAACGCCGCCGCGGCGTTGCTGGTGGCGGGCGTGGCCGCGGACCTGAAGACGGCCCTGCCTCTGGCCGAGCGCAGCCTCGATTCGGGCGCGGCCCTGGCCAAGCTCGAGGCGCTGCGGCGCGTGAGCAACAGTTTTCCCCGGGGGACCTCCGCGTGACCAACGTTCTCAGGAAGATCGCCGCCAGCCGCCGCAAGGAGGTCGAGGCCCTCAAGGCCCGCACGCCGGTCGGCGCCCTCCTCGACCAGCTCGTCGGCGCGCCGGCCGGCAGGTCCTTCCGCGCGGCGCTGAAGTCCTCCCGGGGCCTGGCCCTCATCGCCGAGGTCAAGCGGGCCAGCCCGAGCAAGGGGGTCCTCATGGGCCCCAAGCTCACCCCCGCCCGGCTGGCCGCCGCCTACGCCGCCGCCGGGGCCGCCGCGGTGAGCGTGGTCACCGAGCCCCAGTTCTTCAAGGGCGACGGCGCCATGATCGCGGAGGTGAAGAAGGCCTGCCCGTTGCCGGTGCTGCGCAAGGACTTCATCGTCGACCCCTGGCAGCTCTACGAGAGCAAGCTGCTGAGGGCCGACGCGGTGCTGCTCATCGCGGCGCTGCAGCCCGAGGTCAAGGACCTCAAGCGCATGATCGCCGCGGCCAACAACCTTTCCTTGACCCCGCTGGTCGAGGTGCACACCGCCGACGAGTTGCGCCGGGCCCTGCGGGCGGAGGCCGAGTTCATCGGGATCAACAACCGGGACCTGGGCACCTTCAAGGTCGACCTGAAGGTCACCGAGCGCCTCCTCAAGCAGGTGCCCCCGGACAAGTTCGTGGTGAGCGAGAGCGGCATCCTGGGCCCTGCCGAGGCCGAACCCCTGTGGCGCCAGGGCGTGCGGGGGGTGCTCGTCGGCGAGGCCCTCATCAAAGCCAAAGATCCCCGGGCCCTGGCCGCCGGGATCGCGGCCGTGGGTCGGCCGGCCTGATGTCCGGGTCCTTGGCCCCGGGTTCGCGCGCGGCCGGACGCCGGACCGCGGTCCCCGGGGTACGGGGCTTGCCCGTCCCGGTGGCCCCCCGGGTGAAGGTTTGCGGCGTGCGCGGGCCGGAGGACGCCCGCGCCGCCGTCGAGGCGGGGGCCGACGCCCTGGGCTTCAACTTCCACCCCGGCAGCCCCAGGCGGACGGACCTGCGAACGGCCGCGCGCGTGATCTCCGCGCTGCCGCCGTTCGTCGCCACGGTGGCGGTGTGGGTGGACCCAGACGAGGCCCGCGTGCGCGAGGCCCTGGGCGCCTGCCGTTGGAGCGCGCTCCAGTTCTGCGGCTCCGAGGGCGAGGCCCTTCTGTCGGCCTTTCCGCCCGACCTGGTGCTGCGCACGGCACGCCTGAAGAACCGCGCCGGCCTGAAGGCCGCCCTGGCGCTGCCGCGGTGCGCGGCCGTCCTCGTGGACGCCGCCGTTCCCGGGGCCCACGGCGGCACCGGGCGCACGGCGCGCTGGGACCTGGCCGCCGAACTGGCCCGGGAGCGTCCCGTGGTGCTGGCCGGCGGCCTGAACCCGGACAACGTGGCCGAGGCCATCCGCAAGGTGCGCCCCTGGGGAGTGGACGCCGCGTCGGGATTGGAGTCCTCCCCCGGGCGCAAGGACCCGGCCCGCATGCGCGCCTTCGTGCGCGCGGCCAAAGCGGCCCTGTGCGGGGCCTGAACCGAAGGGAAAGCATGCCTAAGACCCGCCCAACGTCGAAGCGCGTCCCCGCCCGGGGCCCGGCCCGCAGGCCCGGGCGCGTGCGCGTGCGCCTGGACCTGCCCGATGCCCGGGGGCGTTTCGGCGCCTACGGAGGCTGCTTCGCGCCCGAGACCCTGATGCCCGCGGTGGGGGCCCTCGCCGAGGCCTACCTCAAGGCGCGCAAGGACCGCGCCTTCCAGGGCGCCCTCGCCCGCGAACTGGGGTCCTTCGCCGGCCGGCCCACCCCCATCAGCTTCTGCGCCAACCTGACGCGGGAGTGCGGCGGGGCCCGCATCTTCCTCAAGCGCGAGGACCTGCTCCACACCGGCGCGCACAAGATCAACAACGCGCTGGGCCAGGCCCTGCTGGCGATGCGCATGGGCAAGCGCCGGATCATCGCCGAGACCGGGGCCGGCCAGCACGGGGTGGCGGTGGCCACGGCCTGCGCCCACTTCGGCCTGGACGCCGTGGTCTACATGGGCGAGGAGGACGTGCGGCGCCAGGCGCTCAACGTCCAGCGCATGCGCTGGCTGGGCGCCCAGGTGGTGCCGGTGGGTTCGGGCACCCGGACCCTGAAGGACGCCATCAACGAGGCCATCCGCGACTGGATCTCGCGCCCCGACGACACCTTCTACCTTCTGGGTTCGGCCACCGGCTTCCATCCCTACCCCCTCATGGTGCGCGACTTCCAGGCCGTCATCGGCCGCGAAGCCCGCGCCCAGTTCCGCCGCAGCGAGGGGCGCCTGCCCGACGCCGTGGTGGCCTGCGTCAACGGGGGGTCCAACGCCATCGGGATGTTCCACGCTTTCCTCGACGACCCCGGCGTGGCCCTCATCGGGGTGGAGGCCGCCGGGGATGGGGTGGACAGCCCCCGCACCGCCGCGACCATGGCCCTGGGCCGCCCGGGCGTGTTCCACGGGGCCTACAGCTACGTGCTCCAGGACGACGCGGGCCAGGTGCTGGGCACCCACTCCATCTCCGCGGGGTTGGACTACCCCGGCGTGGGGCCGGAGCACAGCTACCTCCGCGACCTGGGCCGGGTCGAGTACGTCAGCGCCACGGACGCCGAGGCCGTGGAGGCCTTCGGCCGCCTGTGCCGGCGGGAGGGCATCCTGCCGGCGCTGGAAAGCTCCCACGCCTTGGCCCATGCCCTTCGGTTGGCCCCCCGGCTCAAGCCCTCCCAGGCGGTGCTGGTGTGCCTGTCGGGCCGGGGCGACAAGGACATGGCCTCGGTGGACGCCTTCCGGGCCGGAAAGGGGGGCGCCGATGGGGCGGCTTGAAACCGCCTTCGCGGCCCTGAAGGCCGCCGGGCGCAAGGCCTACATCGGGTACGCCATGGCGGGCTTCCCCGAGCGGGGTTTGGATCTCGATTTCGCGCGGGCCGTGCTGGCCGAGAGCGACGTCCTGGAGTTGGGGGTGCCCTTTTCCGATCCCATCGCCGATGGACCGGTCCTGCAGCGCTGCGCGGAGCGGGCCTTGGCCGCGGGCGGGGGCTTGGATCGGGCCATGGAGCTGGCCGCGGCCCTGCGGAAGGAGTCGGACAAGCCCCTGGTCCTGATGAGCTACCTGAACCCGCTGCTGGCCGGGGGGCTGGACACCTTCGCCCACCGGGCCCGGGTCACCGGGGTCGACGCGGTGGTGGTGCCCGACCTGCCGCCCGAGGAGGACGGTCTGTTGGCCGCCCTGCGCCGGGCGGGCCTGGACGTGGCCCTTCTGGCGGCCCCGACCAGCACCCCGGAACGCCTGGACCGCATCGCCCGGGCGGCGTCGGGGTTCGTGTACGTGGTGTCCGTGGCCGGGGTCACCGGGGAGCGCGAGGGTTTCGACGGCCGCCTGGAGGCCACCGTGCGCCGGCTGCGGGCCCGGGCCCGGGTCCCCTTGGCCATCGGTTTCGGGGTGTCCGGACCCGAAGCCGCGCGCCGGGCGGCGGGGCTGGCCGACGGGGTGGTGGTGGCCTCCACGGTGCTCAAGGCGGCCCTGGGGGAGTCGGACCCGGCCCGCGCCGTGGCCGCGGCGCGGGAGCGCTGCGCGCTCCTGGCCGCCGCGGTGCGGGGGGCTTGAGGTTCCGGGGCTCGAATCCCGGCTGACGAAAGGGTTCCATGGCCTGGTTCAAACGCGAAAAGTACACCATCGTCCGCGCGGAGCGCGATGGCAAGGAGTCCAACATCCCCACGGGGCTGTTCAGCAAGTGCGACTCCTGCTCCGAGGTGATGACCGCCCAGGAGCTCAAGGACCGGTTCCGGGTCTGCAAGAAGTGCGGCTTCCACATGGTCCTGTGCGCCGAGGAGCGGGTGCGGCTGCTCATCGACGAGGGCACCTGGAACCCCTGTGAGCTGGTGGAGGGGATCGACCCCCTGGGCTTCCCGGACTACGCCGCCAAGCTCCAGTCCGCGCGCGGGAAGGTGGGCCGGCCCGATGCCGTGGTGACCGGGGTCGGGGACCTCCAGGGCCGCCCGGTGGCCCTGGGCGTCACGGACTTCGCCTTCATGGGCGGCAGCATGGGCTCGGCGGTGGGTGAGCAGCTCACGCGGCTCATCGAGCGGGCCACCGAGGAGCGCCTTCCCCTGGTGCTGGTCTCGGGGTCGGGCGGGGGCGCGCGCATGCAGGAAGCCATCCTCAGCCTGATGCAGATGGCCAAGACCTCGGCCGCCCTGGCGCGCTTGGCCCGCGCCGGCGTGCCCTACATCTCCGTGCTGACCCACCCCACGGGGGGCGGCGTGACCGCGAGCTGGGCCATCCTGGGGGACCTGAACCTGGCGGAACCTGGGGCCCTCATCATGTTCGCGGGCGCGCGCGTCATCGAACAGACCATCCGCCAGCGGCTGCCCAAGGACTTCCAGAGGGCCGAATTCCTCCGGGAGCACGGCGTGGTCGACGAGGTGGTGCACCGCCACAAGCTCAAGGAGGTCCTGGCCCTGGCGCTGTCGTACCTGGCGCCCCACGGGGCCGGGGTCTCCGGCGTTTGAGAAGGCTTTGCGGGAGTCGGCCCCGGGGGTCCGACCAACAGGAAGGGGGAACCATGCGCACATCTAGCAAGCTCAAGTCCGCGGCCGCGCTCGCCGCGGCGGCCCTGCTGGGGCTGGCCGCGTCCGGGTGCCAGCAGGCGGAGGGCCCCAACACCATCCGGTTCCGCTATTGGGGCGACACCCAGGAGGTCCAGATCATCGAGGGGCTCCTCAAGGACTTCGAGGCGGCACATCCCGGGGTGACCATACGCCCGGAGCGCAAGAACTCCGACGGCACCTACGCCGACGTGCTGCTGACGGAGTTCGCGTCCAACACGGCCCCGGACGTGATCTTCGTGTCCACCGACAACTTCGACGTGCTGGCCGACAGCGGCAAGCTCGCCGACCTCACCCCGTTCGCCCAGAAGGACCCCTCGGTCCACCTGGACGACTACTACCCGGCCATGGTCAAGCGCTTCAGCCAGGACGGCCACTTGATGGTGCTCCCCCGCGACATCGCGCCGATCGCCTGCGTCTACTACAACAAGGACCTCTTCGACAAGGCCCACCTCGCCTACCCCAAGGACGACTGGACCTGGGACGACCTGCGCCGCGACGCGTTGGCCCTGACCAAGCGCTCCGCCGATGGGACCCTGCTCCAGGCGGGCTTCGCCGACGACTGGAACCTCGTCGACGCCTGGGAACTGGCCGGGGGCGGAAAGCAGCTCGACGACTTCTACCACCCCACCCGGTTCACCTTCGCCGAGGACGGGGCCCTGGCCGGCATCATGTTCCGCTACCGCCTGCTGCAGGTCGACCGCGTGATGCCCTCCAGCGCCGACAGCCAGGCGCTCAACGGCGGGGCCATGGCCATGTTCCTCAACGGCCAGTTGGCGATGTTCCACAGCGGCCTGTGGAAGGTACCGACCTTCCGCCAGATCGGCAACTTCCATTGGGACGTGGCTCCCTTCCCGCGCAAGGCGGGCGTGCAGCCCCTGTACTGGTCCGGCGGTTCGGGCTACACCATGCGCAAGGGCGTGGCCAACCCGCAGCTGTGCTGGGAGCTCATCAAGTACATGGCCGGACCGGAGGCCGAGAGCCGCATGGCCGCGACCGGACTGGTGCAGCCGGCCCTGCGTTCCCTGGCCAACAGCCCTGTGTTCTTGGACGGCAAGGACCCCAAGAACAAGAAGATGCTGCTGTACTGCGCCGAGCACGCCCAGGCCAGCCCGGCCTGGAAGCCCTGGGTGGAGTTCACCGACACCCTGTGGCGGCCGCAGACCGATCCGATGTGGATCAAGGGCTACACCGGCGACCCCGTGGCGCTGCTGAAGGGCCTGGAGGCCCAGGCCAACGCCAAGTACTTCCCCCATGCGCGGTGACGGGGAGGGCGTGAAGCTCCCCGGACGGCTTTGAGGCCGGGTCGCCTTCTCAGGCCCGCGGCGGTCCTCGCCGCGGGCCTGGCCCTGGGCGCCTGCGCCGGGCTGGGTGTGCGCCCCCCGGACCAGGACCCGGCGGGCGCGCCGCTCAAGGAGCGGGCCCTGTCCCCGGACCTCAGGTCCGCCGACGCGGCCCTGGCCTCCACGCCCGGCGCCGCGGGCGGGGCCGCGCTGTACCGCTTGGGGCTGGATCGTGCCGCGGCCGGGGACTGGGCCGGGGCCTCCGCGCTTTGGGCCCACGAGGTCTCCGGCACCGCCGGGGCCGGATGGTCCCTGCTGGCCCGCTACCAGATCGCGCGGGCGGACCAAAAATTGGGCCGGGTGCAGGAGGCCTTCCGCGGATACGAGTCGCTGGCCGCCGCGCCCGCCGCGCCCGACGGGGTGGCGGAGCTGTCGCGGCAGGCCTGCCTGGGGATGATCGGCGGCCTGGACGCGGCGGACGCGCAGGCCCTGCTCGGGGACGCGTCTCCGGCCTTCGCCGAGCCCTTGCGTCTACGGGTGCTGGACCTGGATCTCGCCGCGGGGGACACCGCGCCGGTGCAGAAGGCCGTCGACGCCTACCTCCTGGCCCAGCCCCAGGGCCCCTATGCGGCCCAATACGCCGACCTCTCCCGGCGTCTCGGAGCCCAGGCGGCGGTGGCGCGGGTCCTGGGCCTGGTGGTGCCCTCCGGCGGACCCCTGGCGCCCTTCGGAGCGCTGGTGGAACAGGGCGCGCGCCTGGCCGTGGATGAGGCCAACGCCGGGATCCCGCCGGACAAGCGGGTGAGCCTGCTGGTGGCCGACGAAGGGGTCAGCCCGGCGGCCGCGGCGGCGGCGGTCGCCCACCTGGTGGAGGACGGCCACGTCATCGGCGTCCTGGGCCCCCTGAGCTCCGACGACGCCATGGCGTTGGTGCCGCTGTTGCCGGCCCTGCGCACCCCGGTGCTGAGCCCGTCGGCCAGCCGGCCCGACCTCGCCGGGGTCAGCCCCTGGTTCTTCAGGGACACCCTGGCGCCCGAGACCCAGGCGGCCGCGATGGCGGACTACGCCGCGGCGATGAAATTGACGCGGGTGGCCACCCTGGCGCCGGACAACGACTATGGGCTGGTGATGGCCCGGGCCTTCGCCGCCCGCCTCAAGGCCCTCGGCGGGGTCGTCCCCGCGGTCGTGACGTTCACGCCGGGCATCAACGATTTCCGAGTGGCCATGCTGGCCCTCGGCGGCATCGACCCGGGCGTCGAGAAGGACGCCGACCAGGACGAGATGCGCGACCAGCAGGAGAAGGTCGAAGCGGCCAGCAACGGCATCGGGGCGGCGCTGAAGCCGCCGGCCGAAGATTCCCAAGGCGGCTTAAGCTCCACGGCCAAGGTGCGCCTGATGGTGGTGGACTTCGGCCAGGACACCGCCTGCGCCGCGCTCAACGCGGGCCGGGCCTTCGCCGACCGCTTCGCGCGGACGCTGTCCCGGCTGCACGGGGTCGAAGTCATAGGACCGCAGGCCTCCCTGCGCTACTGGACCCCCTTGACCACCTCCGCCGGGGCCCTGACCCCGGCCCAGGCCGCCCAGGCGGGCCAGGCCGCCGGGGCGGACTTTGTCCTGGTGGGGAAGACCGCCACGCTGCCCCCCGACCCGGTGCGTTGGCCCAACCGCGGCCTCTACTCGCTGGACGCCCAACTGCTGGATTCCCTCACCGGAGCCGTGGTGGCGCACCGCGACTTCACCTGGACCCAGTACCAGGCCCCGCCCTCCAACACGCTGGGCCTGCAGGCCGTGTACATGCCCGCCGGCGCCGAGGACGTCGTCGCGGCGGTTCCGGACATGCTCTTCTTCGACCTCAACGTGCCGCTGCTGGGCTCGGACCAGTGGGACCGTCCCGAACTCAGGGACCACCTCGCGGAGCTCGAGGGTGACGTCTTCACCACCGCCTATTGGGGGGACAGCCCCGACCCGGGGGTGCGCCGCTTCGACGCCGCCTACCGCGCGGCCTACGCGGCCAAGCCCGACGTCCTCGCGGCCCAGGCCTACGGCGCCGCCGCGCTCATGGCCCGGGCCATCCTCGGGGGGGTCTCGGACCGGGAGGGGCTGCGCTCCTGGCTCACCGGAGTCTCCGGTTATGACGGTGCCTGCGGGCATTTCGGGTTCCGCCAGGGGCAGGACGCGGACCGCCGCCCCGCGCTGGTGGGCGTGCGCAAGGGCGCCTTCACGCTCATCCAGGAGCCCTGACATGGGAGAGACGCTGCAAGCGCCCCGCGGCACGCGGGACCTGCTGCCCGCCGAGACCGGCCGCTGGGCCCGCGTGGAAGCGGCGCTGCGGGAGGTCTTCGCCCGCTACGGCTACGGCGAGTTGCGCACGCCCTTGTTCGAGCACACCGAGCTCTACGTGCGGGGGATCGGCGAAGCCACGGACATCGTGGGCAAGGAGATGTACACCTTCGCCGACCGCAAGGGGCGATCCCTGACCCTGCGGCCGGAGGGCACCGCCGGCGTGGTGCGCGCCTACGCCCAGCACGGCCTGGGGCAGGGCGAGGCCGGGGAGGCCAAGCTCTTCTACCTGGGCCCCATGTTCCGCTATGAGCGCCCCCAGGCCGGGCGCTTCCGCCAGTTCTGGCAGGCGGGCGCCGAGGCCATCGGCTACGCCGACCCCATGGCCGACGCCGAGAGCGTGGCGATGCTGGTGGCCGCCCTGCGCGCCGCGGGCCTGAAGGACCTGAGCGTGGACGTCAACAGCGTGGGCGACGCCGAGACCCGGGCCGCGTTCCGCGCCCGGCTGGTGTCCTTCGTGGAGGGCTGGAGCGGCCCCATCAGCGCGGAGAGCCGGGCCCGCTGCGCAGTGAACCCCCTGCGCATCCTCGACAGCAAGGACCCCCAGGACGCCGAACTGGTGGCGGCCGCCCCCAAGGTGACCAACCACCTGGGGACCCGGAGTTCGGCGCACTTGGCCTCCGTGCTGCGCCATCTCGACCGCCTCGGCGTCCCCTACGAGGTCAACAAGGCGCTGGTGCGCGGCCTGGACTACTACACCGACACGGTCTTCGAGGTGCTCTCCGCGGACCTGGGCGCCCAGAGCGCGGTCGCCGGCGGGGGCCGCTACGACTCCCTGGTGGGGCAGTTCCAGGCGCAGCCGCGCCCGGCCGTGGGTTGGGCCATAGGGTTGGACCGGCTCGTGGGGCTGCTGGAGCAACGCGGTCTGATGGAGGGCTCCGGCGGGGCGCGGGCGGCGGTCTGCTGCGTGGGATCCCGGGCCTTCGCGCGGGGACTGGCCCTCGCCGAGGAACTCCGGGGCCTGGGCGTGCGTACCTGGTTCGACCCGTCGGGGCGGCGCTCCCTGAAGAGCCAGTTCAAGCAGGCCGACGCCGAGGGCTGCCTCCTGGCGCTGGTCCTGGGCGACGACGAGCTGGACCGGGGTGAGGCGACCTTGAAGGACATGCGCAAGGGCGGCCAGGCCCCGGTGGCGCTGGCGGGGGCGGCCGCGGAAGCCGCCCGCAGGCTGGCCGGGGACTGAGGGCGCCCCGGGTCCCCCGGGTCGCCCCCCAAGGGATGGGGAGGAAGAGGATGCGGTACTTCAAATCGGCCATGTTCATCCCGGGCAAGGGCCAGGCCTGGACCTACATCGAAGCCACGGACGAGGATCGGGTCCTGCGGACCCTGACCCATGTGCCCTCCACCGAGGAGCTCAGCCGCATCCCCGATCCGGTGGTCAAGGTCCTGTTCATGAAGGAGCGGCTCACGCCGTGCGAGGCCGGGGAGTTCCTGGAGTTGTGGGGGCGCCCGTGACCGCGGGATCCCGCGGGGGGGCCGGTGGCTCGTAAGCGCGCGGAATCGGTCCTGGAGTTGGTCGGGCGCACCCCGTTGGTTCGCCTGAGAAGCTTCGAAAGGCCCGGGGGGGCCCGGCTGTGGGCCAAGGTGGAGATGGCCAATCCGGGCGGCTCGGTCAAGGACCGCATCGCCCTGGCCATGCTCAAGGAGGCCGAACGCAAGGGCCGCCTCAAGCCCGGCAAGGGCGTGGTGGTGGAGCCGACCTCGGGCAACACCGGCGTCGGCTTGGCCGTGGTGTGCGCCGTCCGCGGGTGGCGCTGCGTGCTGGTCATGCCCGAGGGACAGCCCCAGCGGCGCATCGGCCTGCTCAAGGCCTACGGCGCCGAGATCGAGTCGACCCCCTTCGAACTGGGGATGCCCGGCGCGATCGAACGCGCCGAGGCCCTGGTCAAGTCCAACCCCGGATGGTTCATGCCGATGCAGTTCGGCAACCGCGAGAATCCCGCGGCGCACCGGCGCACCACCGGACCCGAGATCTTCAAGGCCCTGGACGGGCAGGTGCACGCCTTCGTCGCGGGTGTCGGCACCGGGGGCACCCTGACCGGCGTGGCGGAGTTCCTCAAGCGCAAGGCCAAGGGCGCCCGGATCGTGGCCGTGGAGCCCGCGCTTTCGCCGGTGCTCTCCGGGGGCCAGCCCGGGGCCCACCGCATCCACGGCCTGGGCGCGGGTTTCGTGCCCCCGGTGCTGGATCTGCGCCTGGTCGACAGCGTGGTGGCCGTCGCCGACGCCGACGCGGTCGAGGCGGCGCGCAACTTGGCCCGGCGCGAGGGGCTCCTGTGTGGGATCAGCTCCGGGGCCAACGTGCGCGTGGCCTCCGAGGTCGCCGCCGCGGAGCGTCCCGGGCGCAACGTGGTCACCGTGCTCTGCGACCGGGGCGAGCTCTACCTCGGCGACGACGGCGTCCTGGGGTGACGGCCTTCCGCTGGATCGAGGCCCTGAGCGCGGACGCGGCTCTGGCGTTGGCGACCCTGGCCCTGCGCCTGCTTACCCCCTCGGGGAGCCTTGCGGCGCTGCTGATCGGGACCGCGACCTGGGGCCTTCTGGGTTGGCGGGGATGGGCCGTGCTGCTGGCGTTCTTCCTGTTGGGCACCGCGGCGACCCGCTTCCAGTACGCCGCCAAGCACCGCCTCGGGGTGGCCCAAACCGATTCCGGGCGCCGGCGCTGGCGGCACGCCTGGGCCAACGCCGGGGCGGGCGTGCTGTGCGCGGCCCTGGCCGCGGCCTCGGCCGCCCGGGGCTCGGAGGCCTGGCGGGAGGCCTGGACCTGGGCCTTTGTGGCCTGCTTCGCCGCGGCGCTTTCCGACACCCTCTCCTCTGAATTCGGGCAGCTGGCCGGCAAGGCGCCGCGCCTCATCACGACCTGGGAGCCGGTGGCCGTGGGGGTCGACGGGGGGATCACCCTGGCGGGCACCCTCATGGGGCTTTTGGGGGCGGCGTTGCTCTCCCTTTTGGGCCGTTTCCTGGGCCTGACGCCGGTGCGGGCCACGCTCCCCATCCTCCTGGCGGGCCTTTCCGGGAATCTCCTGGACTCCTGGCTGGGGGCCACTCTGCAGCGCGCCGGGCGCATGACCAACGACAGCGTGAATTTCGCCAACACCTGCGGAGGCGCGGCGCTGGGGCTTTTGGGGTACTGGGGCATGCGCTGGATGCCCGGGGCCCTTGCGGCGCTGGGCCTGGTCCGTTTGCGGGGGTGGTTCTCGTGAGCGGGGCCGAACTGGTGCGGTGGGCCGACCGGGCCTTCTCCCCCGGTGGGGAATCACCGGGCGTGGCCTTCGCGGCCGCGGCCGCGGCGGTGGCCTTGCTGCCGCTCAGCGGGGTGGTGCCCATGACCCTGCTGTGCCTGGCGGTGGCGGCCCGTCTTCCGCCGCTTCCCGCGGCCGCCGCGATCCTGGGCGGGGCCGCGGCCAACACCGTATTGGCCTGGACCGCTGCGCGCAGCGCCCTGGGGCCCAAGGCGCGCGCCTGGCTCGACCGCCGGGGCGGCTGGACCGCGGCGGTGGCCCAGGGCGCGCGGCGCGAGCCCCTGAAGTGGGCCTTCCTGGCCCGCTACGTGCCGGCGCCCTTCGTGGCGGCGCCCGTGGTGCTGGCCACGGCGGGCGTGGGCCTGGGCACCACGCTGGCGGGGACGTTGCTGGGGATGGCGCCCTGGACGGCGGTCTACCTCTACGCCGCGGGCGCGGGCCGCGAGGAAACGGCCAAAGGCTTCGGCCGGGCCGCCTTGGCCCTCCTAGCCGCCTATGTCGTGGTGCGCCTGCTGCGGTCGCGCCTGAGGCCCCGGGAACCCCAAGCCGCGCCGTTGCGGCCGCGCAAGCCGGGGACGCCCGTGGTCCGCCTGTACACCCTTCCCGGACAGGACCTCAGCGACGAGGCCCGGGACGAGTTGGCCGGCCTCCGCGACGAACTGGGCTTCGAGGTCGAGGAGACGGCGCTCCCGGCCGCCGGCGGAGGCGAGGGCGCGGCCTACGCCGACCACGCCCCGGTGGCCCTGTTGGACGGGGAGCGCCTTTTCAGCTACAAGGTCGACGCCAACGCGCTGCGGGCGCGTTTCGGGCGCAAGGACCGTGCGCGGGGGAATCCGTGATCGAACTTTCCGGAGTCGGCAAGTCCTATCCCGGGGGCATCGAGGCGCTCAGGGACCTGGGCTTCTCCGTGGCCCGGGGCGAGTTCGTCTTCCTCACCGGCCCCTCGGGGGCGGGGAAGAGCACCTTGCTGAAGCTGCTCACGCTCCAGGCCCGGCCCAGCGTCGGGAGGGTGGTCCTCGACGGGGTGGACCTCGGCAGGCTGGCCCCGGGCCAGCTGCCGCTGCTGCGCCGGCGTATCGGGGTGGTGTACCAGGACTTCCGGCTGCTGTACGACCGCACGGTCTTCGAGAACGTGGCCTTCGCCCTGAGGGTGCTGGGCCTGCCCGAGTCCCAGGTCCGCCGGGACACCCTGGCGGCGCTGCGCAGCTGCGGCCTTGAGGAAAAGGCCGCCCTCAACCCCCACCGCCTCTCCGGCGGCGAGCAGCAGCGGGTGGCCGTGGCCCGCGCCCTGGTCCACGACCCCGGGCTCGTGCTGGCCGACGAACCCACCGGGAACCTGGACGCGGACACCGGATGGGAGGTCATGCGCCTGCTGGCCTCGGCCCACGGCCGCGGGGCCACCGTCGTGGTCGCCACGCACAACGAGGCCGTAATGGCCGCCCTGGGGCACCGGCGCCTCCTGCTGAGGGCCGGGACGCTGGAGCGGGACCTACCGGCGTCGGCCCCATCCGCGGAAGGGGAACGTTTCCGGTCCGCGGGGCCGGATCCGGCCCCCGTGCCCGGCCCGGAGCCTGGCGTGGAAGCCGGGATTCCGGCATGAGCCGCCCCTGGGGTTATTTCCTGCGGGAGGCCGGGCGCCAGGCCTGGCGGCAGCGCCTTCCGACCGCGGTGGCCGTGGCGGCGCTGGGGCTGGCGGCCCTTTACGGCGGAGCCTGGATGCTTCTGTGGAACAACGCCCGGCCCTGGGAGGGGGCCCTGGACGATGTGGGGCGCCTCAACGCCTACCTGGAGACGGGGCTGGCTCCGGAGGCCCAGGCCGCCGCGCGCGCGGCCGCCCAGGCCCTTCCCGGTGTCTCCGAGGTGGATCTGGTGACCCCGGACCAGGCCGCGGAGCGCCTCGCCGGCGACCCCCAGATCAAGGCCGCGATGGCCTTGCTCGGCGACAACCCCCTGCCGGCCGCGCTCACGGTGCGCCTGGACGGCACCGATCCCGCCCTGGCCCGCGATTGCGCCGCCCGGCTGCGCGGGGTGCCCGGGGTGGCCGAGGTCGACTCGGGGGCCTCAGGGGTCGAGAACCTGCTCAAGGCCAACGCCCTGGCGCGTTCGGTGGCCCTGGTGCTGTTGGCGGCCTTTTCGGCCCTGGCCCTGGCCATCGTCGGCGCGGTGCTGAGACTGGCGGCCTGGACGCGGCGCCGGGAATTGGCCATCATGCGCTTGGTGGGAGCCGGCGATTCCTTCATCCGCGCGCCCTTCCTGTTGGAGGGCCTGCTCCAGGGCCTGCTCGCCGGGGCCCTGGCCTCGGCCGCGTTGATGGCCCTGCAGGCCTGGGTGGCCCTGAGGCTGCGGTCCGATCTCGGCCTCGACTTGGCCGCGCTGCTGCCCCGGGGGGTCGACACGCCCATGGCGCTGGCGTTGTGCCTGGGCACCGGGGCGCTCGGGCTGCTGGGCGCGGCGGCGTCCCTTGCGACCCTGCCCCTCGGCGACGAGTGGGAGGGGTCGTAGTGGTACGCCCCGCCGCCGCCGCGCTCCTGGCGGCCTTGGCGTTCTCGGCCGCGGCCCTGGCGGGCGCGGCCGACCTGAAGGGCAGCATCCGGGACACGCGGGCCGACCTGAGCCAGTTGAAGGGCGAGCTGCGGGCCAGCGAGCGCGATGCCCGGGCCCAATCGAACCTGGAACGCGCCGAAGTGCTCGAACTCGAGCGCCTCGACCGCGAACTGGCCGCGTCCCGCCGGGACGCCTGGGCGCGCCGACGCAACCTGGCCCTGGTGCTGGATCGCATGCGCGCCATCGCCGCGGCCTCGGCCCGCCTTGAGGACGAGGAGGCCGCCGATCGGGGGCTGCTGGCGGCGGACCTGGTGGCGTTGTATAAGGCCGGAGCGGGGACCGCCACGCCGTTGTGGGAGGCCTCCGGCCCGGCGCGGCTGCGCCGGCGCTACCTGGAGGTCCTGGCCGCGGCGGCCTCGGCGCGGATGGCGGCCCTGGGCACGGATTTGGACCGCCTGGCGGCCTATCGGCAAGAATTCGATTCCCGGTACGCGGCGCTGAGGGACGCCCTCACGCGGGGGGAATCGGCCCGGCGGAGGGTGGAGCGCGAACGTGCCGGGGCGGGGCGTCGTCTGCGCCGCGCCCGCGCCGGCGAAGCCCGGGCGCGCAACCGGATGCGCCGCCTCCGGGCGTCGGAGGACCGGCTCCAGGGGATGCTCGGCGAGCTCCAGGCGCGCGCGCGCCGCAGGCTCAGGGCGGCCGCCAAGGCGCGGGAGGCCGCCGCCGGGTCCGCGTCCGCCGCCGAAGGGGACGATGGCGGGATGGCCGGAATCGGGGCCGGGTCCGGGGCCGCCACCGCCGCGGACGGCGGGCCCCCCGCGGCTTGGACCGCGCCGCCGCCCTACCGGGGGAGGGGCCTGGGACGCGGCCTGCCCTGGCCCGTCCGGGGGCGCGTGGTGTCCCGCTTCGGCCGCCACCTGCACCCCCTCTACCACGTGGCGGTCTTCAACCACGGCATTCAGATCGCCGCCCGCTACGGGACCCCGGTGCGGGCGGTGGCCCCCGGGGTGGTGGACTACGCCGGCCCCATGGAAGGCTTCGGTGACTTGGTCATCCTGGACCATGGCCGGGGGATGCTGAGCGTGTACGGCTACGGGAGCCGCCTGCTGGTGCGCCAAGGACAGATCCTGGCGCGGGGGCGTCCCGTGGAGGACGTCGGCCGTTCGCCCGATTCGGGGCGGCCGTCGCTGTATTTCGAGATCCGCCGGGGGGCCCTGGCCAGGGACCCCCTCGGCTACCTGGCCCGGCGTTGAGCCGTCCGGGGCGCCCCCATCGGGCGCCCATACCCGAGGAGAACACGATGCCCCTCAAACCCCGCCTTGCCCTCCGCGCGGCGGCCTGCTTCGGACTGGGCGCGCTCATGGTCTGGCCCGCCGCGTCCTTGCGGGCCGACGACGACCTGTACCGCCAGCTCAAGCCGCTCATGGAGGCCATGGCGATCATCCAGCAGAACTACGTCGACGCGGACCGCGTGACGTCGAAGAAGCTGGTCGACGGCGCCATCAAGGGGATGATGGACGGGCTCGACCCGTTCAGCCAGTACATGGACCCCCAGGCGGCCAAGGACATGCAGTCCGAGACCGAAGGCTCCTTCGGCGGGCTGGGCATCGAAATCAGCCAGAAGGACGGGGTGCTGACGGTCATCAGCCCGATCGACGGGACCCCGGCGGACCGGGCCGGCATCAAGGCCGGGGACAGCATCCTCAAGATTGACGGGGCCTCGACCGAGGGCCTGGATCTGATGGACGCGGTGCACAAGATGCGCGGCAAGCCGGGCACCAAGGTCACCATCAGCGTGTACCGCCGCGGCTTCGACGCGCCCAGGAACATCACGCTCACCCGGGCCGTGATCCAGATCCAGACGGTCAAATCCGACATGCTCCCCGGGCGGGTCGGCTACATCCGCCTCACCGAGTTCATGGGCAACTGCGCGGACGACTTCAAGGCGGCCCTGGACCATCTGCGCGCCGAGGGGGCCCGTTCCCTCGTCATCGACGTGCGCAACAACCCCGGGGGCAAGCTCGACTCGGCCGCCGAGATCGCCAGCCATTTCGTGGCCAGGGGCAAGGTCATCGTGAGCACGGCCTCCCGGTACCCGGACAAGGACATGAGCTTCACCAGCGATGGGGTGGACCGGTGGACCGGCCCCACGGCCATCCTCATCAACGGGGGAAGCGCCTCGGCCAGCGAGATCCTTTCCGGCGCCCTCCAGGACTACGGCCTCGCCGTCGTGGTGGGAACGCGCAGCTTCGGCAAGGGATCGGTGCAGACCATCATCAGCCTGTCCAACGGCGGGGCCCTCCGGCTGACCACGGCCAAGTACCTCACCCCCAAGGGCCGTTCCCTCCACGGCAGGGGCATCGAGCCCGACATCGAGTGCCCCGACTACGTGCCCAGCAAGCTGGTGTCCGACCTCGAGGACGCCGGGCGCTTTGAGGCCTTCGCCAAGGCCTACTTGGTGGAGCACCCGGGCTACGACTACCGGCCGAAACGCCGGGCCAAGGCCCTCCCCGTCAGCGAAAGCGACTGGCAGGTGCTCAAGCCCGAAAGCCGCCAGGACCTTCTGCTTGAGGACTTCCGCTCGTACCTCGAAAAGTCCCGGGTCAAGCTGAGCCTGGACGCCATCGCCCGCCACCGCCAGGAACTTCTGGACCGGCTCGACGAGCAGTTCGCCCTGCGCGAAGGCGGCAAGGCCGCGGAGAAACGCCAGGCCCTGATGGACGACCCGCAGGTGGCCCAGGCCCTGGCCGCGCTCAAGGTGGAGGACATGCTCTTCGCCCGGAAGCGCCGCTGATGACCCGCGGCGCCCGGATCGGGGTCGGGCTGGCCATCGCCGTCGCCGTCGCCTCGGCGGCGGCGATGGGATGGTACTTCGGGCGGGCCTCGCGCCGCACCGCGGCCCCGCAGGCGCCCCCCGGCGTCCCGGCCGCCGCGGGCGCGGCACGGACGCCGCCCGCGCCGGC
>DAIDJD010000232.1 GCA_027451505.1 candidate division FCPU426 bacterium
GGCCGCGCTCCAGCCCGTCGCCTTCCTCTACTGCCCCGACGACCTCAGCGCCCTGCGCCTGAAGTTCCAGGGCCTGCTGGAGACCCCCACGGGCTACGATTGGTATTGGCCCACGCGTTGGTACGTCCCCAAGAGCGCCCAGATCGCCTACTGAATTCCCGGCCCCCCGGCGGCGGCGCCCCGTTCGCCCGGGGCGCGGGGAAACCCGGGAGCCCGGGGCTGCGTAGGGGCAGGGGAAGGGCCCGGCCCTCGGGAACCTCGAGGGCGTCCCGTCTTGCCGTCGCATTTGGAGGGACGCATGCCCGACGACGTGAGGTTCCTGGAACAAAAGCTGCTGGAACAGGCGGCCGAGCTGGAGATCCTGCGCGCGGCCCGCGGGGGCGGCCCGGAGGGGGCCCGCGACCAGCTCATGCGCCTGCGGGCCCTCGCCGACGCCGGTACCGTGGTCAATTCCACCCTTGACCTTGGGCAGGTGCTCAAGCTGGTGATGGAGTTGGCCGCGCGCTCCTTGAGGGCGGAAGCCGCCAGCGTTCTTTTGAGGGATCCCGCCACCGGGGACCTCCTATTCGAGGTGGCCACGGGCGTTTCGGACGCGGAGATGAGGGCCCTTCGCGTGCCGCGCGGCCAGGGCATCGCCGGGCACGTCGCCGAGACCGCCGAAGGGGTCTTGGTGCCGGACTGCTCCCGGGACGCGCGTTTTTTCAGGGGGGCCGACGAGAAGACCCGCAAGGTGACCCGGAACCTCGTGGCCGCCCCTTTGATCGCCCGCGGCGAAACCATCGGCGTCGTCGAGGTCATCAACCGCCGTGAGGGCACCTTCGACGACGGCGACCTGCTGCTGCTGAGCGCGTTGGGCCACCAGAGCGCGGTGGCCATCCAGAACGCCCGGCTTTTCCACGACGTCCAGGCCGGTTTCGTCTCCACGGTCAAGGCGCTGGCCCAGGCCGTGGACGCCAAGGACAGCTACACCGCGGGGCATTCCGGCCGGGTGGCCGGGTACAGCGTGTTGATCGCCGAGGAACTGGGTTTCGACGAGGCGGCGACGCGGCGAGTGCGTTTGGCGGGGCTCCTGCACGACGTGGGGAAGATCGGGGTCCGGGACAGCGTCCTGGGCAAGCCGGGCAAGCTGACCGACGAGGAATTCGCGGTGATGAAGGGACACCCGAGCCTGGGCGGCGTCATCCTCGAACCCGTGGCCCAATTGGCGGACGTGATCCCCGGCATCGTCAGCCACCACGAGCGTTTCGACGGCCGGGGATACCCCCGCGGGCTCAAGGGCGGGGACATCCCGCTTTTGGGCCGCATCATCGCGGTCGCGGACGCCTTCGACGCCATGACTTCGAACCGGGTGTACCGGCCCAGGCTCGCCGACGAGGTGGCCTTCGGCGAGTTGGAAAGGAACCGGGACATCCAGTTCGATGGCCGCATGGTGGACGCCTTCATCCGGGCCTCGGCCAAGGGTTTGGTCGTGACCGAGCCTCCCCCTGCGGCGTCCGCGCCCGGGCCGGACACCCATGCCTGAGCGCCGGGGCCCGGCTCCACCTCGAATCCCCAGACGGGAACGGGCATGAAGCGCACTCAACGGCGCGGCGTCCCCCTCCCTTGGACCACGGCCTCCCCCGCCGAGTTGGAGGCCTACCTCCACCAGCGCCCGTGGCCCGGGGATTGGGCCGCCTTGGGCGCCACCCTGGATTGGCTCTGGACCTTCGATTTGGAGTCGCCCCCCGCCCCGTTTTGGGAGCGGCTCGCGGATTCCTCCGCGTTCAACGCCCGGCTGGGGTTGCCGGAGATGAGGTTCGAGGAACGCGACGACGGGCTCTACGGCTCGGCCGAGAACCTCGGCATGGAGCAGGCTTGGCTCGAGCTTCCCTGGGAATGGGTCCGGGGAGAGGGGCTGGGCAACGCCCGGATCTATTCCAAGGGCCTGGCGAAGGTGATGCGTTCCGAGTTCGGACTGGCGGCGGCGCCCTCGGGGGGCACGCGCCTGACCGTGTACCTCGGGTGGATCCCGCGTTCGGCCCTGACCCGTTTCCTGCTCAAGGCCTCCCTGCCCTGGGTCCGGCGCTCGTACGCCCGCGTGCTCGGCGAGATGGACGCCGAGATCTCGGAGCGAAGGCCGGCCTCGCTTCCGAGGGTCCCTCCGGCCCCTGAGGAGGCCGCGCGCATCAAGGCTGCGGTGGAACGGCTCCGCATCCCGGGCGTGGACCCGGCCCTGCGTGGGCGCCTCGGAGACCTCCTGGTCGGGGGCACGGACGAGGAGTTGGCGCGCATCCGCCCGAAAGGCCTGGCCCTGGCCTGGCGGACCGATCTGGGGGCGGTGCTGCGGCTCCTGCTTCTCGCCACCCGGGAGGGCGTGTTCAAGCTGACGTGGGACGTGGTCTGCCCTCATTGCCGGGGTGTGCGCTCCGAATCAGGGGCTCTGGCCGCCCTTCCGTCAAAAGCGTCCTGCCGCTCCTGCGGATTGGATTTTGATCCCATGGACCAGCGCAATCTGGACGTCACCTTCCACCCGCATCCCTCCCTGCGCCGCGTCTCCCCCCGGCTGTACTGTTCGGCCGAGGCCGCCCGCAAGCCCCATCAGGTGATGCAGGTCGCCCTCGCCCCGGGGGAGCGGCGCAGGGTGCGCTGGTCCCTGCCCGAAGGCCGCTACCGCGCCCGCACCCGGCCTTGGGGCCGGCCCGACCCCCTGGAGATCGTCCCGGGCGCGCCGGGCGCCGGACTCTGGGCGCCTCCGGAGGGGCCCCGTCCCGCGGCTTTGGACCGGGATGCGGCGCTCGAACTCGTCAATCCCGGCCCCCAGCCCCGGACCTTTGTCCTGGAGCAGTGGGACGCGGACGCCCAGGCCCTGCGGCCGGGGGAATTGTTCAACATCCAGGACTTCAGGGACCTTTTTTCCTCGGAGGCCGTCGCCACCGGGATGAAGCTGGACGTCGGCAGCCAATGCCTGCTGTTCACCGACTTGGTGGGATCCACGAGGTTCTACATGAACGAGGGCGACAGCGTCGCCTTCGCCAAGGTGCACGACCATTTCCTGCGCGTCGGGGACGTCGTCAAGTCCGGGGGCGGCGCGGTGGTGAAGACCATCGGCGACGCCTGCATGGCAGCCTTCAACGAGCCGCGCAAGGCCCTGCGCGCGGCCCTCGAGATCCAGCGCCGCTTCCCGCCGGGTGGGCTCAGGCTCCGGGCGAGCCTGCACCACGGGCCCTGTTTGGCCGTTCATTTCAACAGCAACATCGACTACTTCGGCGCGGCCGTGAATTACGCGGCCAAACTCCAGGCGGCCGCCGGGGCCGGGGAGGTGGTGTTCTCGGGGGAACTCGCCGGGCAGCCGGGCGTGCAAGAGGCCTTGGAGGAGGCCGGCCAGGTCCCGGAGGCCTTCACCTTCAGCCACGAGGCCTACGACCGAGGCACACTGCGCTGCTTTCGCCTGAAAGTGTCCTGACCGCGCCCGCCCCTCGGGGGGCGGCCGCGCATTCCCCGGCCCCGGCTTGTGGCCGGGCCCCGGAATCCCTACAATGGGTCCGCCGCGCCCCTTCCTGGGCGCGACCCTCCGGGGGTCCCCCTGCTCCTGCGCTACGCCCTCCGCCGCCTTCTCCTGGCGGTCCCGCTCCTGCTGGGCATCTCGGTGCTCACCTTCGCCC
>DAIDJD010000233.1 GCA_027451505.1 candidate division FCPU426 bacterium
TGGCGGCGGACGCCGAATTCCGGCTCCCGGAGCGGGGACGTTGGGCCCTCACCCGGCTGCGGGTCCTTTCCGGGGGCCGCCTTCTGCTGGCGGCGGAGGGCCGAGGCACCCAGGCCGGGCCGGGGTCCTGGGGGGACCTCCAGCTGCGCGCCCGTTCCCCGGGTTTCGACTTGGCCCGTTTCGGCCCGGTCCTGGGTTGGCGCTCCTGGTCGGGAAACCTGGGCTTCAGCGGGGAGGCGGCGCGCAGCGGGGGCCGGTGGACGGGAGTCGCCCATGCCTTCAGCCGCAGCGCCCGGCGTGGGGCCTGGACCTATCCCGGATCCGTGGACGCCTCCTTCGGGTCCGCCGGGTGGCGCGTGGATGTGCGGGCGCTGCGCGGGAGGGAGCTCGGCGGAGTCCTGAGCGCCCCCGCCTGGGACGGGCCCTGGAGCGGCGACCTGACGTTGAGGGGGCTGAGCTTGGCGGCCCTGCGAGGCGCGGGCGCGTCCCTGCCCGCTTGGCTGGGCGGCAGGGCCACCGGGAGGGTGCGCTTCCGGGAGGGGGCCCGCCCCGTGGCGGACGCCCGACTGGTCCTGGACGACCCCCTGCCTTCCGGGCTGCCCGGAGCCCGCGCCTCCTTGGATCTGGGGAGGGACGGGCCGGTGGTGGAACTCCGGCGCCTGCGCCTTTCCCGGGGCCAGGGTTCCCTCAGCGGAAAGCTGCGCGCGGACACCTCCCCGGGGGGCGCCTACTCCGGCGGCCTGGACTGCCGGGGCCTGCGCGTGGCGGGGCGCACCGTGGCCGCCCGGATCGCGCTTTCCGGCCAGGGCCGCGCCCGCCTAGGCATCACGGGCCTGGAGGTCGACGGACGCGCGTTGCCGGACGTTGAGGCCGTGGGGAGCCCGTCGGCGGGGGGAGCTTGGTCGGCGACCTTGAGGACGTCGGGCTTGGAGGCCCAGGCGCGGGGCCGGGGCCTTGCCGGATCGGTGCGGGTCCGACTCGCGGGCTTCGACCCGGGCCCCTGGTCGCGGCTGTTCGCGACGCGTCCGGGAGCCCCGGCGCGATGGCCCTCCCTGGAGGGCACCGCCGAAGGGGCCTGGGGTGGCCCCGCCGGGGCGCGTTCCTGGTCCTGCCAGGTCGCGGATACGGCGGGTGGGCGCGTCAGCGCGGCTCGGGACGGCGTCGCGGGCGCGGTTCGGGCGGATTTCGCGGGCGTGGACCTGGGGGCTTGGTCCGTCCCCTGGGCGGCCCGGTTTCCGGGCGGGCCCCGCCTGGGCGGGATCGCCTCGGGGGCCGTCCGCGGGACGGGCCGTGCCTTCGGAGCCACGGTGACGGTGGCCGCGCTGTCCTGGGACGGCGCGGCGCTGGGGCCCGCCCGGATGGACCTGGCCTGGGCGGACGGGACGCTGCGCATCCCCCAGGCGGAATTCGGCGGGGAAGGCAGGGACCTCTCGGTCACCTCCGCCTCCTTCCAAAGGTCGCGGGGCGGCTGGACCGCGTCCGGGGAGCTGGCCTCCCGGGGATGGCGGATCGGGCCCTGGGTTCTTTCCGGGGACGGCCAGGCGAAGGCCTCGGCGGCGCGGGGGGGCGGCCTGCGTTGGTCGGCAAAGTGCGGCTCCCTGGCGGTGGGGGCGCTGCGGTGGCGAAACTGCCGCCTCCAGGGCACCTGGCTGCGGGGACGCTACGAGGTCCGGGGCTCGAAGGGCGCGGGGCGCTTCGAGGCCCGCGGCCGCGAAGCCTCCGGCGCGGTGTCCGTGGACGATCTCGAGATCGACGACGGCGGCGGCTGGGCCACGGTCGCCGGACAACGGGACGCCTCCGGGGACCTCAGCTTCACGGCCCGCTGCCGGGCTTTCCCCGCGGGGGACCTGGCGCGCGCGATGGGATGGCCCCTGGAATGGACCGGTTCGACCTACGGGGCCGCGCGGATCACCGGGGGCGTGGGCGACACCGAGGGCGCCTACACGCTCAAGGTGGAGCGGGGTTCGGTGGCCGGAGTGCCTTTCGATTTGGCCACCGCCACGGTGGTCCAAAAGCGTGGCTGGATCGACCTTTCGCCCGGCGCGCCGGCGCGCCTGGAGCGCCGCAACGGAGCCCTCCTGGAATTGCGCGGTGGGCTGCCGCTGCCCTATCGCCCCGGGGTGGGGCCGGGCATGGATGTGCGCGCGCGGCTCGCGCGCGGGGGGCTGGGCCTGCTCGCCGGCGCGCCCGGGTTGGCCGCGGCCTCGGGGGCGCTGGAGTTGTCCCTGGATTTCCGCGGGGACCCGGCCGACCCGAAAATCGACGGAAGCGTGGTCGTCCCCGGGGGGCGGCTGGACCCGGAGTGGATGCTCCCGCCCCTGGAGCGCGTGAGGGTGCTGGCGCGGGTGCGCGATTCCCGGGTCACCCTCCCCCTGGCCGAGGCCGAGGCCGCCGGGGGCCTCGGCTTGGTGCGGGCCGCCGCGCTCGATCCCTCGCGGCCCGCCTTCGTGATCCGGCGTTGGAGGCCCGACGCGTGGAACCTGGGCCTCACCACCCCCGGGGGGATCCCGGTGCGGGACACGCCGGACCTGCGCTTCGCCCAGGGCCGCCTGGACGCCACCCTGGCGCTGGCGGGTTCGGCCGGCGCCCCGGTCCTGTCGGGCCGGGTGGCCCTGGCCCATGACGGCGCGGACAAGGCCGTGGTGCGGTGGCCCCCGCGCTGGCGGAAGGGCCGGGGGAAGGCCCCCCACACGGTCCATTTCCCGGGGCTGGGCTACCGCCTCGACCTGGTGGCCCGCTCCGACGTGATGGTGCGCACCGGGGCGGCCCAGGTGTTCGTGGACACGGGGCCGGGCGGCCTGCGCCTGGAGGGCCGCGGCGCGGACCTGGGACTGCGGGGCGCGGTCCGGCTGCTCCAGGGCAGCGTGGACTTCCCGCTGGCCGACTTCCAGGTCGATCCGGACCACGCCAGTTCGGTCGCCTTTCCCGGGGACGGTCCCCCGCGCATCGAACTTTGGGCGGTCGACGATCTGGCCGAGCCGTCCCCCGCCGGCGCGCCGGGCGGGGTCCAGGTCCTCCTGCACGCCTGGGGCCCCCTGGGCCGGGTGCGCCTGCGTCTGCTCGACGAGGGCGATCCGTCCTGGGGCCAGGACCGCCTCGCGGCCCTGGTGGGTCTGGGCGGGGGTGAGGGCGATCCGCGCACCCAGGGGGGAATCACCCGGCTGCTCGGTTCCTTGCCCGCAGGGATCCTGGCGCGCCTGGCGCGGCGCTATGGCCTGGCCGATGAGGTCCAGATCAGCGTCCCGGCCCTGGACGCCGCGGCCGGGCCCACGCCCGAGGCGGGCGCCCCGGGCCAGGTGTTCCCCGGGGGGGCCGCCTCCCCGGCCACCGGGGCGGCCCGCTCCCTCCTGGATGTGGGATTGGGGAGGTTTTTGAGCCCCCGGTGGTACCTGGGCCTCGACACCCAGGTCATCCAGCGCCCCGCCCCGGGCGGCGGCGGGGCGGTCCAGCCCGAGGTCGGCGGGGTCCTGCAGTACCGGCTCAAGGGGGGCGGGAGCCTGTCGGCGGGGCAGTCCATAGGCCCCAACGGGCTGCCCGACGACCGGGTCATGGTGGAGCGCAGCTCCGCCTTCGACAACTATGACCCCCGGCTGCGGCGGACGCCCACCCCGGGGCCGCCGCAGCCGGGGCCGACCCGGGTTCCGGGACCCTGAACGGGCTTGGAACCGGCGCACGCGGCGCGCGTCCTATTCTTTACAAACACCACCGCCTTTGTTAAGCTTTCGCGCTTAATTTCATCCCAAACATCGGGGAAAACTTTTGAAATTCAGGCATTTTCGAACGTTCTTGGCGTGCGCGTGGACGGGCGCGGCGGCGTGGGCGCTTGTCCCGGGGAACCTCGCGGCGGCCCCCCCACTCCCCCCCGCGCTGCCCCCCGCACCGGCGTCGACGGCCGCCATCGTCACCAGCCTCAGCGTGTCCGCGCCCGCGTCGGTGGACGCCGGAAGCGTGCTGGAGCAGGTGCGCCAGCGCAAGGGCGAACCCCTGAGGATGTCGGTGCTCAACCAGGACCTCAAGCGCATCTGGCGCCTGGGCAAGTTCGAGAACGTTTCCGTCGAAACCCACCCCGGCCCCGCCGGGGGGGTGGCCGTGGTCTTCGTGGTGGCGTCGCGGCCCCTCATCGAGGACGTGCGCTTCTACGGCAACAAGAACATCTCGGACTCCACGCTCAAGGACAAGGCCGGACTCACCCTGAAGCAGCCCTACGACCAAGCCAAGGCGGCCGCGGCCGTCCTGGCCATCCGCGACGAATACAAGACCAAGAACTATTATGCCGCCCAGGTGCGCATCGAGACCCAGGCCGGGAGCCGGCCCGGTTGGGTCATCGTGAATGTCCACGTTGACGAGGGCAACGCGATGGAGATCCAGAAGATCCTCGTCAGCGGCAACCACGCCCTCACCGCCGACCAGATCCGGGCGGCCATGCAGGACACCTCGGTGGAGGGCTGGTTCACGGGCGGCAGCTACGATCCGGACAAGGTCTTCGAGGACTTCCGGCGCGTGCTGAAGCTCTACGCCAGCCACGGGTATGTCCGGGCCACCCTGGGCGGCGTGAACCTGCGGGACTGGGGCACCAACGGCAAGGAGGTCGTGCGCGACAGCACCGACTTCGACCAGGCCGACAAGCGCATCGTGATGCGTCTCAAGATCCACGAGGGGACCCAATTCCACCTCTCCAAGGTGACGTTCACGGGGTCTTCGGTCTTCAGCGACCATGACCTCAGGGCGGGCATGGCG
The DNA here is from genome assembly GCA_027451505.1 of candidate division FCPU426 bacterium. GTDB lineage: Bacteria > Oederibacteriota > JAJYGY01 > JAJYGY01 > DAIDJD01 > DAIDJD01. Next base: position 4,738 of record DAIDJD010000233.1, read on the forward strand.
TGCCTGCAGACCCCGGGCCACGTCTTCGACCAAGTGGCCTTCGAGGCCGACATGAAGAAGCTGGGCGACCGCTACGCGGCCAAGGGCTACATCTATTGCCAGATCGCCCCCCACTTCACCTGGGACCGCCGCCACGGGACCGTGGCGGTGCGGATCGACATCCGCCAGGGGTCGGTGGCCTACATCGAGGCCATCCGCATCCGCGGCAACGAGGTGACCAAGGACCACGTGATCCGCCGGGTGCTGGTGCTCAAGCCGGGCGATCCCTACAACGCCGACACCGTGGAGGCCGACAAGGAGCGCATCCAGAACCTGGGCTTCTTCGACGAGGTCACCACCGACGTGCAGCCCGGCAGCGAGATGGACAAGGTCGTGCTGATCTTCAACGTCACCGAGCGCAAGACCGGCACCCTCAGCCTGGGGGCGGGCTACTCCAGCGTCGAGGGTCTGGTCGGGTTCCTCCAGGTGTCCCAAAACAACCTCTTCGGCGAGGGCAACGCGGTCAGCGCCCAGTGGGACTTCGGCTCCTCGATGAACAGCTACAGCCTCTCCTACACCGATCCCTGGATCTTCGACAAGCCCGTCAGCCTGGGCGTGGACCTTTTCAACACCCAGCAGAACCCGCTCTACAACTACCAGGGCTTCGACCTGCAGAGCACCGGCGGTTCCATCAACACGGGGTACCTGTTCAAGGGGACCCCCTACCAGATGACCCTGTCCTACCGCTACGAGACCGACCTGATCACGAACGTCCAGGCCGGCATCATCGGGATCACCGACGGCCTGACCCACCTGAGCGTGGTGACCCCGGGCCTCATCCGGGACACGCGCGACAACATCTTCAACCCCACCACCGGCACCCTGAACTCCCTGACCGTGGAGCTGGCGGGGGGCTTCCTGGGCGGGGACGACTCCTTCGTCAAGCCGGTCTACGACACCCGGCTGTTCTTCGACACCCCGGCGGTCTTCGGGCAGAAGTGGATGCGGCTCTTCGTGCTGGGGCTGCACGCCCGGGTGGGCTGGGCCACCACCTTCTCCGACGGGGGGCCGGCCAGCACCGTCCCCACGAGCGAGCGCTTCTTCGTGGGCGGCGTGGACGATGTACGCGGCTACGACGAGCGCAGCCTGGGCGCCAGCGGCGTCGGCGGCGGCGTCTACGAGTTCATCACCAACATCCAGTACGGGTTCAACCCCATCAAGCCCCTCCAGCTCTACGTGTTCTACGACGCGGGCAACACCTGGTGGTCGGCGTGGAACAAGACCCCCGTGCCGGAGCCCAACGACTACAGCTACGCCGGCATCAACGCCAACCTGAACCCCTCCACCTGGCGCAACCTCTACCTCTACCCCGCCACCGGGGTGGGGCTGCTGTTCACGATCCCGGGCTCGGTCATCCAGATCCGGCTCGACTGGGGCTACGGGCTCGACGCCAACGCCCGAATCCTGGGCGACGTGAACAACGGCCGCGTGGACTTCAACATCGGCAACATCTTCTGAGGTTCGACCGACGGGCCGCGGGAACGGCCCAACCGTTCTGGGAGCAATCCATGAAGAGGATACTCGGTTTCGCCCTTTTGGCCGGGGCGTTGGGCCTGTCCGCCGCAGCGTCGGCGGAACGGGTGGCCTTCGTCGACGTCAAGAAGGTCTTCGACGCCTACAACGGCACCAAGACCGCCAAGGACGAGCTCAAGAAGAAGATCGACCAGGAGAAGTCCGAGCTGGAGACCGAAAAGGACGCGCTCGACAAGGAGGCCAGCGATTTGGAGAGCCAGAAGAGCGTGCTCAGCGATTCGGCCTACCGCAGCAAGGCCGAGGCGCTCCAGGTCAAGGGGCGGGCCCTGCAGGACAAGTTCCAAAGCGTCACCGACGAGCTCCAGCAGGAGGAGGCCGCCCAGACCGCCCAGATCGTCCAGCTCATCAAGGAGGCCACTTCGCGGGTCGCCCGGCGCGAGAAGTACGACCTGGTGCTGACCACCGACAGCCTGCTTTTCGGCGGGGACGATGTGACGGCCGAGGTCATCCAGGAGATCAACCAGTAGCATGGGGACCAGCTTGGGCGCCCTGGCGCGGCTTCTGGGTGCGCGCCTGGAGGGGGGCGATCCCGACAGGCCCGTGGAGGGCGTGGCGCCCCTGGAGGTGGCCGGGCCCGCGGACCTGAGCTTCTTCGCCAACGCCCGCTACCAGCGGGCCCTGGAACGAACCGGGGCCCTGGCGGTCCTGTGCCGCGAGGCCGACCGGGAGCGCCTTCCCGCGGGCTGCGCCGCCCTAGTGAGCGCGGATCCCTACCGGGACTTCGCCTTGGCCGTGGCGCGCCATTTCGACCGGCGCCCGCGCCCGCGTCCGGGGGTGCACCCCGCCGCCGCGGTCCATCCCGGGGCCCGCCTGGGCGCCGGGGTCTTCGTGGGGGCCCACGCCGTGGTCGAGGAGGGGGCCAGCCTGGGGGAGGGGACCTGCGTGCACCCGCTCGCGTATGTGGGCCCGGGATGCGCGCTGGGGAGGGACTGCGTCGTGCACCCGGGCGCCGTGCTCTACGACGGCTGCGTCCTGGGGGACCGGGTCACGGTCC
>DAIDJD010000234.1 GCA_027451505.1 candidate division FCPU426 bacterium
GGAGTCCGAAGCATGAAAGCCAACGGGATCCGCCGCGCCGCCGCCGCCGCCAGCGCCGCGGCCGTGTTCGCCTGCCTGGGCGCGGCCTTGGTGCTCAGCGGCCAGAGGGACGGAGCCGCGGTCCGCGAACTCGGCAAAACCCTTGAGGACCGGCGTTCCGCCGACGCCCGGGAGCGCCTGGCCGGGGCGGTGGAGGAGGCTCTGGGGCCGCAGGCGCGCATGGCCGATGGCAGGCGCGGGACCGCTTTGTTGTCGGTGGCCCGCACCGCCGAGGATCCCCGCCTGGTCGCGTGGATTTCCGGGCGTCCGCCCAGGAACCCGCGCGGCTTCCTGGAGGCGATCTGCGCGGACCGGGGATGGGTTTCGGCCCTGGTGGCCGATCGCCGCGGCCGGGTGCTCGGATCCTGGCCCGGGAAGTCCGCGGGTTCCCTGGCCGGGGATCCCTACTTCCGCGCGCTGAGCGCGCCGGGCATGGGGCCCGGATTGGTCCGACACGGCTACGAACGGCTCGCGCGTCCGTCCCGCGCCGGCGGGGCATTCCGGATGGCCGCCGCCTGCGGGGTGGCCGACGCCACGGGAGCCTTTGGCGGCCTGTTGGAGGTCCGTTTGGACTCGCGCGCCGTCCTGTTCGGGGGCCGCGCCGCTCCCATGGAGTCCGTGGTCCGGTCCTTCCCGGGATCGGAGTTCGCCTACGCCACCGGGGATGGCCGCGACCTTTTCGACAGCTCCGGGACCCCCGGTCTGGGCCGGATCGCCGGGTGGACCGGCTTGGCCTCCAGGATCCTCACGGAGCCCGTCGGCAGCGTTGCCGCAGGGGACGGCCTGCTGGTGTGGAGCAGGGTGGGCGCGTTCCCCGTCGGCGGCGATCCCGCCGACGCCCTGGGGATCTTCCTATGGTCGCCGCTTCCAGCCCAGGCCGCGGGGCCGGCGGTCGCGGAGGGCCCCTCCCTACGGCTGCCCTGGGGTGGGTCCCTGGAATTGCCCGCCGCCTGGTCCGACCCGGCGGTGCGGGGATGGGTGGCGGCCGCGGCCGCCGCGCTTCTGGCCGCTTTGCTGTTGCTGGCTTCGCTGGCCTCCGCGCCGGGCGCGGAGGCCCGTCCCACGGATCCGGCGGCGCCGCCGGCTCCCGCCGCGCCCATCCCGGACCACGGGGCCGAGCTGGGCTTGCTGAAGCAGCTGCAGGACGAATTGGCCTTGGCCAAGGACTCCCTCAAGGAGTCCCAACTCGAGCGCGACCGGGAACTCGCGCAAACGGAAACCCTGCGCGCCCAAGCTGAAGGGCTTCGGGGCGAATTGGAAAGCGCCCGAGCCGCCGCCGCGAAGGCCTCCGAGGAGGCCCTGGAGGCCCGCCGCGGCGCCCGCGAGCTGGAGGAACGGCTTTCCCGGCGCGCGTCGGAGCCCCCTGAACCCTCCGGCAAGGATCTAGAGGTCGCGCGCCTCGCCGCGGTGACGACGCTTTCCGAGGAGCTCAAGGCCCTCCTGGAGGTCATCCGCAACTACATCAACGGACTCCTGGGCGGACAGGGGGCCTTCGGGGACGCCCAGCAGGAATTCCTCGGGCTGGTGATCAACAAGAGCGCCCGCCTGGAGCGCCTGGTGGGCGACCTGAGCGATCTCAGCGAGGCGGCCCTCGGAGCCGGGGCGCGGCGCCAGGAGACCGCGCCGTTGGCGTCCCTCATCCAGGAGGCGCTCGTCAACGTCCGGCCCCAGGCGGAAAACAAGGGCGTGGCCCTGGACTGGGACGAGCAGGCGGCGCCCCAGACGCCCGTGCGGGTGGACCGCGAGAAGGTGTCCTCGCTCCTGCGCGGGCTCCTCGCCCAGGCGGTCAAGGTGACGCCCCGCAACGGCCGCGTCGGGATGTCGCTGGAGGATCAAGGCGGCGTGCTGAAGCTCAAGGTGGCCGATCAGGGCCAGTCCCTCACCCCCGAGCGCGCGGCCAAGGCCTTTTCGCAGTTCCATGGGGTCGATTCCCAGGCCGGGCCCGAATTCGTGGGCGCCGGACTGCGCTTCGTGGTGCTCAAGGGGATCGCCGAGGCTCAGGGCGGTTCCATCGGTGTCGAAGCGGCTCCGGGAGGCAAGGGCAAGGTCTTCGTCTTGACCCTTCCCAAGGCCGCGGGTCCCGTCGTCCCGGTCGCCGCGGCCCCCGTCGAACTCCCGCTCCCGGTCCCCGCCGAGGTGGAGGCTCCGCGCGCTCTGGGTTCGGCCCTGCCGTTCCTGCCCGACGTCGAAGTCGTGCCCGCGTACCCGGAGGCCCCTCTCGCGTCGTCCGGGCTCCCCGGGGATCTGCCCGCGCTGGAGGGACTTCCCCCGGAGTCCCCTGCTCCCGTGGCGGCGGGCGGCACGCCGGCGGTTCGCAAACCCGCGCCCCTGGATGACACCTTCAACGCCCCTTGGAAAAGGAAGGAGTCCAAGCTTTCCGACGACCTCGACGAATTGATGAGCCTGTCGGGCGTCCCGGCGCCTCCGAAGGTGGGTGTGCCGACCCCGCCTCCGGTCTTGGCGGCGGAAGCGCCCGTGCCGGCCCCGGCCGCACCGGCCCCGCCCAAGCCCCCCCTTCCGGCGTCCTCAGATTTCGACGCGCTCTTCGGACCGCCTCCCGGGGCGCCCCCGGCAGGCGGGCTCAACAACTTGGACGATCTCAACCGGCTGCTGGGGCAGTGACCGTGGGGGTGTACGATCCGCGCCTGAGCCGCTACGCCATCACCGACCAGGCCTCCGCCGGCGGCCGTACGGACGCGTCCGTGGTGGCGGACCTGATCGAGGGCGGTTGCACCTGCCTCCAGTATCGGGCCAAGAAAGCCACGGCCCGCGAGCGTTGGAGGACGGCCTTGGCCCTGCGCGGCCTCACCCGCGACGCCGGCGTGATGTTCATCGTCAACGACCGCATCGACTTGGCCCTGGATTGCGGCGCCGACGGGGTGCACCTGGGGCAGGATGACGCGCCGGTGGAGGCCGCTCGGGCTCTGGCCCGGGGCGCGGGCCGGGAGGCCTTCCTGGTGGGGTTGAGCACCCATTCCCCGGAGCAGGCGAGGGCCGCGGCGGCGGCTGGGGAGGGGCGGCCCGACTACATCGGCTGCGGGCCCGTCTTCGACACCCGGACGAAGGAGAACAACGTGCCCGCGATCGGCATCGCCGCCCTTAGGGAGGTCCTGGCTTCGGTGGACCTTCCCGTGGTGGCCATCGGAGGGATCCGCGGGGACCGCCTGGAGTCGGTGGCAGCCGCCGGCGCCCTCCACTGCGCGGTGGTCACCGCCCTCACCGGTGCCCCCGATGTGGCCGCGGCTTCCCGATCGGTCTGGGGGGCTTGGACCCGGCTCACCCATCCCCGGGGGGCGCGGGCGTGACGCAGTTGGGGCGGTTGCTGGTCGAGGAGGGCATGCTCGAGAGCGGCCAGCTCGAACAGGCCTTGGCGCGCCAGCAGGAGACCGGCGGAAAATTGGGTTCCACCTTGGTCCAACTGGGCTTCCTGACGGAGGAGGCGCTCTACTACTTCCTCGCCGTCCAGCTCGGTCTGGAGTACGCGGTGCCCACCGAGATCGCCCCCGAGGTCCTGCGCTTGGTCCCGGCTTCGGCGGCGCGCAAATATTCGGTGGTCCCGTACCGGGGGGATACGGGATCCGTGACCCTGCTTTCCACGGATCCGACCGACCCACGCTACCTCACGCTTCGGGAGGACCTGCTGCTCCCCACCTCGGTGGAGATCCGCTTTTGCGTCTCCACCGAGAGCTGCATCCAGGCGCTCCTCGATCGCCACTATCCGGCCGCCCCGGGCAGGTCCGGGGCGGGCCCCGCCGAGGACAGCTCCAAGGACCTCGCCGAGCAGCAGCTCAACCCCGAGGACCTCCTGGGTGGGGACGGGGATTTCGACGCCGGGACCGGGCAGGCCGAGGAGCTTTACGACGAGAACAAGGTCGACGACGCCCCGGTGATCCGGCTCGTGAACAGCATCATCAGCAGCGCGGTGGCCAAGGGCGCCAGCGACATCCACCTCAACCCCTTCGAGAAGTCCATGGTCACAAGGCTTCGTGTCGACGGGGTCCTGCTCACCCAGCCCGAGGCGCCCCCGAAATACCGGAGGGCGATCGTGTCGCGCCTGAAGGTGATGGCCAAGCTCGACATCATGGAGAAGCGCAAGCCCCAGGACGGCCGCATCAAGATCAAGGTCCAGGGCAAGACCATCGACCTGCGGGTGGCCACGCTCCCGAGCATCTACGGCGAGAACGTGGTCATGCGCATCCTGGATCAGGAGAGCCTCCAGCTCGACCTCGGCCGGCTGGGCTTCGAGCCCGCAGAACTGGAGGCCTACCTCGAGGCCATCCACAAGCCCTACGGCATGGTGCTGCACACCGGACCCACGGGATCCGGCAAGACCACCACCCTCTATTCCGCCCTCAGCACCATCAACGACCCCGCCAAAAACATCATGACCCTCGAGGACCCCGTCGAGTACAGCCTGCCGGGCGTGGTCCAGTGCCAGGTGAACCTTGAGAGCGGGCTCGATTTCAGCATGGGCCTTCGGGCCAACATGCGCCAGGATCCCAACGTCATCATGGTGGGCGAGATCCGCGACGGCGAGACCGCCGACATCGCGGTGAAGGCGGCGCTCACCGGCCACCTGGTTCTCAGCACCCTGCACACCAACAACGCCCCGGCCACGGTCATGCGCCTGGTCGACATGGGCATCGACCCGATGTACCTGGGAAGCTCGCTGCTCATCGTCGTGGCGCAGCGCCTCATCCGGAGGGTCTGCGAGGCGTGCAAGGAGCCCTACGAACCCGACGAGGACGAGCTCCTCAAGCTCAGGCTCAAGCGCGGGGACCTGGAGGGGCACCATTGCCACCGCGGCAAGGGCTGCAAGGCCTGCGGGGGCAGCGGCTACAAAGGGAGGGTGGCCCTCTACGAGATCATGCGCGTCACTCCCCGCGTGGAGGAGGCCATCTACGCGCGGGTGGACCTGAACGACCTGACCGAAACGTGCATCGCGGAGGGCATGTCCACCCTTCGCATGGTGGCGGTCCAGAAATGGAAGGCCGGCGTGACCAGCAGAGACGAAGTGCTGGCCGTGACCGCCCAGGACTGAGGAGGACATGGCCGGACCCGGAAAGGTGCGCAGGCTCGGCGAGGTGCTGATCGAGGAGGGGATCGTCACTCCGGAGCAGCTCAACGAGGCCCTGGCGCGCCAGAAGCT
>DAIDJD010000235.1 GCA_027451505.1 candidate division FCPU426 bacterium
GGGAACAAAACCTACGTCAACGGTATGGCCGGTAGCCTCTATAAACAAAGCATTCCTCTGGCCAACGCCGCGCGCAAACCGGGCCAGTGGCAGTCCTACAACGTCATCTGGACCGCGCCGACTTTTAATAGAGAGCCATCCACGGGTCGCCGCAACCACACCTGCTGGCCGGCGACGCGCCGTCCGGCCGCATCGCGCAGCACCTCGCGCTCGCCCGAGCGGCCCCCCAGCACGCGCTGGTAGCTGAGTTCGACGCCGTCGAGCCCGCGCCCGTCGACGTCGCAGTAGCCCAGGACATGGCAGGCCAGGTCGCCCTGGGGGTAGACCCGGCGCGTCTCGGCCTGGAAGCTCAGCGAGGGGAAGCGCCCGGCCTCGAGGGCCTGGACGGCCTGGACCCGCGCGCGCCGGACCACCCAGAAGGGCCGGCCCCGGACCAGGCGCCTGCGCAAAGCCGCCGCATCCAGGCCCAGGGTCCGCGCCAGCGTCGCCGCCAGGGCGGCCCTGCGGCCGGGCTTCACCAGCGAGGGCGAACAGAACACCGACTCCGTGGCCACGCTCTCGGCGAGCACCCGGCCGTAGCGGTCGGTGATCGTGCCGCGCACCCCCGGAACCTCCTCGCGCGCGTACTGCTGGCGCCGGGAACGCTCCAGCAGGAAGGGCCGCTCCAGGATCTGCAGCCAGGCCAGGCGCAGCGCCACCACGGCGAAAAAAGCCGCCATGAGGCTGGCGAGCCTCCCGATGCGGTGCTGGACCGGCCCGTCGGGGCGGCCGTCCATCTCAGGGCCGGCCCGCGGCGGACGGGGGGCCGCCGAAGAGGGCCTTGAACGAATCCACCAGCCGGTCCACCCGGGTGCGGGGCCGCAGGACGATCACCTGGTTGGGGTTGATGTCCACCATCCCTAAGCGCCCCCGCGCCGTCGCCTCCACGTAGTCGAGGCTGCGCAGGTCCGCCAGGCGCCTTTGCAGGAATTGGTTGCGCGCCAGGAGCGCGTCGCGGCGCTGGCGCAATTGGGCGATCTCGTAGCCGTTGGCCAGGACGTGCACGCGCCCCCAGGTGAGGAAGGCCAGCGCCGCCATGAGCGCCAGCAGCAGCGCCCCGGCGGTGCGGAACTGGGAGGAACTGAGCCGGCTCCAGGAGGCCCGCCTCTCGAAGCCGAGGATCACCGGCGCCGGATTCCTGAAGAATTCGCGTTCCCCGCCCATGGGCCTCACAACCGTTGTGCGGCGCGCAGCTTGGCGCTGCGCGCGCGCGGGTTCGTTTCCAGTTCCGCGGCGGAGGCGACCCGGGGCTTGGGGGTCAGCGTCCGCAGCGTGGCCTTATGCCCGCAGCGGCACTCGGGCAGGCCGGGCGGGCACACGCACTCGGAGGATTCGCGCCGGAAGAACGCCTTGACCATGCGGTCCTCCAGCGAATGGAAGCTGATCACCGCGATGCGCCCCCCGGGGGCCAGCAGCCCGGCCAGCGCCGGGAGCGCCGCGGCGAGGTCGTCGAGCTCCGCGTTGACGGCGATGCGCAGGGCCTGGAAGAGGCGCGTCGCCGGGTGCGCGGCGTCCCGCCCGCCCCGGCCTAGCACCCGCAGCGCCACGCGGGCCAGGTCCTCGGTCCCCTTGAGCCCGCCGCGGTCGCGCTCCTCAAGCACCGCGCGCGCCAGGGCCCGCGCGCGCCGCTCCTCGCCGTAGTCCCGCAGGACGCGGGCCAATTCCTCCACCCCGGCCGCGGCCAGCCAACCCGAGGCGTCCAGCGGCGCGGAGGGGTCCATGCGCATGTCCAGGGGACCCGGCCGCATGAAGCTGAACCCCCTGCGGCCCTCATCGAGCTGCAGCGAGGACACGCCCAGGTCCATCAGGATCCCGTCCAGGCCGCGCCGCGCCGGCACCCCGCGCTCCCGCAGCCAGGCCCCGGCCCCGCCCTCCAGGACCCGGGCGAAGGATCCCTGTTCGAGCCGCGCCCGATCCCCGAAACGGCCCAGGGCTTGTCCGGCCAGTTCCAGGGCCTCGGGGTCCTTGTCCACCCCCAGAAGTTCGGCGCCGGCCCCGGCGCGCTCCAGAAGGGCCGCCGCGTGCCCCCCCAACCCCACCGTCGCGTCCAACCAAAGGCCCCCGGCCCCCGAGGGCGCGAGCAGATCCAGGACCTCCTCGAGCAGGACCGGCAGGTGCCGGGGGGCGCTCACGCCGCCGCCGGGACCCCGCAGAAGCGGTTGGAGGCCTCCTCCTCGGTCCTGCAGAAGTCGAAGAGCGGGCTGGCGCCGGCCAGGTCGAAGATGTGGCGCAGGTACGGGGAAAGCCCCACCAGCTTGAGGTCCCCGCCGTACTCGCGCAGGCGCTGGGCCCGCTCCCCCAGCACCGGCAATCCGGCCAGATGGACGTGGCTGACGTTCTCCAGGTTGAGCACCACGTGCACCAGCCCCGCCTTGAGGTATTCGCCGACGAGGTTCTTGATCTTCAAGGCGTCCTCCAGGTTCAACTCGCCGCGCAGGCGCAGCACCTGGATCCGGATGGCTGTATCCACTCATCCCTCCAAAGGAACGGTTTCGCTGGGTTCGGGGGTCAAACGAGATCGGCCGGGAGCTTCATGCCGGCGAGGACGCGCTCCGCATCGCCCATGGCGGAGCCCCGCTCGGAGGCCTCGCGCGCGCGGTCCCAAATTTCGATGTGCCGCACGGCGCCGATGATGACCACGTCGCGGCCCAGCCCCCCGCGGGCCCGCAGGGCCTCGGGAAGGGCCACCCGCCCCTGCTTGTCCAAGGGGCAGGTCTCGGCGCCGGAACTGATCCACCGCAGGAGGCGGCCGGACTGGGCGTTCTCGTCGCGGCCCATCAGGTCCATCAATTCGCGGAATTCGTTGGGTGCGAAAACGGATAGGAAGGAAGGCTTTAGGCAGGTGATGATAAAGGCGGGATCCTGGGATTCCTTCTCCACCTGCTCACGAAAGCGCGCCGGGACGGAAAGCCGTCCCTTGTCATCGATGGAGTACTCGAAACGGCCCGTGAACAATGGCATCTTTGTCTCGTATGGGATTTCATGGGGTTTTTCCCCACTGGATGGGAATTATAAAGGTATCCCGGAAAACGTCAATGGAATTATGAATGATGAAACAAATTCCTGAGATTCATCCACATATCCAGAGGCGGCCAGGAGACGTACCGTATTATGAAATAAAGGAAAGGGTCCAGCCTGGATCTCCCTACTGGGTGTCAATGAACACCCAAAGTATCCCCCTCGTCATCACCTGATGGTGTACCCCTTTCAGCCCCAACTTGCCTTGGGTTGTGTAAGGTATAGCGTCAACTTTGAGGGATAACCTCCTTGGCTGTGCGGCGTGGGCCCTTGGCCCGGTAGAAATCACCGCTGAGGACGATCTGGGTGGCCCCGTGGGCGAGACGGTCCAGGGCCGCCGATGCCAGCACCGAGTTTTCGAAGAGGTCCGGCCACTCGTCGAAGGCCCGGTTCGTGGTCAAGATCAGGGCCGTCGACCGTATCGGCCATCAATGACCTCGTAGAGGTCCTCCGGCGCAGGTGGACGCATGGGCTTGAGGCCGAAGTCGTCCAGGATAAGCACGTCAACGCTGGTGAAGGTCGCCAGGCGGCGCTCATAAGTGCCGTCAGCCCGGCCAGCCCTCGCCGAAACGGGTGGTCTCAATCGCCCGGAATACGCACCCAAAGCCGTGGAGATCACCGAGGCCCATTTCGACGCCTGCCTGACCTTCATGCGCGAACCGCAGGCCCTGTGGACCTCGCTGCGCTCCAGCAACCTCATCGAGCGCTTCATCCGCGAGCTTCGTCGCCGCCTGCGCCCAGCCGGTGCCATGATGGCCGAGGCCGAGGTCTGGAAGCTCGTCTGGGCCGTCTCCACCGAACAGGAGAAGCGCTGGGCTGCGTATTCTGGCCCAACATGACCGTTCGTTCTGGTCGAACGTGACCGTCCATTCTGAAGCAACGTGACCGGCGATTCTGGTCGAACGTGACCGGTCATTCTGGAGCAACGTGACCGGGGGTGAGTCCCCTAATCCGCG
>DAIDJD010000236.1 GCA_027451505.1 candidate division FCPU426 bacterium
GACTGCTTCAGCTGCCACGCCGTGGACCACAAGGTGGTCGGGCCGGCCTACATCGACGTGGCCAAGCGCTACGCGGGCAAGCCCGGCATCGTGGCGACCCTGGTGGCCAAGGTCAAGAACGGCGGGGCCGGCAACTGGGGCGCCATCCCCATGGCGGCCCACCCCAACACCCCCAACGCAGACCTCCAAGTCATCGTGGAAGGCATCCTGTCGCTGGGCACCAAGGGCGCCGCGTCCGCGGCCTCCGCGCCGGCCAAGGCGGCTTCCGCGCCCGCCGCCTCCGGGGCCGCATCGGCCGCGACCTCGGCTTCGGCCGCGCCCGCCAACCCCTGGGCCGACGCCCAGGCCGTGATCGCCAAGGACCAGCTCGACTGCCTGGCCTGCCACGCCGTGGACCACAAGGTGGTCGGCCCCGCCTATATCGACGTGGCCAAGCGCTACGCGGGCAAGCCCGGCGTCGTGGCCGTCCTGGTGGCCAAGATCAAGAACGGCGGCTCCGGCAACTGGGGGGCCATCCCGATGTCCGCGCATCCCACCGCGCCGGTGGCCGACCTGAAGCGCATCGTCAAGGACATCCTGGCCTTGAAGGGGAAGCAGGCCTTCGCCCCCAGCCTCAAGAAGGTCATGCAGATCGTGCACTCCGGGCGGCCGTTCCACTGCCCCGCCCTCGGGGACGAGGCCGTCAACGGGCCGGCCTACTTGGATGAGGGCGGCGGTGCCTCGGTGCGGCGCATCCCCTCCGGCCAAGATCTCGCCTCCCTGGACATGGGCTCCGGGGCGGGCTCGGTGGCGAAGGAGACGAAATGAGCGGTCCTGAGTTGGAGCTGCTTTCGGGGGGGCAAAAGCGCCTCCTTTACGGCCTCCTGGGCCTGGGCGCGCTGGCCCTGGGCGTGGGCCTGGCGACGCATTCCGGCGGCGTCTATTCCGGGATCCTTCTGGGATTCCTGTTCATGCTTGAACTGGGCCTGGGCGGGGCGCTGTTCCTGTGCATCAACGCCACGGCCAACGCCCGCTGGCACACGGTGTTCCGCCGGGTGCCCGAGGGGGTCGCGGCGACCCTGCCCTGGGCCGCGCTCCTGGTCCTCCTGTTCGTCTGGGCGGTGCCCCACATCTATCCCTGGGCCGCGCCCGGCTTCTACACGGACCCGTCCCGCCTGGTCGGCGGCGTGCTGATCCCGGAGCTCAAGGCCAAGGAGGGCTGGCTGCAGCCGGGCTGGTTCTCCCTGCGCGCGGTGCTCTTCGTGGCCTGGTGGGCCGGGCTCATGTCCCTGATCCTGCGGCTGCAACGCGGCCAGGGCCTGGGCGGGGCGAACCACGCCGGCGCGATCCGCAAGCTGTCCATCCTCTTCTGCGTGACCTTCGCCTACACCTTCAGCGTGGCCTCCTTCGACTGGCTGATGTCCCTGGAGCCGCGCTTCTACAGCACCATCTTCGGGGTGTACTGCTTCGCCGGGGTGATGCAGTTGGGCTTCGCGGTCGTGCTGCTGCTGACCCTTTTCCTGGACGCCAAGGGCGCCTTCAAGGACCAGATCCGGGAGCAGCACCGCCACGACTTGGGCAAATGGCTCTTCGCCTTCAGCTGCTTTTGGGCCTACATCTGGTTCTTCCAGTTCATGCTGATCTGGTACGCCGACCTTCCCGACGAGAGCCGCTACTACGTGCGCCGCGGCGGGCTGAGGGCCGACGTGATGGCCCTGGTGGTGCTGCTGCGCTTCTGCGTGCCCTTCTTCGGTTTGGCTTCGCAGAAGGTCAAGAAGAACCCGCGCATCCTGGCGGCGGTGGCCCTCATCGTCGTGGCCGGGCATTGGCTCGACCTGGCGCTGATGGCCCTGCCCTCACAGGCCGGGGGAATGCGCAACCTCTACGCGCTCCTGATCCCCGTGGGCACGGGCGCGGCCTTCGTGCTATTGTTCTTCAGGGCCTTCGCCAAGAAGCCGGCCCTTCCCGAACCCGACGCGGCCTACGCCTACAGCCGCCGCTACCTGACCTAAGGAGGGGCCATGGACCTCGGAGTCCCCGAACTGCTCATCATCCTCGTGATCGCCCTGGTCCTCTTCGGTGGCGGCAAGCTGCCCGAGGTGGGCAAGTCGCTGGGCCAGGCGATCCGCGAGTTCAAGAACGCCATGCGCGACGCCGACCCCACCAAGGACGTGAAGGAGGCCCTCAAGGACGTCAAGGCCGACGCCAAACCGGCCCTCGAGGCCAAGGCGGGGGACAAGGATGGCGGCACCGGCCACGCCTGAGCAGGCCACCCTCCTCGAACACATCTTCGAGATCCGCACCCGCATCATCCGCGCGCTGGTGGCCTTCGCGGCCGCCAGCGCGGTCTGTTATTTGAGGGCCGCCGACCTTTTCAACCTGCTCTCGGCGCCGGCCGAGGGGCGCCTGGTCTTCACCCACCCCGTCGACGGCATGATGGCCTACATCAAGCTCAGCCTGATGGCGGGCCTGCTCATCTCCTCCCCCTACCTCTTCTACCAGGCCTTCGGCTTCTTCAAGCCGGCCCTGGGCC
>DAIDJD010000237.1 GCA_027451505.1 candidate division FCPU426 bacterium
GCGCCGGATCCCCCAGGCCCGCGGAGGGCCCGGGGAGCATGCAGTGGGCCATGGCCCCGAGGGCCGTGCGCGGGTCCCAAAGGCAGACCGCCACGCAACTGCCCAACCCGCGCGCGCCGAGCACCGCCGGGGCCCGGGCGACGCGCCATTCGGCCATGCCCACCAGGAGCGGTTCAGCCATCGCGAGGGTCGACCCCGGTGGCCCGAGCCAAGGCCTCCAGCAGGGCCTGGATGGACCCCGGGTCGGGCAGGTGGATGAGGTACAGGGGGAAGGCCCCCTTCCCGTCCGGATCCAGCCGGCTCTCCAGCACCAGGGCCCGCTCCGTCCCGGGGCCGCCCGCGGCGAAGCCCTCCAGGATGGCCCCGGCCATGTCCACGGCCAGTTCCGGCGGCGTGGGCAGCAGACGCAAACCCGCCAATTCCGAGAGCGCGTTGAGGTAGTGGGCGCACAGCAGGTTGCCCAGTTCGCGCAGGGCCGGGGCCTCCTCAGGGGCCAGCGGCGGGGCCCCCCGCGCCTCCGGACCCAGGAGGCGGGCCAGAAGCAGGCGCGCCGTCGCCAGGTCGCCCAGGAGCAGGAGCCGCCCGGGGCAGGCCCCCTCCACCCGGACGCAGGCCCCCACCGCGGGTCGCTCGACCCCGCCCACCAGGGCGGAGGCCTCCCCCAGGTCCAACAGCCGCACCGTGGGGACCGCCAGGGACACCGGCCGGCCCACCATCCGCGAGAGGGCCGTGGCCGCGCGCGCGGCCCCCTGGTTGGCCGCCTCCCGGAGGGCGTCCAAGGCCAGGGGACCGAGTCCGCCCCCGGGGCCGTTCATCCCTGGAGCGCCTTGGCCACGGCCTCCAGCACGCCCGCGGGCTGGAACGGCTTGACGATGAAGTCCCGGGCCCCGGCCTGGATGGACTCCACCACCAGGGCCTGCTGCCCCATGGCCGAGCACATGACCACCTTGGCCGCGGGGTCCTCCTTGAGGATCTCCCGAAGGGCGTCGATGCCGCCCATGTCCGGCATGATCATGTCCATGATGACGAGGTCGGGCCTCAAACCCCGGTAGCGCTCCACGGCCTGAACCCCGTTCTCGCCCTCTCCGGCGACGTCGTAGCCCGCGCCGGTGAGGATGTTCCTGAGCATCATGCGCATGAACAGCGCGTCGTCCACGACCAGGATTCTCGCCGCCACCGCCCCCTCCTTCAAAGCGCCGCTTCCCCGCGCTCCCCGGTGCGCACCCGCACCGCATCCGGGAGGTCGAGGATGAGGATCTTCCCGTCGCCCACGCGGCCCGTGCGCGCTTCGCCCACGACCGCCGCCACCACCGCCTCGGCCTCGGAGTCGCGGCAGGCCACCTCGAGGCGCACCTTCGGCGTCACCGCGGCCACGTGGTCCACGCCGCCCTCCAACGAGCCCCGCCGCATGCCCACCCCCTCGGCCTGGGACAGGCTGAAGGCCCGGAAGCCCGCGTCCCACAGGCCCTTCTTCACCCCGGGGGCCTTCGACGGCGCCAGATAGCAGACCACCAGCTTCAACGTGCCCCCCTGAGTTCCTCGGCGTCGCCCCCCAGAAGGGCGTCCATGTTGAGCACCGCGACGGGCCCCTGATCCAGTCGGGCCACCGCGCCCACCCAGGCCGGATCCAGGCCGCAATCCACGGCCTCGGCCCGCTCCTCCAGCCTCTCGCTGGAGACCTGGGTCACCGCCGAGACCGAGTCCACCGTGAGGCCCCACAGGCGCCCCCCGGGGCCCTCGTAGACGATGGAGCGGGCCGCGGGACCCGGGGGCCCGGACGGGCGCAGGCCCAGCCGGGAGGCCAGATCCACCACCGGGATCGCCCGTCCGCGGTAGTCCCGGACCCCGGCGAGCCAGTCCGGCGCGCCCGGGACCGGCCGGGGCGCCTCGTGGCGGACGATCTCGCGCACCAGAAGCGTCTCGATCCCGAAATCGGAGGCGCCCAGGCGGAAGACCACCACCATCATCCCGTCGAGGACCAGGTGGATGTCGCGCTCGCGGACCCAGCCGCGGGCCACGAGGATGCGCCCCAGCCTTCCCCCGGTGCGCTTCTGCTCCAGGAGGGCCTCCTCCAGGCGCTCAGGGGTGAGCAAGCCCTTCTCCATCAGCAGGGCGCCCAGGCTCCGGAACTGCTGGCGCACGCCTCCGCTCACGGGACGCCGCCCCCGAGCACCTCGAGGTTGCGCCTCAGCGCGGCGTTGCCGGGGTCCAGCGCCAGCGCCCGGGACCAGGCGCCGCGGGCCTGGTCCCGCAGCCCCAGCTTCAGGGCGACGCTGCCGAGCCTCCGCCAGCCCTCCGCGTTGCCGGGCTCGGCGTCGAGGAGGCGCGCGTAGGCCGCGCGGGCACCCTCCAGGTCGCCGCGCCGCACGAGCGCGGCGGCCAAGGCCTCCCAGGCCCGCGGGCCGCCGTCGGGACCCGAGGCCGCGGCGCGGTACCTGCCGATGGCCTCGTCGAGGCGCCCGTCCTGCTGGGCCAGCCAAGCCTCGGCCAAGGCGCGCTCGGCTCCGGGGGGCAGGCCGGCCAGGGCCTCGCGGAAGAGCGCCGAGGCCGCCGCCGACTCTCCGCCGCGGGCCTTGAGCCACCCCAGGCGGTAGGCCAGTTCGGGGTCCTTGGGATGCTCCCGGGCCGCCGCCGCGAGTTCGGCCTCGGCCTCGCCCGGGCGCCCCAGCCGCTCCAGGAGGGCCGCCAGGGCCAGCAGCACCGGCAGCCGGCGCGGGTCGGCCGCGCGGGCCTCGCGGTAGCGCCGCACCGCGTCCTCCATCCGTCCCAGGGACTCCAGGGCGAACCCCAGCTTGAAGCCGGCCTCGGCCTGGCCGGGGAGCACCTGGAGGGAACGCTCCCACGCCACCGCCGCGCGCTCCAACGCGCCCGCACCCAGGGCCTCGTCCCCCAACGCGTTGAGGGCCCGGGTCCAGGCCGGCCGCAGGCGCGGATCCTCGAGGCCCCCCAGGTGGGCCGCCTCGAACTCGGCGCAGGCCTCCTCAAGGCGCCGGCTCATCGCCAGCGCCAGCGCCAGGTTCAGGTGCTCGCGCGGATCGGGCACGTCAGGCCGCCCGAAACACGCGGCAGGAGGCCGACAGGCAGCGGAAACGGGCCCGGGCCGGGCCCAGCACGGTCTCGGTCTTGCCCGTCATCAGAATCCCCTCCGGCGCCAAGGCGTGGCGGAAGGCCGCCAGCAGGCGCTGCTGGACGTCCCGGGAGAAATAGATCATGACGTTGCGGCACAGCAGCAGGTCGACCCCCGGGGGCGGCGGGTCGTTGAAGAGGTCCAGGCGGCGGAAGGCCACCGCGCGGCGCAGCCCCGGCGACGCCCGGAATCCCCCGGGGTCCGGCACGAACCACCGCGCCCTGAGCCCGCCGGGGAGGCCCTCCAGGGCCCGGGCGGGATAGACCCCCTCGGCGGCCCGCGCCAGAACCCCAGGGTCCAGGTCGCTGGCCAGCACCCTGGGCCTCACGCCCAGGCCCTGGCGCTCGGCCCCCTCCAGCGCCACCAGGGCCAGCGAGTAGGCCTCCTCGCCCGTGGAGCAGCCGGCGCTCCAAATCCTCAGGGAGCGGCCCGGCCTGGCCGCGGCGGCGTCCAGCAGCGTCGGCAGTACGCCGGAGCGCAGGAAATCCCAGGCGTCCGGGTCCCGGAAGAACTCGGTGACATGGATCGTCAGGCGCCCTTCGAGGCGCCCCGCCTCCCGCGGATCCCGGGCCAGCACCCGCAGGTAGTCCCCCAGGCCGCCCAAGCCCAGGACGCGGCGCCGGGCGTCCAGCCTCCGGCGCAAAAAATTCTCCTTGAAGCCCCCCAGGCTCAGTCCGGTGGCGGCCTCGACGCGGGAACGGATCTCGGCGAAGGGGGGCTCCGGTTGGGGGACGCCCGCGCCGGGATCCGCCATTCAGGGCCGCGAGACCCGGTCGCCGAGCTGCACCGGGCTGCGGCAGTCCAGGACCCGGGCCACGCAGGCCTGCGCCGAGGC
>DAIDJD010000238.1 GCA_027451505.1 candidate division FCPU426 bacterium
GCCGCTCACGGGCGAAATCGGGGACTCCACGGGCTTGGTGCGCCTGCGCGCGCGTTTCGGGGAGAAGGTTCCCGGGGTCCGGGCCATCGTGATCCAGGAGGACACGCCCGGAGGCGGCGTGGCCGCGTCCCAGGAGATTTCCGAGGAGATCCTCCGGCTTCGGCGGGTGGACGGCATCAAGGTGGTGGCGTCGATGGGCGGCATGGCGGCGTCGGGCGGCTACTATGTGGCCAGCGCCTGCGACGCCATCGTCGCCGACCCCGGGACCGTGACGGGCAGCATCGGGGTCATCATGGAGGATTTCGACGTCCACGCACTGCTCCACCGCTTCGGCATCAGGCCGGAGGTGGTCAAGAGCGGCCGGTACAAGGACGCCGGGTCCCCTTTCCGGGCCATGACCCCGGACGAGCGCCGCTTGTTCCACGGGACCATCATGGACGTGTATGACCAGTTCGTGACCGATGTCGCGACGGGGCGCAGGGGCGCCCTGGCGCGGGCCCTGGCCCGCCGCGACGGACGCCCATCGTCGTCCTTCACCGACGCGCAGATCAAGGCCTATGTCCGGTCCCTTGCCGACGGCCGGGTGTACACGGGACGCCAGGCCGTGCGCAACGGGCTGGTGGACTCCCTGGGGGGGATCGAGGATGCCATCGCCAAGGCGGCCGCCTTGGCCGGGCTCCCCCGCTACCAGGTGGTCACCTGGCGGCCCCCGGAGAGCCTCACCCAGGAGCTCACGGGCGTGGATCCCGTGGAATGGGCCGCGAAGCTGCGGGAGGCCCTTTTGGGGTCGGCGCCGCGGATCGGCTACCTGCTGCGCTGACGGCGGGACGCCAAAGCGCGACGGTCCCTTAGGGACGGCCGCGATCACCGCCGGGGGGCGTCCCCGCGGCCCTTGAGACGAGGAGCAACCATGGCAGACGACGCCCAAGCTGGCAACGACGCCCAGGCTGGCAACGACGCCGAAGCCGCCCCGGTCGAAGGGCGGGAAGCGCCGCCCCAGGCGGCGCCCCAGGCCCCCGGTCCGGAGGGGACAGGGCGGAGCTCCTGGGGGGGCGGGTTCCTGCTGCTGGCGCTGGCGGCGGTGCTCCTCAGCGCGGTGGGCGTGTTCGCGATGGCGCGGTCCAAGCCCGACACCCTCGCCCTCGGAGCGGGGTTGCTTCTGTGGGGCGTCCTGGACCTGCTGGCCCAGAGGCGGGGCCTAGTGGCGTGGCGCGGCGCGCGCGCTTCGGTCGGGAACGTCGTGAACCTGGTGCGGGGCCTGGGACTGGCCGCCCTCGGGGTCTGGCTGCTGCTCATGGGCTCGGGGGCCGTCCGCGCGGTGAATCCGGCGGTGGTGCTGTGGACCTTGGTGTGCCTGGTCTTCGGGTACTTGGCCGCGGTCCTGGCGCTGGAGATGTCCGTGAAGGGATTGAGGGTGGGCGGGCAGGCCTACCTTCTGGCGGCCCTGGTCCTGATGTTCTTCTCGTATTTCTATTTCGCCATCCCCTTCACCTACTCCTGGGCCGCGCTCCTCGCCGGATGCTCCTTCGCCGCCGCCGCCTGGGCCTTGCACCGCGGGGCCATGGCCCAGGGGCGGGCCCTCACCCTGGCGGTGCTGCTGGTGCTTCTGGGATTGAGCCTGCCCCTTCTGAGTTTCACCTACCAGCAGGCCTACGGCGTCGAGGAGCAGCCGCTGTTCACCCCCACCCTGCTGGTCCCGCGCATGCGGGAGTTCCTGGGTGGGTTGGGGCCAAACGCGCGCTCCCTGCGTTGGTCCCCGGTGGACACCCAGCCCGGCCTTCTGGGGGACACCCTCTTCAGCGACACCGTGGCCCTCGTCGACAGCGACAAGAACGGCACCGTGGTCAAGCTCTTCCAGCAGCACCCCGGGGGGCTCCACGAGGTCCTGCGCGTTCCGGTGTCCCGGGACGCCTCCTTGACTTCCTTCTCCCAGGACGGCCTGCGCTTGGCCTACAACACGGCGCTGCCCGCGGCCCGGGGGCTAAGCCCCACGGGCAAGGTGGAACTGGCCCTTCTGGAGCCCGGCTCCGCCGTGCGTCTGACCTGGACCGCGGGCGCGCAGGGCGCCGCGGCCCCACCCTGGCCCCCCCTGACCCTGGCGGCCTTGCGCCATCCCTGGCCCTGGCTCAAGGCCGCCTGGCGCGCCCTTGAGGCGCGGCGTCCCGGCAAGCCCGCGCCGGCCGTGGCCCTCTATGGGCTGGCCTACCACCGCCGGGTGGTGGCGACGGACGTGGAACCCGGGCCTTCGCACGGCCAGGTCTGGCGCGCGCCCCTGGGGCGCCAGATGGTTTTCGCGGCGCCCGCGGGCGGACCCCGCGACCCGGCCAGCGCCGTGTGGCGCTACCGGGTGCGGACCGGCGAGGTCACGCGGGTGGCGATGGGCCGTTCGTACCCGGCGCTTTCCCCGGACGGGCGGAGCCTGCTCGATGTGGGGTATACGCCCCTCCACCGCGAGTTCGACATCGCCGACCTCAGGCCCGGCGCCTTCGGGGACTTGGTGGAAACGCGCCAGCGGCCCTTCGAGGCGGCCCGGGACGGACGGTACTTCCCGGCCTGGAACGCCTCCCAGACCGAGGTGCTGTTCCGCGGCGCCGGCGGGCGCATGATGGCGATGGACGCCAATGGGCACCACCGCCGGCCCTTCGATCCCTCCGCCATCGCGGATCGCCGCTGGAAGACCTCCCGCCGGAGGCCCTTTGACCTGGGTTGGGTGACGGTGGGGGGAACCTTCGACATCCACCGGTCCTTGCCCGACGGCAGCCGCGACCGGCTGCTGATCGCGGTGCGGGCGCGGTCCGTCACCCCTCCCCAATGGTCCGCCGATGGGCGAAGGGTGGCCTTCATCGCTAAGGGCCTCGACGGGCTTTCCAGGGTCTACACGGTCGGCTCGGACGGTTCCTGGCCCCGTTATTTCTTCGCCACCAAGGACGCCCTTTCCGAACTGAAGTGGAGCCCGGACAGCGGCCATCTGGCCTGGATCTGCGCGCGGGACGGCGGGATCCGGGAGATCTGGACCGCGGACATCCAGGGGCTTTCCCCGAAGAAGGTCTACGCCGGTGCGGGCATCCGCGGGCTGAGCTGGTCGCCCCTGGGCAAGCAACTCGCGGTGCAGAGTTCCCGGGCGTGGACCTTCCTGGGCCTGCGCATCGTCCGGCCGCGGCTGCGCACGGTGCTGATGGTGGACCTCATCGACGGCCACACCCGGGTGATGACCCGCTACGGGCTGATGTCCTGGGACCCCTCGTTCTCGCCCCACGGGGAGGCCATCGCCTATTTCACGGACGCCAAGACATGGAATTGGCACTTCCTCAGGCCCCGGGAATCGGCCCTGGTGGTGTCCCAACTGTACTGAAACCGCGGAAGGTACGGGAATACGGCGCCGGCCCCCGCAAGGGGCCGGCGCCTTTTTTTGGCGGGGCGGAGGGGGCTAGGCCCTTCCGCCGGGGTTGCGGAGGCGTTCCGGGAGGCTTTGGAGGATTTCCGTCACGGTCGCCGGGCCGTTTTGGGGAGGGTTCGGGCTCGCGGGTTCCGGCGCGGCCAGGGCCGCGGCCCCGGACCGCTCCAGACGTTCCTCCAACTCCCGGACGAGGGCCGGGTCCTTGCAGACTTTGAGGTTCACCAGGACGTTTTCCCGGGCCGAGGCCAACGCCGCCAGGGCCAGGTGGCGGGCCACATGGACGTCGCTGAGCACGCGCGGGTTGCCAGCCAGGGCGAGGTAGCGCAGGCAGCCCCCGGGGCGCAGGACATGGGCGGCCAGCTCGTGCAGGCACGCCGGGACGCGGGCGGATTCCTCCAGGGCGCGGGCCAGGGCCGCCGGGCGGCCCATCGATTCCGGGCCGTCTTTGGGGAGGTTCAAGGCCCGGGCGTAGCCCTCGAACGCCTCGGAGTCCAGGCGGGCCAGGAGGGTGGCGCCGGCGCGGGCGGCCTCGGCGTCGGCCAAACAGGCCGCCAGGGCCCCGGGCCCCCCGGGTTCGGGATCGCGGGCGCGCGTGAGCCTGCAGACCATGGCCAGAAGGGCCGCCGCCTGGGCCAGCGTCAGGGCCGCCGCGGCGCCCCCTCCGGGCGTGGGCGCCGCCGAGGCCAGGCGCTCTAGGTACGCCTCCAGGGTCTCATCCCCGGGCATGGCGTTCCTCGGCGGGCAGGTGGTGGTCCTCGTAGAGGCGCAGGGCGTTGCGCAGGCACATGGCCACGGTCATGGGCCCCACCCGGGGGACGTAGAGCCCGGCCCGTTCCATGGCGTCGTCGTCGAAGTTGCGCACCGAGGAGACGTTGACGCACACGGCCCCGGGGCGGATCTCTTGGGCCCGCACCAGCGGGAACTCCCGGGAGGGAACCGCGGTGACGACCACGCTGGAGTGCCGCAGCGCCTCGGCCCGGCTTATGGCGCGGCCCTCCGCGTTCCCGGGCGCCAGGGTGCGCCCGCCGTCCAGGTCGAAGGAATGCACCACGGCCCCGTCGTTGGCGAGCATGTGGGCCAAGGGGCGCCCCACCACGGCCGAGCGGTTGAAGACCGTGACCACTTGGCCCGCGAAGGGCAGCCCGGTCTCGGAATGGGCCTCGCTGGCCTCCAGCAGCTTCAGCACGGCCAGGGGGGTGCAGGGAAGAAGGCATTTGCGGCGCTTGTGGGCGTCGTCGAAGCGTTGGTTGGCGTAGAGGCGGTCCATCCAATGGGCGCAGAGGCCCTCGACGTCCTTGAAGGGCGCGACCAGGTCCTTCAGCGCGGCGTCCCGGTCGTCGCCGAAGACGGGGTAGTACACGAAGATGCCGTGCACGCCGGGGTCGCGGTTGGCGCGATGGATCGCCTGCTCCACCCCTTCGGGCGGGGGCGTCTCCAGGCGGAAGCCGAGGCCGGCCTCCTCGCAGCGCGAACGGGTGTATTCGGCGTAGGTGCGGCTGGCCTTGTCGGTCGAGGAGAGGAAGGCCCGCAGTTCGATGCGGTAGCCCCGGTCCCGTACGCGGGCCCGCACGGCTTCGCGGAAGGAGGCGGCCTGGGTTTCCGGGTCGAGGAGGTTCACTGGGGCGGGTTCAGCCTAAACAAGGGGTGGAAGGAACGTTAGAAGAGGGGGCGGGTTTTGTCAAGGGAAGGCCGCCTTTGCCGGCTTTCCGGTCCGCCGGGGCCCCTTGTCCGGGCCCTGCACCGCCGTCGTTGCGGGCCCCGCGATGGCCTTGGACAACGGAACCCACCTAGCCGAGGCCCCGGCCTGCGGAAGTCCGGCCCCGGGGCGTCCCCGAATCCGCTTTTGAAAGCCGATTTTTTCGGCCCGAAAGGCCCCATTCCGGGCAAAGTCCTGTACACTTTGCCGACCCGGCCTAGAGGTTGAGTCGGTTCGTCCCCAGGAGCCCATGAATTCCGCACGCAGAGTCACCACCCAAGACATCGCCGAGGCCGCCGGCGTCACCTCGGGCACGGTCAGCCGGGCCCTGCGCGGCGATCCGGTGGTCAGCCGCGCCACGCGCGAGCGCATCCAGGAGATCGCCCGCCGCCTGAACTACCAGCCCAACCTGTCGGCGCGGGCCCTGCGCACCGGGCGTTCCGGCACGCTGGCCCTGGCCTGCTCCACCGGGCCTTGGGTGCTGCACCACCCGTATTTTTCGCGCTTGGGTTCCGGCTTCATGACGGCCGCCGCTGAGGAGGGCCAGCGCGTCACGGTCTACACCCCGCCCGCGGCGACGGCCTTTCCCGTGTCGGTGGAGGACCAGGAATGGCCCCGGGAAATGTCCAACGGGCTGGTGGACGGCTGCGCCGTGTACCAGTCCCACCGGCTCTCCCAGGAGAGCCTGCGCTTCCTTCTGGATTCCCGGTTGTACGTGGTGCTTCTCAACACCGACGTCGATGTGCCGGGGTTCTTCCAGCTCCGGTCGGGCTCGGATGAGCGCATCCGGGAGAGCCTGCGTTGGGCCGCGGAACTGGGGGCGCGCTCGGCCGCGGTCCTGGGGCTTCCGGAGCGCATGACCACCGTGAACCAGGGCCTGCGGGCCGGGATGGAGGCGCCGCCCCGCGGCTTGGACGTGCGCTTCGAGGAGATCCGGCATTACGAGCCGGACGAGCCCAAGGCCGTGGTCGAGGCCTTGGACCGGATCCACGCCGCCCGGCCCGGGGCTTTGGTGCTCAATTCCGACGCCCATCTGGCCCTGCTTAGGGCGGGCCGGCGCGAGGGCCGCTGGTCCAGGGAGCCCGCGGTGTTCCATCATCGGCCCGCGGACGCGGAGGCGAACGTCCTGGACCGGGAAGTCCATTACCTCGTCGCCGATCTCTTGGAGGGCGGTCGCAAGGCCTATGGGATGATCCGCAGGGCCCAAAAGGGAGAACCGGCCTCCAGCGAAAGCCTTCAATGGAAGCGGGCGGAAGGCTGAATCTGACGGGAAGACGAGGCCAGCGAGTATCATTGCGTGGATCGGCATTTCTAAAAATTTTTAGGCGGGGGATGATGGGCGGCGGGAGCGATAGATATAAATAAAAGTAAATTGTATAAATGTTAGTAAATTAAGCAATTAACTCCACACGATTGTAAAAGGCCATGCCATTGTTTCGGGAGCTATACTCAATTTTGATAAACCCTTGTTTTATCGCGGGTGAAAACGTTTACGAGATCTGGGCCTGATTCCCAGGCACCCACGTAGCGGGTCAGCAGGACGTCCATGACGCCGAGAGTCCTTTCGAAGCGGTTTCGACTCGCGATTGCCGGTGTTCTTGCCTCGGCATCGAAAGCGCGGTCGCGCGTCGTGCGCGTCAAGATGGTGGCGGCTTGGGTGGCGGCGGCTTTGCTCCTCGCCTCCCCGGCGTGGGCCTGGATCAATGCGGGTTTCGAGGCCGGGGGCGCCTCCTCCAACACCACCGATGGCGGGATCGACAACGTCACGGCCATCTTCACCTCGGTGAACCCGACCCAGGAAGGGCCGGCGCCCATGATGCAGACCAACGGGCCGCCCGCGCCCACGGCCATGGCCGCCAACATCCCGGGCTGGGCCTCCACGGTGATGGTGGATGTGGCCTATCCCGGCTGCGGGGGCGGTTTCGCCCAGGGAGGCAACAGCAACCCCAACAATCCCAGCATGCCCTACACCGGCGTGGTGACCGCGGCCAACAGCCCGGCCGCGGACTCCTTCCAGAACTACCCGCCCGGGCTCCTTCTGCCCTTCGCCGGGAACTACAGCGGGGTGGTCTATTCCGGCAACGGCGCCTGCCACGGGTTCCAGGCTTGGTTGCAGCAGTCCGACACCGTGACCGCGGCGGCGCCCTGCCTGACCTTGGACGTGGCCGCGGTGCTCGAGGGCGACCACTACCTCAACGACAACCCCTACGGCTCGGACGCCTATGTCCAGTTGAACATCACCACCTATTCCGCGGCCGGGGCGGCGCCGGCCACCATCTTCAGCACGCGCTTCAGCTGGTACGACAACCTGGCGCAGCTCCTGCCCCCGGGCCTGGTGGGGGGGCCCTTGGGCAACGCCGGGAACTTCACCGGGAACTACTCCTGCGGAGCCTGCCCCGCGGGCCCCTGGAAGTACTATCCCTGGACCCCCTACACCTTCAACCTCAGCGCCTACATCGGGCAGATGGTCACCGTCCAGATCGGGGCGGTGTCGTGCTACGAGACTGAGCACTACGCCTGGGGCTACCTCGACAGCGTGGCCTGGGAGAGCTGCCCGGTGCAGGACATCACCCTGGCCAAGTCGGTGAATCCCCCGGGGCAGGTCGGGGTGGGGACGACGCTGACCTACACCTTGACCTACGACAACGTCGACGACGTCCCCATCACGGACATGCAGGTCTGCGACACCGTGCCCGCGGGCGTGGCCATGCCCACCACCACCGACCCCAACAGCGGCGCGCTGCTGGACGTCGGCGAGGCGGCCAACCCCTACGCGCCCTACGCCATCAACGGCACCGGGAATCCGGGCAGCACGATCTGCTGGAGCTTCGACAACGTGCCGGGCAGCTCGACCGGGACCCTGTCGTGGACCGCGGTGGTCCAGAAACCCGCGACCTGCGGTGCCACCATCACCAACATCGGCTATGAGTTCAACTCGGAGACCAGCACCGTGGTGGACTCCAACCCGGTCACCAACACGGTGCAGGCCTGCAGCCCCACCCCCACGGACACGGACACGCGGACGCCGACCCCCACGGTGACGGTGACGGACACGGTGACGGTGACGCACACCGACACGGACACGCGGACGCCGACGCCCACGGACACGGTGACCGACACCGACACCGACACGCCCACGGTGACGGACACCGACACCGACACCCCGACGAAGACGCCCACGCCCACGGACACGGTGACGCCCACCGACACCGACACGCCCACGCCCACCCCCA
>DAIDJD010000239.1 GCA_027451505.1 candidate division FCPU426 bacterium
GGCCTGCGCCGTCAACGTCAAGGCCCCGCAGGCCGGGAGCGCGTCCTGGACGACCTCCGGTCCCGAAGGGGCCGGAACCGCGGGCAGATCGTAGGGGCTCCCCGCGATCTCCGCGGTCAGGGAGATGTAGGCCACGGCCTCGCCCCCGGGGCCGGGCGAGGCGGCCACCGTCGCGGAGAGGTCGCCATAGCCCGCCAGGGCCGCGGCCAAGGAGGCCGGACCGGGCCCGTCCGCCCGCGCCGGCCCCGCGGCCAAGGCCCCCAGGAGGGCCAAGGCCACCCAGGGCCCGGCGGCGGGCCGCGCCGAACGCCCCCCCGGCCCGGGCATCAGAAGCTCGCGTCGGCGCCCAGGGACGCCTTAATGGAATAGTAGCCCCCGGGCTGGTTGATCGCCTGGTTGGCGTAGGGGTCCATCATGAAGTCCTGTTCGAACGAAAAGTTGATCCTCACGTTCTGCAGGACATTGTACGAGATGGAGTTCACCAGCGTATAGAGGTCGGAGGCGGTGTTCTCCAGGTTCGCGGCGGTGCCGTTCTGGTAGGCGTCGTTGATGGTCGCCGTGAGCTTGTTGTCGAAGCGCAAGGCCTGGGACAGGCGCATCTCGCGGCCGTAGAACGGCCAGAAATTGGGCAGGCGGATCGGCTTGGTCATGTTGTAGATGTAGACCCATTCCATGGCAGGGGTGAGGCTGAGGGTGTTGTTGACGCTGGCCACGCCGTCGACGGAGTTGACGAATTGGTAGATGGTGTTGTCGCTGACGGCGGCGGCCATGCTGGCCGTGACCGTGGACCGGTCGCTGGGGCGCATGGGCATCGAGGCCGTGAAGTTGTAGGTCGTGGCCAGCGAACTCAGGTAGGGCGGGATCTCGATGTCGTCGATGAAGTTGCTGGAAAAGCTGTAGCTGCCGTCGAGGGTCAGGTTGTCCGGCCTCAGCGTGTTCCAGAAGGGGATGTGGGGCCTCTGGAACACGATGTCCGCGCCCACGCTGGTCTGCTCGTCCTCGGTGACCTGCTCCGGCGCGGTCATGTCGCGGGCGTCGGAATAGGTGGCCCGGGGGGAGAACATGCCCTGCCAGCCCGGCAGGAGGTCCAGGTTGAAGTGGCTGCTGATGGAGGTGGTGTTGCGCCGCGTCGCCGAACTGGCCAGGTCCTCGATGGAGTAGGCGCCGTTGAAAAAGTCCCGGCCCGCGAGGGCGAAGCGCGGCATCCAGGGGCTGTCGTACCACGGCGCGTGGTTCTCCAGGGCCAGGTTGGGGACCGCGCTCAAACCCCCCAAGGCCGAATTGGCGAGGGTCCCGGCGTACTGGGAGGACAGGGACGGGTCGGACAGGATGGCGTTCTGGAGCATCGCCGTTTCGACGGGGCCGCGCACCGTGATGCCGTCGTTGATGATGGAGTCGACCTGCCACACCTGGGAGATGTTCAGCGGAGGGGCCTTGCTCCACCCCTTGCCCAGGGAACTCAGGTCGAGGTCCGTGGAGGCGTTGAGCGAGCCCGGGGTCTCCACCTGGTTGAGGATGTAGTCCGTGTTCTGGGTGAAGTTGTAGGACAGGCGGGTGTCCCGCACCGGCCCCAGGTCGCCCAACTGGGCCTGCAACGAGGGGTTGATCGCGCTTTGCTGCGGCGTGAAGACGCTGACTCGGCCGTAGACGTCGAGGGTGTAGGCGGCCGTGGCGCCGGGCAGGACGGTCGGGGCGGAGATGTTGCCGTCGGCGTCGGTTCGGGTGTAGGTGAGCGAGGGGCTGAGCACCAGCCATTTGCCGGCCCGGAACGTGCCGTTGTAGGAGCCCGTCAGCGTCCGCGTGAGCTCCTCGCTGTTGGCGAACTGGGTGGTGCCGGTGATGGTGATGGGCTGGTCGAAGGCCTCCCGGGCCGTGTCCAGCGCGAATTCGGCCTTGAAGCTGTTGGAGCCCACCACCGGGATGCGCGCCGGCACCGTGTACCCCGCGTCGAACTGCTCATGGCTGTGCTGCTGCACGTTGTTCGGGTTGAACTGCATACCTAAGTTGAGCTGCTCCATGGCCGTGTATTGGGGCAGGAAGATCTGGCGCTCGTGCTGCAAGAAGCCCGAGGCCCCCAACATCAGCCCCGGGATCCGGGTGAAGGAGACGGACGCGGAGGTCTTGTCGTCGAATTGGTTGGGCAGGCTGAAGTTCTGGCTGTAGAACGGGTCGTTGAGGTAGGCGGAATCGGTGTAGAGCTGGTCGGCGTTGTAGGAGAAGGTGGCCGGCATCCAGGACAGGGCGTTGACGTTGGCGTTGACCGCTTGGTTCACGGAATGCTGCAGGGGCGGGTTGTCCTGCTGGTCGATCTGGATGTAGTCGGAGTCCACCTCCTGGTAGCTTTGGTCGACCGTGATCTTGCCGCCCATAAGGTTGTAGTTGATGTCGAAACGCTGGGCCCCCCCCTGCCGCACCACGGGGTCGGTCACCCGCAGGTTGTTGAGCCAGAGGACCTCCTGGTAGTAGGGCGGGGCCATGGCGTAGTTGATCCCGGGCGCGCGCACCGCGAAGGACACATAGTTGATCTGCCGCAGGTAGGGCGTGCCCACCTGGACCCGGTTGCCCCCGGAGCCGTCCAGGGGCAGGGTCACGGTCTGCCAACTGCCGACGCCCACCGAATCCAGGGGCACGGCGTACTCGAAGTAGTCCTGGTCGTCGGCGGCCAGGCGCACCAGAAGGGTCTCCCCGGCCTGGTTGCGGACGACCCCCTTGCCCACGCCGTAGGGGTAGCCCGCCGCGGGGGAATTGTAGTTGGGTTCGAAGATGTCCAGCCGCATGTTCTGGTATTCGGCGAAGTCCGTGGGCGTGCCGCCCGTCCCCAGGATGCGCCGGGCCTGGAACGCGGGCTCGCCCTGGTAGGGACCCGGCTGGGAGTCGAAATCCGAAGCGGTTTCGGCGTACTGGAGTTCGAGAGCCGTCTCGGTGCTGACCGAATCGGTGGAGTCGATGGTGAAGAAGTCCGTGTCCGGGACGTAGGGGACCCCCGCGGTCAGGCTCACCGGCGAGAGCCCGTTGACGGCCTGGACCTGGAACTGCGCCGTGCTCACCGTGTTGGAGAGCCCGGTGTAGGCGTTGGGGACGTTCGGGTCGGCCCGAACCTGCCATTTGTTGCCCACGAACTGCACCGACTCGATGATGAGGCTTCCGCCGGAGGCCCCCACCCCGTCCATCCACAGGCGCATGCGGCTGATGTTCGTGTAGTAGTTGGAATTGCCGGGCTGCGTGCTCAGGATGGTGCCGGCGGTCGTGGTGACCGTGCCCCAGGCGTAGCCCGGAGGCAGGGTCGACGGCTGGGTCAGGTCGAAGGTGACCTCCTGGTAGCCGTTGTTCACCGCCGGATTCTGCGCGGACGGGTTCAGGTTGACGGAAAAATAGTAGTAGTTGTCGGCCTTGTCCAGAACCCCGGTCTGCTCGAAATCCTCGGTGTCCAGGATCCCGTTGTTCCAGCCCCAGTAGGTGGGGTCCGTATAGAGGCCCGGGTCGTTCTGGGGGCAGGGGTAGGGGCTGCCCACCGTGGAGGGGTTGTCGATGCCGATGTCCTCCCCGGCCGCCAGGTACCCGGTGGGGCTTTCGGTGGCGAGCTGTCCGTTGTCGACGGCGTCCTCGTTGATCTGCCCGCAGTCGAGATGCAAGGTGACCGGGGCGGTGGTGCGCAACCAGATCTGGATCTGGTTGGACTGGCTGATGGCGAGATTGGGCGTGGGGCCGAAGGAGTAGACGTAACCGTCCCACTTGCCTCCCTGCCCGGCGCCCGTGGGCGTGTAGCCCGCCCAGTCCCACTGGAGCTGGTTGATGAGCGGGTTCTGCCCGGCCTGCACCAGCACCGCGGAGTCGTGGGCCTGGAGCGGGTTGGTCCAATAGTGGGTGAAGGTCCGGTTCGACGGCACCGGGTTCGAATTCACGGGGTTGGGGCCCGTGGCCAGTTGGGCGATCTCGGCGGGGTTGGGGATCGAGGCCGGGAACCAGGTGTCGCGCAGCGTGGACCCGGAGACGATGGAGTCCACGGACTCGAAATCGTCGACCATGGCCACGCCGTTCTCGTTGTTGCGGTTGTAGGTGTTGGGGTTGTACCAGGACTCGGCCGCCTCGGCCGAGGCGTGGATCTTCAGGAACCCGCTGCGGGGGCTGATCGGCCGCGTCATCGCGTCCAGGAGGGGCTGGGGCACCTTGGCCTGGACGTCCCCGTCCAGGACCTGCAGGCTGTAGACGCCCGCGCCGATCTGGGGGGTGTCCTGGGCCCCGTTGGCCGAGTCGTTGATGTAGGTCGCTCCCACGGAAAGGTCGTTGTTGAAGTCGTACTCGCCCCGGCCCCCCCAAACCGTGCTGGCGAACTGGCTCCCGAAGGGCATGTACTCGTAGGTCGCCTGCACCGTGGCGTTTCCGCTGACCAGGTCGGGGTTGTTGAACACGAGGATCCCGGTCGTGTAGTCCAGGAAGTAGTCCTGGTTCCGGATCACCCGCCGGCCGTTCACCGTGACCACATCCGACCCGTTGACGATGTTGGGCCGGAGCTGGTAGTCGGTCATCTTGTCCTGGAACTCGACATAGATGCTGTAGTTGCTGACGCGCTGGACCAGGTTGTAGCAGTCCTGCTTGTTGCCGTTGTAGGGCACGCCCACATCCGAGAACACGGGGTAGTCCGCGGTCATCTGGGCCTGGGAGTTCCCCTGCTGGAACGGGTAGGGCACCCGGAAGACCATGATCCCCATGGTGGTGTTGAAGTTGACCACCCCGGTGTAGTCCGTGCCCGCGCCGAGCTGGTAGACCACCGAGTTGTTGGGGCCGTAGATGATGAACTTGAAGTTGGGGTCCTGGCTGGGGTCGAGGATTTCGCGCTGGCCCATGCTGTAGAACTGGCAGGACATGTGCCCGTCGTAGCCCGTGGACCCGTTCTGGGATCCGTACTGGATCAGGTCGTGGCCGGGATCGGTGACCCCGGAGGTGTTGTTGTCCTGGAGGTTGGCGTCCGTGCCGTTGGCGTCGTCCGTGATCTCGACGTTGCCCCTGGCGTCGTAGCCGATGCTGGAGCAACCGCATCCTGTCATGGCCTGCTCGGTCTTGAAGGCGACGAAGATGTTGTAGTTGGCCTGCATGGGCGTGGTCAGGGCGACCAGCCCGTCCTTGTAGTTGACGGTGTAGTCCTGGTTGGGCACCAGCGGCACGAAATTGAAGGTCGTGGAGCCGTTGCCCACCGTCACGCGGTTGGAGGCCATGTTGCTCACGCCGGGCTCATCCACGTACACCGCGACCGATCCCGGCACCACGCTGTTGACCCCCTCCACGAGGTCCTCCTCGCGGCTGAGGTAGTAGTACTGGTAGGGGGTGAAGGCGGTGTCCGGATAGGTCATCCCCGGCACGGTGCCGTTCATGACCTCCTCGTAGCCCCCGGTGAAGGTCTTGGTCTCGGTGAAGCCCTGGGTCTGCGCCCCCACGGCGGTCAGGCGCAGCCTGCCGTCGGGGGACTGGATCTTGAGCTGGGCGCCGAAGAGGCTCTTGTTGTAGCTGGCGAACTGCGTCCGGCTCGAGTCCAGGTCCATCTGGATGTCGCCGAAGGCGAACTGCTTGACGACCTCCTGGCTGTCCCCGCCGTAGACCACGCTGATCTTCTGCTGCTGGCCCGCCATGGCGCTGTCGTCGTAGTCGACGTCGACCTTGATCTTGCGCCCAACCTGGCCGCTGAGCTGCACCTGGAGCTGCTGGTTCAGCGCGAAGACCGAGGGCGTATAGGTGCCGTAGTTGTTGCCGGGGTTCTGGCGCCAGAGCATCCAGGTGTCGCTGACGCTGATGGTCTTGCGGCCCTGGATCTGAAGGGTGTTGCCGGACATGATGTCGAAGGTGCCCACCTCGAGCTTGGTGATGGACGCCACCGCGGCGGCCCGGGCCGCGAGGCTGGGCAGGGAGAGCCCGCCCTCGGAGTCGACGCCCACCACCACGTAGCGGTAGCGGTGGCCCATGGACGGGGGCTGGGTCGAATGGTCCGAGTCGTCCTCGTAGCTCGTGGAGGTGATGATCTTCTTGTTCAGGGGGGGGGCGTCGAGGTCCACGGGCCCGCCGGTGCTGCGGTAGATGTCGTAGCCCCTGAGCGGGAAGGTGCCTCCGGCGGGGGGCGGGCTCCAGGTCAGGCGGATGAGGTCCTCGCCGAGCCCGACGCCGGCCAACCCCGTGGGGGCGCGCAGCGGCTTGAACGGCGCGACGCGGACCGGATTGGTCCGGCTGCTTTCCTTGCGGTCCGTGGTCAGCGCCGAGAGGGCGTAGGCCACCACGCGCCCGTCCTGCAGGCCGGTGTCGCGGAAGGCCAGCGCCGAGGCCGGCAGGAAACGGTAGCGCTCAAGGTGGGCCGGGTCGGGCCCGCGGTAGAGTTCGTACCCCGCCAGGTCCGCGTCCCCGGTCGAGAACGGAGCCGTCCAGGTGATCCGAACGAACCCGTCCCCGGCGCGGACACGGAACCGGCCCGGGGGAAGAAGGGGCCCGCTGGGGCGGGCCGACACGGTGAGGGAATAGGGGGACAGAAGGCCGTCGATGTCGTAGGCGCGCACACGGTAGACGTAGGTCACCCGGTTGGCCGGCCCCGCGCGGCTGCGCGTGTCGTCGTCCAGGTAGTAGGTCTGGGTCACCCGGGTGAGGTTGATCGGCTGCGGCGAGATGCGCCGGCCCGGAAGCCCTCGGAAGACCAGGTAGCCGGCCACCGGCTTGCCGCCGCGGGCCGGAAGCGCGGGATACCAACTGAGCTCCACGCTGCGATTGCCGGCCTCGGCGGTGAGGTACAGCGGGGTGGACAGGCCGTGGGCCGGGGGCGTGGGGGCCGCCCCCTTGGGTAGAAGCACCTTCAGCGGGGGGAGCGCCGACGACGGCGCCGCCCTACCGGTGCCCGTGAGCCCGGCCGCCGCCGTCGGCGTGAGCCCGGGCGGCGCTGGGATAGGATTGAGGCCCGCGCCGGCGGTGGGTGAGGAAGCCGTCGCCGCGATCGCGCCGGCGGCGACGGTTCCGGTGTTGTTGGCGGGGGCCGTGGCGGAGGCGGCGGTGGAGGCCGTCAAAGCCGTGGCGGCGGCCGTCGAAGGGGTCGCGGCGGAGGCCACTGCGGTGGGGGCCAGGGTCGGCAACACCGGAAGGGGCACGTCCACGGAGGCGCCGGGGGTCGATGGCATCGGGACCGCCCCTGATCGCACCGCGCCCGGAAGGTTGGACGCGATGCTGGCGGGGCCCTCCGGGTCGGCCGCGGCCGCCATCGGATTGAACAAAAGGCCCAAGGCGAGACCCAGCGACGGGCCCATGAGGCTCGCGCGTCGGAACAAAAAGAGACAGGGCTCCAGGATCATCCCGCCACCGCACACTCACGCGGTTCCAAAAATCGGGTTTCACTTTTCGGAAACCCGTAATAGCCAAATCCAGTAAAGCTTTTCAGGCTCAAAATGCCCGCTTCAGGCTGTGGATAGGACGCACGAACAAGGCCAAAGTTAATGCTTCTGTCATGAGTTCAGCAGACGTTCCATTGAGCGAAATACCAGCCAAATGACAAAAAAAGGACCCTGGAGCAAAGCTCCAGGGTCCCCCAAAACATCCCTATCAAAACCTTACTGCCCGGATTTCTTGGCTTTCGAAGCCCCGGGAGCCTTGGTCGAGGCCTTGGCTTGCCCGCTTTTCTGGACGCCTTCCTTACCGGGCTTGGCGGCGGCCTGGGCCTTTTCCTGGACGCCTTCCTTGGCGGGCTTGGCGGCGGCCGGAGCCTTTTCCTTCTTCCCTTCCGCCGGCTTCTTGAACTTCTTCTTGGGCGGCACCGGGCGCTTCAACGACGCCAGCTCCTTGCGGTCCACGAACTCGATGAAGGCCATGGGGGCGTTGTCCCCCGGGCGCGGCTCGAGCTTGAGGATGCGGGTATAACCGCCGCTGCGCTCCTTGTACCACGGGGCGATGTCCTGGAACAGCCGCGCCACGACCGCTTCCTCGAAGACCATGGTGAGCGCCTGGCGCCGCGCGTGCAGGTCGCCGCGCTTGGCCAGGGTGACCAACTGGTCGGCCACGGGCTGCAGTTCCTTGGCCTTGATGAAGGTGGTGCGGATGCGGCCGTGGGTCAGCAGCGAGGTCGCAAGGTTGCGCATGAGCGCCTTGCGGTGGCTGCTGGTGCGGCCGAGCTTGCGTCCGAAGTTGGCGTGGCGCATGGGAACGTTCTTCCTTCCAAAGGGGGTGGCGGTGGCCTAGTGGCGGGCCTTGGCCGGCTCCCGCAGCGCGGAGATGGCCTCCGGCGTCATGCCGAGCCCCAGGCCCATCTCGCTGATGATCTCCTTGATCTCGTTGAGGCTCTTGCGCCCGAAGTTGCGGTATTTGAGCATCTCCGCCTCGTTCTTGACCACCAAATCCCCGATGGTCTTGATGTTGGCGTTCTTGAGGCAGTTGCTCGAGCGCACGCTCAACTCCAGCTCGTCCACCGAGCGGGAGAGAAGGTCCTTGATCTTGTCCCGGTCGTCGTCCCGCTCCAGGCCCGCGGACTCCGGCTCCTCCTCGAAATTGATGAAGATCTGGAGGTGGTCCTTGAGGATCTTGGCCGCGTGGGCCAGGGCGTCCTCGGGCTTGATGCGCCCGTCGGTCCAGATCTCGAGGATGAGCCGGTCGTAGTCCGTCATCTGCCCGACGCGCGTGTTCTCGGAGTCGATGCGCACCCGCGTCACCGGCGAGAACAGGCTGTCCACCGGGATGGAGCCCACAGGAAGGTCGTCGCGCTTGTTGCGGTCCGCGCTGACGTAGCCCCGCCCGTGGTCGACCTCAAGCTCCATCTCGAGCTTGGCGTCGCGCTCCGTGAGCGTGGCGATGTGCAGGTCGGGGTTGACGATCTCGATCCCCGCCTCGCCCTTGATGTCCTTGGCCGTGACCTCGCGGTCCCCGCTGACCGACAGGCGCAGGGTCTTGGGCCCCTCCCCGTCCATCTTCAGCTTGAGCTGCTTCAGGTTGAGGATGATGTCGGTGGTGTCCTCGGCCACGCCCGGGATGGGCGCGAACTCGTGGAGAACGCCGTCGATGCGCACCACGGTCACGGCCGCCGCCTCGATCGAGGACAGCAGCACCCGACGCAGGCTGTTTCCTATGGTGATGGCGTATCCGCGCTCGAAGGGCTCGGCGTAGAACTTGCCGTAGGTGGGGCCCAAGCTCCCCTTTTCGTAGTCCAGCCGCTTGGGCTTTTCAAGACTCTTGAAGCGCATGCCTGCTCCTTGGCCTACTTCGAGTAAAGTTCGACGATGAGCTGTTCCTTGACCGGCAGGGCGATGTCGTCCTTGCCGGGAAGAGCCTTGAAGGTGCCACGCATCTTCTCCACGTCCATTTCCACCCACGCCGGGAAGCCCCGTTTCTCGGCGGCCTTGAGGTTCTCGCGGATCCCG
This sequence comes from candidate division FCPU426 bacterium, assembly GCA_027451505.1. Classification (GTDB taxonomy): domain Bacteria; phylum Oederibacteriota; class JAJYGY01; order JAJYGY01; family DAIDJD01; genus DAIDJD01. The sequence continues at coordinate 9,369 of DAIDJD010000239.1, forward strand.
GCCCGGTCGCGGCTGCCTTCGGCCACGGCCAGCACCTGGCCCGGCTTCACCAGCAGGGAGACCACGTTGACGCGCTTGCCGTCCAGGGTGAGGTGCCCGTGGAGCACCACCTGGCGGGCCGACGCGCGCGAGGGCGCGAAGCCCATTCGGTAGGCGACATTGTCCAGCCGGCGCTCCAGCATCGCCAGCAGGTTCTCGCCGGTGATGCCGCGCTGCCTCTCCGAGGCCTGGAAGAAGCGCCGGAACTGGCGCTCCAGCACGCCGTAGATTCGGCGGACCTTCTGCTTCTCGCGCAGCTGCAGACCGTATTCGGTGGGCTTGCTGCGGCGCTGGCCGTGCTGCCCCGGGGCGTAGCCGCGCCGGTCCAGCGCGCACTTGGCGGAATAGCAGCGCTCACCCTTGAGGAAGAGCTTGATGCCCTCGCGGCGGCAGAGCTTGCAGGCGGGTCCGGTGTAGCGGGCCATAAGGATTCCTCAGACGCGGCGCCGCTTGGGGGGGCGGCAGCCATTGTGGGGGATGGGGGTGACGTCGCGGATCAGCGTGATGCCGAGTCCGGCGGAGGCCAGGGAGGAGATCGCCGTCTCGCGGCCCGAACCGGGCCCCTTGACGTAGACTTCCACCTCCTTCATGCCCAGGTCGAGGGCCTTCTTGGCGGCCGCCTCGGCGGCCACCCCGGCCGCGAAGGGCGTGCTCTTGCGGGAGCCCTTGTAGCCGTGCGCCCCGGACGCCGACCAGCTCACCACCGCCCCGGCCGGGTCGGTGATGGTGATGATCGTGTTGTTGAACGTGGACTGGATGTGCGCCACGCCGTTGCGGGGCGCCTTCTTGTCCTTCTTGCGGGCCTTCGGGGCCGGCTTGGCGCCCTCCGCGGCCGCCGGGGCCGCTGCCGCCTCGTCCTTCTTCTGTTGTTCCACGGGATCCACCTCTGCTGGCGACGGGCTACTTGCCCTCGATCTTCTTGTTGGCGACCGTTCGGCGCGGCCCCTTGCGGGTGCGCGAGTTGGTTCGGGTGCGCTGGCCGCGCACCGGCAGGCCGCGGCGATGGCGCGAACCGCGGTAGGAGCCGATGTCCACCAGGCGCTTGATGTTGGTCGCGACCTCACGGCGCAGGTCGCCCTCGACGCGCACCTGCGTGCCGTCGGCCAGCGCCCCCTTGTTGAGGATCGCCGTGATCGCGTGGATCTCGGACTCGCTCAAGTCCTTGACCCGGCGCGCCGCGGGGACGGACGCCTCGGCCATCAGTTTGCGGGCCAGCGTGGCCCCGATCCCGTAGATGTACTGGAGGCCGGCCTCAACCCGCTTTTCCTTGGGAAGGTCCACGCCCGCGATGCGTGCCATACGTCTCTCCTTCAGCCCTGACGCTGCTTGTGCTTGGGGTTCTCGCAAATCACCCGGTTCTCGCCCTTGCGCCGGACGATCTTGCACTTCTCGCAGATCTTCTTGATGGATGCGCGCACTTTCATGGAATCTCCGCTATTTGAATCGGTAGGTGATGCGCCCACGCGTGAGGTCGTAGGGGGACAGCTCCACCGTCACCTTGTCGCCGGGCAGGATCTTGATGAAGTGCATCCTCATCTTGCCCGAGACATGCGCCAGTACCTGGTGCCCGTTCTCCAACTCCACCTTGAACATGGCGTTCGGCAGGGGCTCGACGATCTTGCCTTCGACGGCGATGCTTTCTTCTTTGGGCATGGCTCCTTCAGTCCATCCTGGTCAGGATCTCGGCCCCGCCCGAGGCGATGATGATGGTGTCCTCGAAATGGGCCGACATCCGGCCGTCCTTGGTCACCACCGTCCAGCCGTCCCCGAGCACCACCACCTCGTGGCGCCCGGCGTTGAGCATGGGTTCTATGGCCAGCGTCATTCCGGCCTTCAGCTTCGGTCCCAGGCCGCGGCGCCCGTAATTGGGCACCTGGGGATCCTCGTGCATGGACCGACCTATCCCGTGCCCGACGAAGTCGCGCACCACCGAGAAGCCGGCTGCCTCGGCGTGGGCCTGGACCGCCGCTCCTATATCCTGTACGTGCCCCCCCGGGAGCGCCGCGGCGATGCCCTTGTCGAGGGCCTCCCGGGTCACCGTCAAGAGGCGCTGCGTCCCGGGATCGACCGGGCCCACGGCGAAGGTCCTCGCCGCGTCCCCCACGAACCCCCCGACCGTGGCGCCGACGTCCACGCCCACGATGTCCCCGGGCTGGAGCCGCCTCGGACCCGGGATGCCGTGCACCACCTGTTCGTTGACCGAGGCGCAGATGCAGGCCGGGTATCCATGGTATCCCAGGAAGGTCGGCACCCCGCCCTCGGCGGCGATGAAGTCCCGGGCGAAGGCGTCGAGCTCCGCGGTGGTCACCCCGGGTCGAACCCTGGCGCCGAGCTCCTTCAGCAGCCTTCCGACCACCCTGCCGGCGGCGCGCATGCGCTCGAGTTCCTCGCCGGTCTTCACCGAGATGGCCACGGCCGCCCCCCCCGCCGGCGTCAGCCCCGGGACTTCAGGCTGGAAGCGATCTCGGCGAGGATGGCCCCGGCCAGCACCTGGATGTCCCCGGAGCCCACCTCCATGTCCCTCAGCAGGCCGCGACCACGGTAGTAGTCGACGAGGGGGCTGGTCTGCTTGTGGTAGACGGCCAGCCGGTTCTCGATGACGTCGAGACGGTCGTCGTCGCGCTGGTAAAGCTCGCCCCCGCAGTAGTCGCAGATCCCCTCGCGCTTCGGCGGCAGGCTGTAGATGTTGAAGTTGCCCCGGCTGCACGAGCGGCACATGCGCCGCCCGGTGAGCCTGCGGATGAGGATGTCGTGGCCCACCTGCAGGTTGACCACCAGGTCGAGGCTCAAGCCGATCGAACCCAGCAGTTCCGGGAGCGCGTCCGCCTGCGCCAGGGTTCGCGGGAACCCGTCCAGGATGATGCCGTGTTCCCGGCAGTCCGCGTGCCCCAGGCGGCCCCTCACCACCTCCAGAACCACCTCGTCCGGCACCAGGGCCCCCTGGTCCATGTAGACCTTGGCCTTGGCCCCGATCGCGGTCCCCTCCTTCACGGCCAGCCGGAACATGTCCCCGGTGGAGACCTGCGGGCAACCGTAGTGGGCCGTGATCTCCTTGCAGTAAGTCCCCTTCCCGGCGCCCGGGGGGCCCAGGAAGACCATGGCGAGCGGAGGCGTCATCCGAAGCGTCCCCTCAACTTCTGGTCCTTCATGAAGCCGTCGTAGTGGCGCATCAACAGGTGCGACTCGATCTGCCGCATCGTGTCCAGCGCCACGCCCACCACGATAAGGAAGGTGGTGCCGCCGAAGTACCATCCTATGCCCATGGCGCGCGCCATGATGTCGGGGACCACCGCGATGACCACGACCAACAACGCCCCGCCCAGGGTGATGCGGTCCAGGATGCGGGCCAGGTAGTCGGCCGTGGCCTTGCCCGGGCGCAGCCCCGGGATGAAACCCCCGTACTTCTTCATGTTGTCGGCCACGTCGTCGGTGTTGAACACCATGGCCGTGTAGAAGAAGCAGAAGAAGATGGTCAGGGACGAGTACAGCAGGATGTAGAACGGATGGCCGTGGCTGAGCCAGCGTTCCGCCGTGTCGTAGAAGTCCGTGAGGCGCTGGTCGTGGCCGAGCCAAGCGGAGGTCTTGAGGTAGCTCACGATCTGCGCCGGAAACACCAGCAGCGAGGCGGCGAAGATCACCGCGATGACGCCGCTGTAGTCCACCTTCAGGGGCAGCATGGTGGTCCCCCCGCCCATGAGCCTCCGGCCCATCTGGCGCTGCGCGTACTGCACCGAGACCTTACGGTAGGCGAGCTGGCTGACCACGGTCAGGGCCACCAGCGCCGCCATCACCAGCAGGAAGAACGCGATGCCGAACGGGCTCACGTTGCCCGCGTCGTAGGCCTGGTAGACGCTGTAGAACTCGCGCGGCAGCCGGGAGACGATGCCCACGAAGATGATGAGGGACATGCCGTTGCCCACGCCGAATTCGGTGACCTGTTCGCCCAGCCACATCACGAAGATGGTGCCCGTGGTCAGGGTGAGCGCCGCCATCATGGTCCAGGCCGCGCTGTCGTGGAGGATCAGGTTGGCCGAGGCCGGCGCCGAGGAGGCGATGGCCCTCAGCACCTTGGTCATCATCACCGACTGGAACAGCGCCAGCACCACGGTGCCGTATCGGGTGTACTGGGTGATCTTGCGGTGTCCGGCCTCGCCCTCGTTCTTCAACTGCTTGAGCTGGGGCATGACCTCGGTCAGCAGCTGCATGATGATGCTGCAGCTGATGTAGGGCATGATTCCCAGCGCGAAGACGCTGAACTGGCCCAGGGCGCCCCCGGTGAAGAGGTTGAGCACCCCGAGGACCCCTCCCTGCTGGTTCGCCATCAGGGCCCGCATCGCCACCGGGTTCACCCCCGGGGTCGGCACCTGGCAGCCGATGCGGTACACCAGGAGGAGCAGGAACGTCACCAAAAGGCGGCGCTTCAGCTCCGGGATCGCCAGGGAGTCGGCGAGGGGGTTGCTCACGCTTCCACCAGGGCCTTGCCTCCGGCCGCCTCGATCTTGGCCTTGGCGCCCGCGGAGAAGTGCTTGGCGCGGACGGTGACGGCGCGCTTGAGCTCGCCGTCGCCGAGGACCCGCAGGCCGTCGAGGACGTCGGCCACCACCTTTCGCTCCTTCAGGACCTGGGCGGTGATCTCGCCGGAGTGGTCGACGCGCTCAAGGTCGCCCACGTTGACGACGGCGTAGCGGGCGCGGCCATGGTTCTTGAAGCCCCGCTTGGGGAAGCGCAGGGCCATGGGCGTCTGGCCGCCCTCGAACCCCGCCTTCTTGTGCTTGTTGTGCGCTCCCTGGCCCTTCTGGCCGCGGGTCGAGGTCTTGCCCATGCCCGAGGAGCGGCCGCGACCCAGGCGCTTGCCACGGGTGCGGCTTCCTTCGGCGGGCTTGAGGGCGTTCAGGCTCATGTCAGGCCTCCTCGACCGCGACCATGTGGGCCAACTTGGCCACGGCGCCGCGGACGGCGGGGTTGTCCGGGAGCACCCGGGAGGAATTCAGCTTCTTCAGGCCGAGCGTGGCCAGGGTCGCCAAGGTGTCCTTGTCGCGGTGGTTCTTGCTGCGCTCCAGGGTCACCTTGATCCCTTTTTTGGCTTTTCCGGTCATGGTCTCCTCCGCCGCTTCAGGCCGCAGCCGCGGCCGCGGGCTTGGGGCCCCGGTTGATCGTCAGTTCGGCCGGATCCTTGCCGCGCAGTCGCGCCACATCCTCGCGCTTCTTCAGGCTCTTGAGCCCCTGAAGGGTGGCGTAGACGACGTTGTGGTAGTTGCTGGTCCCGTGGGCCTTGGCCAGGATGTCCCGGATTCCCGCGGACTCGACCACCGCGCGCACCGCGCCGCCGGCGATCACGCCGGTCCCGGGCGCCGCGGGCTTGAGCATCACCCGGGCGCTGCCGAAGCGTCCCAAGACCTCGTGGGGGATGGTGTTGCCCGTCATGGGGACCTCGAACAGCGTCCGCTTGGCCGCGTCCACGCCCTTGGCGATGGCCTCGGGGACCTCCTTGGCCTTGCCCAGGCCGCTGCCCACGTGGCCCCGGCCGTCCCCGACCACCATCAACGCCGCGAAGCCGAAGCGCCGCCCGCCCTTCACGACCTTGGCCGTGCGGTTGACGTGCACCACCCGCTCCTTCAGCTCGAACTTGCTGGCGTCGACCTTCCTGGACTGCTTGGACTCCATGGCTCCCCTTCTAGAACTTGAGCCCGGCCCCGCGGGCCGAGTCGGCGAGTGCCTTGACCACGCCGTGGTAGATGTAGCCGCCGCGGTCGAAGACCACGTTCTCGATCTTACGGTCCAGGGCCCTGCGGGCGACCAGCTCGCCCACCCGCTTGGCGCCGGCGGCGTTGGCGAAGGACTTGGCCGTGCCCTTCATCTCGGGGTCCTGCGTCGAGACGCCCAGGAGCGTCTTGCCGGCCACGTCGTCGATGATCTGGACGTGGAAATGGCGCAGGCTTCGGTAGATGGCCATGCGCGGACGTTCCGCGGTCCCCATGACCTTCTTGCGAAGCCGCTCGTGCTTGCGCTGCCGGGATTCCTGGCGGTTGACCTTGTTGAACATGTTCGCCACCTTCCCTTACTTGCCGCTGCTGGCCGTCTTGCCGGCCTTGCGACGGATGACTTCGTCCTTGTAACGGACGCCTTTGCCCCGATACACCTCGGGTTCGCGGAGGAAGCGGATGTCCGCGGCCACCTGGCCCACCAGGGCCTTGTCGATGCCGCTGACCTTGACCTCGGTCTGGGCCTCCACCGTGATCGTGATGCCCTTGGGGATGTCGAACTCCACGGGGTGGGAGTACCCCAGCGTGAGGTTCAGCTTGGCGCCGGCCACCGCGGCGCGGTAGCCCACGCCCTCGATGTGCAGCTCCTTCTGGAAGCCCGTGGTGACGCCGGTGACCATGTTGGCCACCAGGGCGCGGCTCAGGCCGTGCAGGGCCTTGGCCTTGCGGGTCTCCGACCCCCGGGTGACCACCAGGCTGCCGGCCTCCACCTTCGCCGAGATGCCCTCGGGGAGCGTCCGCTCCAGGTGCCCTTTGGGCCCTTCGACCTTGACCGAATGGTCCGCCACCGCGACCTTGACCCCCGCGGGGATGACCACCGGCTGCCTTCCGATGCGCGACATGTGCGTCCCTACCAGATGTTGAAGAGATGCTCGCCGCCAACGCCCAATTCGCGGGCCTTGCGGTCGGTCATGAGCCCCTTGCTGGTGGAGAGCACGGCCGTTCCCATGCCCCCCAGCACGCTGGGGATGTTGTCCCGGTCCACGTAGACCCTCAGGCCCGGCTTGGAGACCCGCTTCAGGTCGGTGATGACCCGCTGGCTC
>DAIDJD010000240.1 GCA_027451505.1 candidate division FCPU426 bacterium
CACGTCCGTGCGGGCGTAGATCAGCCCGGATTGGGCCGGACTGGGGACGATGCCGTCGACGAACCCGCCACCGCCTATGGCCACGTTGGCCCAGGTGGAGGCCGCGACCGCCGGGGCCGCCCCCAGCGCCAGGAACGCGGCAAGGGGCAGGAGCCAGGAACGGGACATGGGGACCCTGAGTTGGATTCGAAAGCGGGTTACCGAAAAGCCGAAAACGCTTAAATCTGACAAAGTATACCCTAAATTCTAACCCTGGGACCTTAAAAGACTGCGCCTATTCCGGGCACCCTCGGGAAAGGGCCCTCAACGCCGTGGCCTGGGCAGGTCCACCACCACCCCGCCCCGGATCCGTGAACCCCTTTCCGCTAACCCCGCTTCCGTGCGGACCCCCGGCGGGTCCCGGAAAGGCCCTTCAACGTTCTCCCCAACCTTTCCCACAAGGCATCGGCGCCCTCGCAGGCGATGGAACTGTAGGCGGCGGTGCCGCGGTAGCCCCACACGCCCAGGGCGTCGGGCCGGGCCGCGGCGAGCAGGCGCAGGGCGCGGAAAAGGTCCGCTTGGTCGCGGCGTTCCAGGGCGAAGCACTGGAGCCAAAGCATGGACCGCTTGCCGTGGCGGCGGCAGATCTCCACCAGGCGCGAGGCCTGGACGTCGACGAAGCCCTCCACCGCGCGGCGTGGCCCGCCCTGCGTCGGGGCCGACTTCCAATAGGGGTCCGTGGAGAAGATGTCGACCATGGGCAGCGCGGCCACGCGCTCCCACAGATGGTTGGGCCAAGGCCCGTCGTCGGCGGGCATGCACACCGCGTTGAGCAGTCCGGGACGCAGGCGCCGGGCCTCGCGGGTGGCCCAGCGCAGGAAGTCCAGCACCATCCAATCGCGGAAGGCCTCCACCTCCGCGGTCCGGGTCTTCGGGGGCGGAGACGCCGCAGCCCGGCGGGAACGCCGCCACGCCTCCCACGCGCCCGGCGCACCCATGGAAAAATGCCCCGGCCGCTCCGGCTTCCCTTCCCAGGCCGCCCGCCACAGGTGGGGCTCGTCCCATAAGATGGCGTCGGCCCCGCACTCCACGGCCGCCGCGATCCAGCCGCGCATGAAGGCGCGGAAGCGCGGATGCACCAGGCAGGCGTTGGCGGTCGCCTCACCGGTGTTCAGGCGCTGGGCCGCCTCGGGATGGCGGGCCACGAAGCCGGACACGGCCTCCCCCCCAAAGACCCCTCCCAAAGCCCAGGGACTGAAGTACACCTTGAGGCCGAGGCCTTTGCTCAGCGCCGCCAAGGCCGCGAGGTTGCCCCGGTTGTGGAGGAGGTCGGCCTCGTCAAAAGTGTGCACGACCCAGGAACCGCCCTTGGCCCTTATGTCCCTGAGGTCCGCCGCGGCGTGCCGCGGCCAGCGGTTCCCGAAGTAGCTGACCCCGATCTCCAAGAACCCTCCTTCACCCCTTCACCGCCCCCGCGGGGGAGCCCCCCGGCCTTTCCCATGGGGCGCCGCCGGGACCCGCGCCTTAAGGCCCCGGATAAAAGACCCCCCAAACCGCGGCCAGGGCGGCCGTGTCCGGGATGGTCGGATAGGTCGAGGCCAGGGCCCGGTCCGCATCGCCGCCGTCCCGGGCGTAGGCCCTGAGGAAGGCCAGGAAAGGCCCCCGGCCATAATCCTCGACGAGCATGTAGACCACCGAGAAACCCTGGCGGTAAAAGGTGGCCACCTCGTTGGACGGGAGCGCGTGGGGGTCCTGCGTGAAGAACCGCCCGAAGGGCAGGGCCCGCCCCCGAAGCCCCTGGAAGTAGCGCTCCTGGAGCCAGGCCTCGCGGGGGACGCCCTCCCGGTCCAACCCGAAGGAGTACCCCAGGTAGTCGGCCGTGCCCTCGTTGAGCCAGTCGTCCGGCAGGCTGCCCACCAGGCGGTAGAGGCACACGTGCCCGATCTCGTGGGCCAGGGTGACCTCGAAGGCCGCCCTCCCGCCGTGGGCCGCCGCGAAAGCGTGGACGTAGACCGCCGCCCGCGGAGGATCGGCGCAGGCCGACTCCCAGGGCGGATCGTAAGGCGCCCGGCGCCGGTATTCCGCCCGGTCCGCGCAAAGATAGACCCGCAGGGATCCCGGGGCGAAGGCCCCCGCGGGCAGGCCCAGGAAGGCGAGATCGTGGTCCAGCGCCGCCTGGGCCAGCGGGGCCGCCCACCCCAAAAACGCCGCGTCGTGGTAGTAGAACGTGAAGGCCCCTTGGCGCGACGCGCGGAAGGCCGACTCGTCGAAGCCTTGGGGCGCGTCCGGGGCCAGGGCCGAGCAGCTGACATGGACGAACCCGCCCAGGCAGGCCAGGAACAAGGCCCCCGAGGCCAGCGCCATGGCGGGGAGCCTTCGGATCCGGTCCGGGAAGCCCTGAAGGCCCCGCCACAGCAGCACGTCGCGTTCGGCGCGGGAGGCCGCCCCGCGCTCCAGCGCCCCATCGGCGCCTAGGGGATCCCCGGCCAGGGCCAGGGCCCGACCCTCCAGCGACCACATCGCGGGGGACCGCTCCCGTTCCGGGACCCTCCCGAGCAGCTCCGCGACGCGCGAAAAGCCGCCCCGATCAAAGGCCTCCTCGGCGGCGAGGCAGGCGTGGCGCGCGGCCTGGGAAAGCCCCTCCCCTTCCGACGGCTCGGGCCTGCGCCCCAGGCGGGCCACGGCGCGGTGCGCGAACAGGAACCAGCGCGCGGACAGGAGGGCCAGGACGCCCAGGAAGGCCAAGCCGGCGAAGAAGGGGCCCATCCCCAGGTCGGGCCTCCGGCGCGCCACAACGGCGGCCATGGAAGCGCCCCCGATCGCGCCGGCCAACGCGCCCAGCGACAGGGCCCGGCCCGCCACCGCCGCGGCCCGCGGGCGGACCAGCGCGGCGCTGAAGACCCCCCTCACCCCCGCCCCGAACGCGCCGCCAGCAGTTCGCGCGCGTGGGCCAGCGCGCTCGCGCCGGCCACGCCGTCCCCGCCCAGCAAGGCCGCGACCTCGGACTCGC
>DAIDJD010000241.1 GCA_027451505.1 candidate division FCPU426 bacterium
GCAAGCTCTCCGAGGCCGGCGCCGAAGGCCGCCGTCTGGGCCGCCGTCCCCTGCTGCTGAGCGGGCGCGGCGCCATGCGCAGGACCGGGACGTTGGATCGCGTGTCGGGTCTGCTCAAGGGCGCGGGACTGGAGCCGGTGGCCTTCGACCGCGTGGAGCCGAACCCGCGCTGCTCCACCCTCGACGAGGCCGTGGCCCTGGCCCTTTCCGAGGGCTGCGACTTCGTGGTGGGCCTCGGCGGCGGCAGCGCCATGGACGCCGCCAAGGCGGTGGCCGCCGCGCTGGGGCACGCCCGCCGGACGGGCGAGCGCCTGAGCGTCTGGGAATGGACCAACGGGGCGGCCTCGCGCCGCAAGGTCGAGGACCCCGCGCCCACGCTTCTGATCAGCACCACCGCCGCGACCGGTTCGGAGGGGAACTGCGCGGCGGTCATCACCAAGTGGGAGACCCACGAGAAGGCCGTCCTGTGGGACCTGGGGGCCTTCCCCACGGTGAGCATCGTGGACCCCGAGCTCATGCTCACCCTGCCCCTGGAGGCCACGCGCGACGGGGCCGTGGACATGATGCTGCACGTGCTCGAGCAGCACGTGGGCGGCGACGACAAGGCCCCGGTCCAGGACCGCCAGGCCGAGGGCCTGTGCCAGGGCGTGATGGAGTGCTTGGAACGGGTCGAGCAGGATCCCCGGGACCTCACCGCGCGGGAGAACCTGAGCTGGGCCTCGGTCGCGGCCCTGCTCGCCGGGGGCGGCCCGAATTTCGGGCGCACGGGCTCCTTCGTGGTCCATTACCTGGCCCATCCGGTGGCGGGGCACACCGACATCTCCCACGGCCTGAGCCTGGCCCTCCTGTGGCCGGAATACCTGCGCAGCGTCCTGGCCAAGCGCGAAGCCAAGATCGCCCGCTTGGGGCGGGCCCTGTGGAATGTGCCCGAGGGGCCCAGCGCCGCGGAGAAATCCGTGGCCGCTCTTGAGTCCTGGCTGGCGCCCCGCGGCTACGCCCGCGGCCTGGCTGAGGTGGGCGTGTCCGAAGCCCTGATCCCGGAGATGGCCGCGGCCGCCGTGCGCATCTCCGGAGGGGGGCGGGGTTTCCTCGACGCGCCCCAGCCCCTGACCCCGCCCCGCATCGAAGCCCTATACCGGGCGGCGCTGTGAGCGCGGCGAAGTCCGGAGCCTAGGACGTGAGGCCAGCGTGAAGACCTTCCTGCTCGACATCGTCACCCCCGACGGGCCCGCCTTCCAAGGGCCGGTGGAGCGCTTGGTGCTCCCCGCCGCGGAGGGCCTGCTGGGCGTGCTCCCCGGGCACGAACCCCTGGTGGCGTCCATGCGGCCGGGGCCCCTGCATTACGAGGTGGACGGGAAGGTGGAGTGGATGGCCGTCTCCGGCGGCTTCGCCCAGATCGGTCCGTCCAAGGTGGTCCTCCTAGTGGAGACCGCCGAGGCATCGGGGGCCATCGACCAGGCGCGTGCGCGGGCCCGCGCCGAGCAGAAGCGGAACGCCCTGGAGGGGGCCCGGCGCGGCCGCGCCGACGTCGCCCTCATCGAGGCCAGCCTGATGAAGGAATTGGCGCGCCTGAAGGTCGCCGAGAAGGCCCCCCGCCCGTGAGGGTGGTCACCTGGAACGTCAACGGCATCCGGGCGGCGTGCGACAAGGGTTTCCTGGACTGGTTCCAGGCGTCCAAGGCGGACGTGGTGTGCCTACAGGAGATCAAGGCCACCTTCGACAAGGTGCCCGAGGCGCTGCGCGCCCCCAAGGGCTGGCACGCCCACTTCCATCCCGCCAAGAAGCCGGGCTACTCCGGGACCGCCCTGTTCTCGCGGGACAAGCCCGACGAGGTCTGGCGGGGCCTGGGCGATGCGCGCTACGACGACGAGGGCCGTGTCTTGGGCGCCCGCTTCGGCTCCCTGCACGTCGTCTCCGCGTACTTCCCTAACAGCCAGGACGGGGGCCGGCGCCTGGACCTGAAGGCGGACTTCTGCCGGGACATCACCAAGAAACTGGCCGCGTTGCGGAAGGCCGGCTCCGAGGTGGTGCTGTGCGGCGACTACAACATCGCCCACGAGCCCATAGATCTGGCGCGCCCGAACGACAACCATGAGAGCCCCGGGTTCTTCCCCAGGGAGCGGGAGGCCATGACCGCGTTCCTGGCGGCCGGGTTCCGCGACGTCTTCCGGGAGCGCCACCCCGGCGAGGGCGGGCACTACACTTGGTGGTCCTACCGCAGCGCGGCGCGCCAGCGCAACGTGGGCTGGCGCATCGACTACACCTGCGTCGGGGCCGGGCTGGCGGCCAGGGTGAGGGACGCCTGGCACGAGCCCCAGGTCCACGGTTCGGACCATTGCCCGGTGGGCGTGGATTTGAAGTAGCGCAAAAGGGCCGCAAAAGACGCTGGGGTTGGGGCCGAAGCTTTTGTACAATACCGGGTTCATGCAATCCGCCAAAGTCATCGCCATCGCGAACCAGAAAGGCGGGGTGGGCAAGACCACGACCGCCGTCAACCTGGCCGCCTGCCTGGGGCAGGCGGGCCGTCGCGTGCTGCTGATCGACCTTGATCCGCAGGCCAACGCCACCGCCGCCTTGGGCCTCACGCCGGACCGCATCAACGCCACGTCCTACCGCGTCCTGCTGGGCGAGTCCCCCATCGACGCGGCCCTCGTGCGGGGGGTTTCGGAGGGCCTGGATTTCGTGCCCTCGGACCGGGACCTGGCGGCGGCCGAGGTGGAACTCGTCCAGGTCGAGCGCCGGGAGACCGCCCTGCGGCGGGCCCTGGCGCCCCTGCGCGGGGCCTACGAATTCGTCCTGATCGACTGGCCGCCGTCGCTGGGGTTGGTGACCCTCAACGCCCTGGCCGCGGCGGACAGCGTCCTCATCCCGGTGCAGGCCGAGTTCTTCGCCCTCACCGGCCTGAGCCACCTGCTCAACACGCTGGCGCTGGTGCAGCGCTCGTTGAACCCGGCGCTGCGCGTGGACGGGGCGCTGCTGACCATGGTCGACACCCGGGCCACCCTGAACCAGCAGGTGGTGGCCGACGTGCGGCGCACCTTCCGGGGGCGCGTCTTCGCGTCGGTCGTCCCGCGCAGCGTCCGGCTGGCCGAGGCCCCCGGCCACGGCAAGCCCATCCACGTCTACGACCCCAAGGGCCGCGGCGCGGAGGCCTACGCCCAGTTGGCCCAGGAGGTCCTGCGCCTGGCCGGCGCCGACGCCCCCCCTGATCCCCCGCTCGGAAGCCATTGATGACCCGCCAAGCCCTGGGCCGCGGACTGAGCGCCCTCATCCCCGACGCCGGGAACGCCCCCGCGCCCGCGCCCGCCGAACGGGGGCCGGCCGCGGAGATCCCGGTCGCCGCGATACGCCCCAACCCCTACCAGCCCCGCGTGCGCTTCTCCGAGGAGGAGCTCAAGGACCTGGCGCGGAGCATCCAGGCCCAAGGGGTCCTGCAGCCCCTTCTGGTGGTGCGCCGCGGCGAGGGCGACTACGAGCTCGTCAGCGGGGAGCGCCGCCTGAGGGCCGTGCGCAGCTTGGGTTGGACCAAGGTGCCGGCGGTGGTCAAGGACTCCGCCAGCCCCCTGGAGATGGCCGAGTGGGCCATCATCGAGAACGTCCAGCGCGACGACCTGGGCCCCTTGGAGCAGGCCCGCGCGTACCGCCGGCTCACCGACGAGTTCAAGCTCACGGTCGAGGAGGTCGCCGAGAAGGTCGGGCGGGATCGCACCACGATCGCCAACCTGCTGAGGCTGCTGAAGCTTCCCCCCGAGGTGCAGGCCCAGCTCGAGCGCGGCGAGCTCCAGATGGGGCACGCCCGGGCCTTGCTGGCCCTCGAGGGCTCCTCGGCCCAGAAGGCCCTCGCGCAGAAGGCCATCCGGGAGGGCTGGAGCGTGCGCCAGGTGGAGCAGGCCTGCCGCGAGCGCGCCAAGCCGGCGTCCCGCGCCGGCGCCGCCGCCCCGGGCGGCGGGGATCCCGACGTCCGCGCGGTCGAGGAGCGCCTCCGGCGCCGCCTCGGCACCAAGGTGCGCCTCGTGCGGGCGGGCAAGGGCGGGCGCCTTGAGATCCATTTCTACGGTCCGGAGGAGCTGGAGCGCATCTTGGAGATCCTGGCGTGAGGGGGTCCGCACTATGAACGCGCGGCCCCAGTGGACGGAGCGTCCGCGCGGGCGCTCCCGGCGATCCCTGACGGTGGTCCTCATCCCCGGGGAGGGGCGCGCCCTCTACCAGTGGCGCTTCAGCGCCTGGGTGCTGGCCGTGCTGGCCGCCGCGGCCCTGGCCCTGCTCGCCGGGGCGGGCTACGTCCTCATCCGCGACCACCGCCAGCGGGCGGATCTGGCCCAGGCCGCGGCCCTGAGCCGGGCCGACCTCCAGGTGGCCCTGGACCTCGAGCGCGGCCGCCAGGAGTTGCTGCGGGTGGCGCTCCTGGAGGGGCGCCTGCGCGGCATGCTGCGCTACCACAGCCGCAAGTCCCTGTTCAAGGCCCGCAAGCTCCCCGGCCCCGACGAGGCCGACGTGCTGCGCTTGGCGGAGGACCTCGAGCACGATCCCGCCGACGCCGACGGCGATGTGCGTCCGGGCGTCGAGGCCCTGGTGGCCGCGGCGCGGGCCCGCGAGCGCAGCGTCGAACAGGTGCTGGCCTACGTGCACGACAAGCGCACGCGCCTGGACTCCCGGCCTTCGGGATGGCCCGTCCACGGGTGGATCAGCAGCGGGTTCGGCAAACGGGTCGATCCGGTCAGCGGGCGCAAGGGCTTCCACACCGGCGTGGACATCGCCAACGACACGGGCACGCCGGTGCGCTGCACCGCCGACGGCAGGGTCGCCTTCGCCGCCTGGGACGGCGGCTACGGGAAGCTGGTGATCGTGGACCACGGCAACGGTTTTTCCACCTACTACGGGCACCTCAGCCAGATCCGGGTCGCCCCCGGGGAGCGGGTGCACAAGGGGGCCCTGGTCGGGCTGATGGGCGCCACCGGCAACACGACCGGCCCCCACGTCCATTACGAGATTCGCCTCTATGGAGTGCCGGTGAACCCCATCAAGTACATGCGGACCCGCAAGTGACCGCCCCGGTCCGCACCCGCTTCGCCCCCTCCCCCACGGGCACCCTGCACATAGGCGGAGCCCGCACGGCCTTGTTCAATTGGCTCTTCGCGCGCCGCCATGGGGGCACCTTCATCCTGCGCATGGAGGACACCGACCAGGTCCGCTCCACGCGGGAAAGCGTGGAGCAGGTCCTGCGCGACCTGCGCTGGCTGGGGCTCACCTGGGACGAAGGCCCGGCCGGGGACGACCAGGGCAGCGTGGGGCCCTACGGGCCCTATTTCCAAAGCCAAAGGCGCGAAATTTACGTAAGGTATCTTGACAAGTTGCAGACGGCCGGACTAGCCTACCCCACCTTCGAAAGCAAGGCCGAGGTGGAGGCCGAAAGGGAGGCGGCCATCGCCGAGGGCCGGGCACCTTCCGGGGCCTTCGAGGAGGCCACCGCGGACCAGGTCCAGGCGATGCGGGAAAAGGGTTTGGAGCCTGCCTGGCGGTTTCGTATGCCGGAATCCGGGGTGACGGAGTTCGAGGACCTGGTCCATGGGTCCATGCGCTTCGAGAACCGCCTCATGGCGGACTTCGTCATCGTCCGCTCCGATGGGATGCCGACCTACAACTTCGCGGCGGTGGTGGACGACGCCCTGATGCGCATCACCCATGTGCTGCGGGGGGACGACCACCTCAGCAACACGCCCCGGCAGGTCTGCCTGTATCGGGCCCTGGGATTCGAGCCCCCGGCCTTCGCGCACATCCCCATGATCCTGGGGGCGGACAAGCAGCGCCTGAGCAAGCGCCACGGGGCCACCGCGGTGGGGGAGTACCGGGCCCAGGGCTTCCTGCCTGAGACCCTGCTCAACTACCTGGCCCTGCTGGGTTGGAGCCTCGACGACAAGACCACCCTGATCGAGACGGAGCAATTGGTGGCCGAATTCTCGATCGAACGGGTGACCAAGCACGCCGCGGTCTTCGATCCGGTCAAGCTCGCCTGGATGAACGGCCACTACGTGCGCAAGGCCGACCCCGCCCGCCTGGCCCCCCTGATCCGGGAGCAGTTCCTCAAGGCCGGGTTGGAGCGCCCCGAAGGGCCCTGGTGGACCCGGCTGGCCAGCGCGCTCAAGGAAAAGGTCCGCGCCCTTTCGGAACTGCCGGCGGAGAACGCCTTCCTGTTCCGGCGCGAGGCGCCCGAACCCGAGGCGCGCGCCAAGTTCCTGGCCTGCGGCGGACCGGGAATGCTGGCGGGGCTTTTGGAGCTGCTCCGGGGCGCCGAGTTCGAGCCCGGGCCCCTGGAGGCCGCCCTGCGGGGCCACTGCGAGGCCCAAGGGATCAAGTTCAAGGACGCCGTGGCGGCGCTGCGATGCGGCGTCTCCGGGCGGCTGGTGACCCCGGGTCTTTTCGAGACCCTGACGTTGCTTGGCCGCGAGGAGTGCCTGGCGCGTTTGGGGGAGGCTGGAGGCTGGTCGTGAGCAGGCGCACCGAGGGCGATTCGAGGATGGAGCGGCGCGTCGCCGAACGCGTGGACGTCCAGGCCGAGGTGCATTGGCGTCGGCTGAGCCCGGCCAAGGCCGAATCCCTGGCCGGGGGGGACGACTACGCGGGCGTGGTCTCCGAAGGGGACCCCGAAGGCGAGGTCCCCACCGCGGATTTCCTCGAGCGCAGGGCCTACACCGAGAACCTCTCCACCACCGGCCTGAAGCTCGTGGGGGACCTGCGCCTTCAGGACGGCTCGGCCCTGCGCAAGGGCTGGCGCCTGATGGTAGAAATCCGTCCGGGGGGCTCCGCCGAGCCCATCCACGCCGTGGCCGAGGTGGTTTGGGTGACCCCGCCGGAGGGCCCGCCGCCGCGCCAAGCCGGGCTCTTCTTCCAGGCCATCCACAAACGCGACGTCCAGCGGGTCCTGGAAATCCAGGCCGCGGCCAAGCGCGAACGTCCCGGGCACTGGGAAAGCCCTCCGTCTTGACCTAAGCCCCCGGCAGCGTCTAGAATCCCTACGCGCTGGCAGATCGTCTAACGGTAGGACAGAGGATTCTGACTCCTCCAATCTAGGTTCGATTCCTAGTCTGCCAACCATCCGTCAAAAGCGCCGTTTCCAGCCCCCACAGGGTTGGAGACGGCGTTTTTGCTTTCCCTAGCTGAGAGGCCGGACTTCAGGTGCGCCGGACTCGGGAACAGCGCCTCCGAAAGCCTGGCCTTGGTGCCGAACTCTTGCGGGGCCTAGGCTTAGGCTAGGTGACGGCCAGAAGGATGGAACGGCAATGGCCGATGGGCACTCCGGTCGTCGCCTCCGCCCTCAAGCCGGCGGGGGCCCCTCCAGCCAGCGGCGACCGTGCACAGAATGGTAGTATTGACTTCGGTATTGCGGCTTGGGAACGGACCATCCCAGGGACTTCAGGATGCGGGCCGCGTGCCTGCGATGGAAGTGCAGCCCGAATGTTTCTTCGAGCAGTCGGGCAAAACGCGGAGCGGTCCAATAGGGGGCTTTGCGTAGCAACCGCCTTAGCCGGGTGAGTTGGGCTTGGGTAAGCTTGCACGGGCGGCCCGGCGATTTTTTGGGATAGAGCGAATGCGGGTCACCGCCGTTT
>DAIDJD010000242.1 GCA_027451505.1 candidate division FCPU426 bacterium
GCGCCCAGCAGGCGCAGGCCGGCGGCGTTCACGGCCAGGGAACGTCGCACGAAGGGCCGGTCCTCCAGCGCGGCGAGGGCGGCGGCCTGCGCAGCGGCGTTGGCGTTGAAAGGCTGGCGGCAACGCTCGAGGGCGGATACCACCTCCGCGCGCGCGATGCCATAGCCGATGCGCAGCCCCGCCAAACCGTACGCCTTGGAAAAGGTCCGGGCGACCAGAAGGTTGGGGAAGCGCCGCACCCAGCGCGCGTCCACCGCCGGGGAATGCCCCGCGAACTCGGCATAAGCCTCGTCCAACACCACCAGGGTCCGCCCCGGCACCTGTTCCAGGAGTTCCTCGATGGCCGAATCCGGGTGCCAGGAACCCGTGGGGTTGTTGGGGTTGCAGACGTAGAGCAAGGACGCGCCGCGGGCCGCGCGGGCCAAGCCGCGCAAATCATGGGAGAAATCGGGGCTGGGCACGACCCGGGCCCGGGCGCCGACAAGGGCCGCGGCGATGGCGTAGACCGCGAAACTGCGCCCGGAAAAAGCCACCACGGAGCCCTCGGCCGCGAAGGCCTGGGCCGCGAAGATGAGGACCTCGTTGGATCCGTTGCCGAAGATGAAGTTCCCGGGCTCGAGCCCGAAACGGCGGGCCAGGGCTTCCCGCAAAAGCGGGGCGCCGCCCTCGGGATAGCGGTTCAGGGTCGCCAACCCGGCGCGCAGGGCGCGCAGGGCGCGTGGGCTGGGGCCCAAAGGGTTTTCGTTCGAGGCGAGCTTGTCGACGCGGCGCAGGCCCAACTCCCGCCGGACCTCCTCGATGGGCTTGCCCGGCCGGTACTCCGGGACCGCGGCCAGGCGCATCAGCGGCGCGGGCCTCACGGCCGCCCCCGGGGGCGGCCCACGATGGAGTATATTCCGCCACCACCCAGGGGATCGCGCCAATGCGCCCACGCCTCGAAACCGCCCTTCTCGAGGGTCCCCTGCGCCCGCTCCGGGACCACCCCGTAGGCGGCTCGGCCGGATTCCAGGAGACGCCGCACCGCCGCGCCCGAGGGCGCCGCCGCCAGCCGGGCGGATCGGCCAAAGCAGTCCAGGGCGGCCCGATATCCCGCCGAACCGACCGGGCCTTGGTAGACCACCGTGAAGGCCCCCTCCAGGGATCGGCAGGCCGAAATCACCTCGCGGAAAACCGCCCGAACACCGGTCTTGGGGAAAGGCCCCGGGTTGCCCCGCGTCAGCCGCCGGTGGATCTCCTCCTCCCGCGCCGGCACAAAGGCCCGCACCATCGCCCCTTGGGCCTCGCGCCGTTTGCAGGCGTAGACCCTCTCCACCAGGGCCGCCCGCCGGTTGAGCAGGGCCAAAATGCGGTCGTCGAGGGCGTCAATCCCGCGGCGCAGCGCCGGCAAGGAGTCCATCAGCGCTCCCCCACCCGCCGTCCCTTCCGGGCGGGCGCCCCGGCGCGGGGCCGCTCCACCGTGCGGGGCGTTTGGATCGGTTGGGCGAGGCGCCTACGGAAGGAACCCTCCCCCTCGGCCGGTGCGCCGGCTCGGGCCCCCGCCTCCCTCAACCGGCGCACTTCGGCCTCCTCGAGGCGGCGCCATTGGCCCGGGGCGAGGCCGTCCAACTCCAGGAAGGCGTACGCGCTACGATGGAGCCGAAGCACCGGATGGCCGATCTCCAGGAACATGCGCTTGACCTGGCGGTTGCGCCCCTCACGCAGGACGATCTCGACCAGGGAATTCTTCTCCTTGACCGTCACCAAACGAACCTCGGCCGGCGCGGTGCGCACCCCCTCGATGGACACGCCGCGCCTCAGCTTGTCGAGGCGCTCCTCGGTGGGCACGCCCTTGACCTTGGCGAGATAGGTCTTGGAGAAGCGGTGGCGGGGATGCATCAGGAGGTTGGCCAGCTCCCCGTCGTTGGTGAGCAGCAGGGCCCCCGTGGTGTCGAAGTCCAGTCGGCCGACCGGGAACAAGCGCGCCTTCACGCCCCGGACCAACTCCATCACCGTGGTCCGCTGTTCCGGGTCGTCCAGGGTGCAGATGGTCCCCTTGGGCTTGTACAAAAGGACGTAGGCGGGCGTCTCACCGTGGACGCGTTTGCCGTCCACCTTGACCGCGTCCTTGCTGGGGTCGACTTTAGCCCCCAACTCACGAACGGCGGTGCCGTTGACGGTCACGCGACCGTCCAGCATGAGTTGTTCCGCTTGGCGCCGGGACGCCACGCCGGAACGCGCCAGGAATTTCTGCACTCTCTCTTGCATCAGTGGCCTACTCCTTGTCTTCCTTGTCTTCCTTGTCTTCCTTGTCTTCGTCTTCGTCTTCGTCTTCGTCTTCGTCTTCGTCCTCGTCCTCGTCCTCGTCCTCGTCCTCGTCCTCGTCCTCGTCCTCGTCCTCGCCCTCGCCCTCGCCCTCGCCCTCGTCCTCGCCCTCGCCCTCGCCCTCGCCTTTCTCCTTTTTCACGTCAAACTCGCCAGCCTCCGCCTTGTCTTGACTCGGTGACTCCACCGGCGCAAAAGGTCCATCCAGGTTGCGAAGTTCCTCCAGGGGCTTCTGGCGCAGGCTGCCGTCCCCGGCCATTTCCCAAAGTTCCCCCTCGGGATCCTGTTTCAGCAGTTCCTTGAGTTCGGTGAGCTTGGGCAATTCCCCCAAGTCCTTGAGCCCGAACGTCTGGAGAAACTCCCGGGTGGTGCCGTAAAGCAAGGGCCGTCCCGGAGCGTCCTTGCGGCCCACCGTGCGCACCAGGCGCCGCTCCAGGAGGCCCTGCAACACCCCATCGGAACCCACCCCGCGGATGGATTCCACCTCGGCCTTGGTCAACGGCTGTTTGTAGGCGATGATCGCCAAGGTCTCCAACGAAGGCCGCGAAAGACGGTTGGCGGCCTTGATCCGGTAGAGCCTGCGTATGGCCGCGGCGTGCCTGGGGTGGGTGAGGATCTGCCAGCCCTCGGCGATCTCGACCAGCCGGAAGCCCCGATCCTGGGCTTCATATTCGGTCTTCAATTCGTCGAGCACTTGGTGGAGCAGGCGTCGCTCGGTCCCCTCCAGCGCGGCCGAGAACTGGGCCAGCGTCAAGGGGCGCTCCGAGGCAAACCAGGCCGCCTCGACCGCCGACTTCACGGCTTGAATGTCCAAGTCTGTCTCCCTAGCTTCTACGGGATCTGCCATCAGGAGCCCTCCGCGGGGGCGGGGGCCGTCGGCGCGTCCTTGCGCCGATAAAGGTGGATCTCGCCGAACGCGGCGGCCTGGCGGACGAGGATGGACTTCAGGCGCGCCAGCTCCAGCACCGCGAGGAACCCGGCCAGAAGGGCGACCCGGCTGGCGCCCGAAAAGGCCCGCCGGAAAGGGACGCTTTCGTGGGCGTCCAGAAGATCCAGGATCTCGTTCATCTTCTGGACGACGGAGACCTCCTCCCGTTCGATCTCGCGGACCGCGTTCTCGGGCAATTCGTCCAGGATGCGCAGGAAGGCCCGCAGCAGGTCGAACAGGTTCACGTCCAGGGCCTGTTCCTCGTCGGCGGCGGCCTTCTCGGCGGAACGGCGCGCCTCATCCTCCACCCCCATGCGCCCGAACGCCTCGCGCCGGAGCGACTCACGCTCGCCCAAGCTCGCCGCGGCTTCCTTGAACTGGCGGTACTCCAGCAGGCGCGCGACCAGCTCGCTGCGGGGATCCTCGGGCTCCGGCTCACCCTCGGCGGCCTCGGGCGAGGGAAGCAGCATCCGGCTCTTGATGACCATGAGCTGGGCCGCCATCACAAGGAAGTCCCCGGCGACGTTCAGATCCAACCGCTCCATGGTCTCCAGGGTGGCCAGGTATTCCCGGGTCAGCTCGGCGATGGGGATGTCATGGATGTCCAGCTCGCTCTTGCGGATGAGGAAGAGCAGCAGGTCCAGCGGGCCTTCGAAAACCGGGAGATTGACCTTCACCATTCCTGGTCCCTCAAATGGGCGGCATGCCGGTGCCCGCGAAGGCGCACAGGCCGGTGCCGAGGGAGAAGGCGGGGAGCAGGACCACGTCGAACCAGCCGAAAAGCAGGGCCAGCACCAGGAGCGGGAAAAACCATCGGCTTCCCTTCTGGAGACGCCAGCACCACTCGTCCGGGAGCAGCGCGTAGACGGCCTTGAGCCCGTCGAACCCCGGGAGGGGCAGCAGGTTGATCCAGCCCAGCAGCACGTTCACCACGATGCCGGCCCCCAGGACCACCTTCGCCGCCGGGGCATCCAAGCCCAAAAACCGGAAGGCCACCGTCCCCAGGGCCGTGAACGCCAGCGCGAGCGCGAAGTTCGCCGCCGGGCCCGCCAGCGCCACCAGGGAGAAATCCCGTTTGGGCACCCGCAGCCTGCCGGGGTTCACCGGCGTGGGCTTGGCGTACCCGAACACGAAGGGGCTGCCCAGGGCCAACAGGAGCCCGGGCAGCACCAGGCTCCCCAGGGGATCGATGTGCACGAAGGGCAGCAGGGTGATGCGGCCCAGGTCCCGGGCCGTCGGGTCGCCCCTTTTGAAGGCCGCCCAGGCGTGGGCGGCCTCGTGCGCGGACACCGCCAGCAAAAGCAGGGGCAGGTAGACGGCCAGATTGATCGGGGTCTCGCGCATGGTTCTCCGGATAAAAGCCGGGTATTTTAGCAGAGCCGGGGCCGCCTGGAAAGCCGCCTAACTCCCTCCCCCCCCCAGGCCCCGGAAGGCGTATTCCAGTCCGGCCAGGAAGTTCAGGAAGGTCGCCGCGGCAAGCAACAACACGGCCCTGGGTACGCCGGCCGGGCCGTGTCCATAGGCGCGCAGGCCCAGCAAAAGGCCCAACGATCCCATCTGAAAGAAGGTCCCCAACTTCCCCAGGAAACTCGCCTTCACCG
>DAIDJD010000243.1 GCA_027451505.1 candidate division FCPU426 bacterium
GGAATCGGCCTGGTAGGCCCGCTCCGAGGTGATCATGTTGGTGAACTGGGTGGCCAGGTTGACGTTGGATGACTCCAGGGTGCCGGCCTGGATGGATCCCAGCCCCCCGTTTCCGGCCGAGCCCACGTCCGGCAGGCCCGAGTTGGCGGAGATCTGGTAGTTGCCGTCGTTGGTCTGGGTGAGCCCGCCGGGGTTGGCGAAGGAGGCCAGGGCCACCCGGCCCACGGCCTGGGTGATGCCGTTGGAGTAGGTGCCGGTGATGGTCCCATCCTGGCCTATGTCGTAGCTCGTGAGGGACCCCGCGGCGTAGCCGTCCTGGCTCAGGGGCGAGGCGGTGCTGGCCGCGTCGAATTGCGACAGGTTGGCGTAGTCGATGGCCACGCTCTGGGGGGTCCCCGCGCCGTTGGTGTTGGTGATCGTGAGGGGACCTCCAGTGGCCAGGCTCAACCCGCCGGCCGTCGTGAACGTCAACGTGCCGTTTCCGGTTATCGTGGGACCGGCGGCCGGGCCCGATGCGGTCCAGGTCCAGGCGTCCACGCCCGTATTGGTGAACGTAAGGGTCGCGGTCACCGGCGTCCCGAGGCTGTCGTAAAGGTTGACGGCGCTGGTCACGGAAGCCCCGACCGTGGTGGCCGAATTCAGGTTGCCCTGCATCACGATGTGCGAAGAGGGCGCCGCGACCAGGGTGCTGCCGAGGGGGATCGAGAGCGCCTGGAGGGGCCCCTGGGGGTTGAGGGTGCCGCCGGGCCCGGCCATCCAGCCCATGACCGAGAGCCCGTTGCTGCTGACGAGCTGGGAGGAGGCGTTGAGGTTGAAATTTCCCGCCCGCGTGTAGTACTGCTGCCCTCCGCTGTTGAGCACGAAGAACCCGGCGCCGTTGATGGCCAGGTCCGAGGGGTTGCCCGTGGTGGTGAGTGAACCCTGCTGCTGCGAGACCTGCACGCTGCCGACCTGGACCCCCAGCCCTTCCTGGACCGGGTTGGTGCCGCCCATCGCGCCGTTGGGCGCGGTGGCCCCCTGGTCGGTCTGCACCAGGGCCGATTCGAACATGGCCGTTTCGCTCTGGTAGCCGTAGGTGGACACGTTGGCGATGTCGTTGCCGATCACGTCCATGGCGGTCTGCTGGGCGTTGAGGCCCGACACCGCCGAATTCATGCTCTGGATCATGGCGCTTCCCTCCTGGGAGTCAGTTCGAGGCGAGGATGGCGTTGAGGGGCACCTCGGCCCCGGTGCTGAGCACGACGTCGATGCTGGAACCGGCCATGGCTTGCCCGGCCACCGTTCCGGTGAGGGTCTGGCCCCCCGAGCTGTACTGGATCGTGGACCCCATCAGCGAGGAGGCCTGGACGGCCTGCTCCGCGTTCAGGAGCGCGGATTGCGTCGCCCCGTTGGCCTGCTCCTGCTGCAGCGACGCGAACTGCGCCAGTTGGGCCACGAACTGGGTGTTGTCCACCGGCTGGAGCGGATCCTGGTTTTGGAGCTGGGTCACCAGGAGCTGCAGGAACTGCTGCTCCCCCAGGCTGCCGCCCACCGTAGCCGAGATCGGATTGGTCGCGCTCATCGCTCCTCCTTGTTCGGGGAATCCGCGTCCCGGCCGGATTCCCGCTGCGCCCAGGCTTCGCGGGCGTCCCCGTCCTCGCCGCCGTGCCCGGCGTTTCCGCCTCCGGGGGTCCGGGCGTCGGATGGCCCCCTGGATGCGTTTCCCGTGTCCCAGCGCGCCAGCGGCTGGCCCTCCTGGCGGAAGGCCGAGGCCAATTGGGGGGCCGCGGAACGCAGCACCTCCTCCGCCTGGGGGCTGTCGCCGTCGATGTGGGCCACCAGGGAGCCGGCTTCCTCACGGAGGGTCAGGGTCACCGTTCCCAGCCCGGGTGCCGCGATCCGGATCCGCACGCTTTGCCCGGCCGGGACCGGCAGGAGCGGTCGGGCCGCCTCCCGCAATGCGTCGGCCAGCGCAGCGGGGGCCTGCGGCCTGGGCCGTTCCCCGGGGGCCGCCGCCGCCCCGGCTTGCGCCGGGGGCGCCGGCTGGGGCGCGTTCGGGTTGGGGCCGGTGGGCGCGCCGGCGGCTCCGCTCTGAAGGGCTCGGACCCGCGCGGCCAGCGTCTCCAGGCCCGCGGACGGGGCGGGGTCCTGGGGCTCGGCGGGCGTCTGGGGGCCGGTGCTTGAGGCCGCGTTTGCCGCGGGGGTGCCGTCCCGTTCCGCGGTCGCGGACCCGCCTTCGCCCCCGGATTCCGCGGACTCCGTGGGGGTGGCTTCCGCCGCCGCCACCCCCGACGCGGTGGAGGCGGGCGGGGCCGGCCGACCCGGGCTTGCCTTCGGCGCCCGTTCCCCGAAGGGCATGGGCCGCTCCGGTCCGTCCGCGACCTTGGCGCCCGGCGCCGTTGCGGGTCCCCCGGGCCGGCCCTGGACCGTCACAGGCGCTCCGGGGGTGGCCGGCGCGGCGGAAAGGCTCGGTGGCCGCGCGCCGCCGTCCCCGGGTGCCGCGGAAACAGGGCCTGTCGCGTACCGGGCCTGTTCCCGCCCCGCGGCCGCGGAAACCGCTGGGGTGGGCGGGCAAAGGGGCGTCGGCCCCGCCGGGGCGCTTGGCGACCCTTCCCAAGGGGCCCGCGAACGGGGGGACTGGGTCGGCGTCGCGCCTGCCGTCCGCTCGTCGGCCGCGCGTCCCTTTCCTTGGACCGTGGCGGTCGTACCGCTCGCGCGAAGGGGCTGGGCGTCCTGGGCGCCGGACCGGGTGGGAAGCGGGGGCGTCCCGGAGGAGGTGCCGCTGGGGGACGCTGGGGCCGTCGGCGACGCTGCGGAGGGCGGGCCGCCTTGGGCCAGCAACAGCGCCAGGATTTGGCTCCAGTGCGCGGCGCCCTCGGGGGCTTGGGAAGGCCTTGCCGCGGTCGGGGCGGGCTTAGAAGAGCCGTTCCCGGCTGCGGTCGCGGCTTCCCTCTCCAAACCGGCCTGGAAATCCGACGTTGGGGCCGACTCCGCGGCCTGGGCGCCGGTCCCGTCGCCGGCGCGGTCGTCCGCGCCTAGGGACGCCTGGAGCCGTTCCGGCAT
>DAIDJD010000244.1 GCA_027451505.1 candidate division FCPU426 bacterium
GGCCATGGACCAGTTGTTGTGCTTGCCGTTGCCGTTGATGCCGGCGAAGGGCTTCTCGTGCAGCAGGCAGACCAGGTCGTGGCGCAGGGCCACCCGGCGCAGCATCTCCATCACCAGCATGTTGTGGTCGGCCGCGATCGAGCTCTTCTCGAAGACCGGCGCGAGCTCGAACTGGGCCGGGGCGACCTCATTGTGGCGGGTCTTGGCCGGGATCCCCAGGCGCCACAGCTCGCGGTCCAGGTCCATCATGAAGGCCAGGATGCGCTCGCGGATGGAGCCGAAATAGTGGTCCTCAAGCTCCTGGCCGCGGTACGGGGCGGCCCCGAAGAGGGTGCGGCTGGCCGCGATCAGGTCGGGGCGCTGCTCGTAGAAGCGCCGGTCGATGAGGAAGTACTCCTGCTCCGGGCCGAGCGTGGTGAAGACCCGCTTGGCCGAGGTGTTCCCGAAGACCTTCAACAGCCTTAGGGCCTGGACGGAGAGGGCCTCCATGGAGCGCAGGAGGGGGGTCTTGTAGTCGAGGGCCTCCTCGGTGTAGCTGACGAAGGCGGTGGGGATGTAGAGGGTGGCCCCGTTGGCCTCCTTGATGATGAACGCCGGCGAGGTGGGGTCCCAGGCGGTGTAGCCGCGGGCCTCGAAGGTGGAGCGGGTGCCGCCGGAGGGGAAGGAGCTGGCGTCGGGTTCGCCCCTGATCAGGGTCTTGCCGTCGAATTCGGCCATGGCGGAGCCGTCCGGGGCGGGCTCCAGGAAGGTGTCGTGCTTCTCCGCGGCCAGGCCGGTCATGGGGATGAACCAGTGCGTGTAGTGGGTGGCGCCGTGGCTGAGGGCCCACTCCTTCATGCCCTGGGCGACCTGGTCGGCGATGCCGGCGTCCAGGGGTTCGCCGGCGGCGGTGGTGGCCTTGAGTTTCTTGTGGACGTCCTTGCTCAGGTACTGCTTTTGGGCCGCTTCGTTGAAGACCCATTCCCCGTAGAGTTCGTGTCCCGGTTTTTCCGCGAAATCCTCGTGGCTCGCGGGGTGGCTGCTGATGTCCAGGGCGGTCTTTTGGCGTGGGGTCGGCATGCGGTCCTCTTGAGTCGGCGCCTCGGCGGGCGGCCGGATGGACCGGGGGCGCGCCGGAGACGGTTCAGGATGGGATCCTGAATGCAGGAGCCGTGCCAGCGGAGGCGCCCGAAAAAGCCTTGCGTACCAAGGGGCCGAGGCGGCGGCCGGTTACATTTTTGCGGATTTTTTACGGACGGCCGACATTTTTGTCGGGAAGCACGGACAGGCTTGCCTAATCCCCGAGATAGGCGGCCCGGACCCTGGGGTCCCCGGAGACCTCGCGAGCCGGCCCTTCCAGGGCCAGGCGGCCGTTCTCCAGGACGTAGGCGTAGTCGCTGATGGCCAGGGCCGCCGAGGCGTTCTGCTCCACCAGCAGCACGCTGATGCCCTCCGACCGGATCCCGGAGACGGTCTCCAGGATGAGCTCCACCATCTGCGGGGCCAGCCCCAGGCTGGGCTCGTCCAAAAGCAGCAGGCTGGGCCGGGCCATCAGGGCGCGCCCCAGGGCCAGCATCTGCTGTTCCCCGCCGGAAAGGGTGCCGGCCTTCTGGCGCAGGCGCTCCCCCAGGCGCGGGAACAGGGCCAGGACGTGTTCCCTATCCCTGGCCACGGCCCGGCGGTCCCGGCGCGTATAGGCCCCCAGGTCCAGGTTCTCGTCGACGCTGAGCTCCGCCAGGACCCCGCGCCCTTCGGGGCAGTGCGCGAGACCGCGGCGCACCAGGAGGTGGGGGGCGAGCCCCCGGATGGGCTCTCCGTGGAACAAGGCGGTCCCCTCGAAGGTCTGCAGCCCGCTGACGGCGCGTAGGGTGCTGGTCTTGCCCGCCCCGTTGGCGCCCAGCAGGCAGACGATGGAGCCCCGGGACACGCTCAGGGAGAGCCCGTCCACCGCCGTGGCCTGGCCGTAACGGACGGTCAGGGAGCGCAGTTCCAGGACGGCCCCGCTCACCTCGCCTCCCCCGGGCCGCCCGCGCGGCGCCGCGGGCCCAGGTAGGCCTCCAGGACGCGCGGGTCCCGGCGCACCTCCTCGGGGGCTCCCTCGGCGATCTTCCGGCCGTGGTCCAGGACGATGAGGCGCTCGCACAGCTCCATGACCATGCCCATGTCGTGCTCGATCAGCAGCACGCTCAGCCCGAATTCGGAGCGCAGGGAACGCAGCTTCGCCCTGAGCCAGGCGCTTTCCGAGGGGTTCATGCCCGCGGCGGGTTCGTCCAGGAGCAGCACCTTGGGACCGCAGGCCAGCGCCCGGGCGATCTCAAGGCGTTTCTGCTCGCCGTAAGGCAGGCTCCCGGCGCGCTCCTGGGCGCGCGCACCTAGGTCCAGGCGTTCCAGCAGTTCCAGGGCGCGGTCCCGCATCCCCTTCTCGCCCCGGGCCGCGGAGGGCCTGGCCGCCAGGGAGGCCGCCAGGGAAGGGGCCCCCCGGTGGAGCGCCGCGCGCACGTTGTCCAGGACGCTGAGGTCCTTGAAGAGGCGGATGTTTTGGAAGGTGCGCACGACCCCCAGGGCGGCGATCTCGAAGGGGCGCAGGCCCTCCAGGGGCCGATCCAGGGCCCGGACCCGGCCCCGCTGGGGCCGGGCGACGCCCGTGAGCACGTTGAAGAGGCTGGTTTTGCCGGCCCCGTTGGGGCCGATGACCCCCGCCAGCTCCCCGGGCCCCATGGTGAGGCTCAGGTCGTCGAGCGCGGCCAGCCCGCCGAAGCGCAGGGTGACCTCCTCCACCGAAAGGATGGGGGCGTCCACGGCCTAGGGACCCCGGCGACCGCGCGGATCCCAAAGCTCCCCGCGCCCCATGAGACCCCCGGGGCGGAACAGCATGAGCAGGATCAGCGCGAGGGAGTAGAGCACCATGCGCAGGTCGACCCCCGTGAGCTGCTTGAGCGGCCTCAGAGCCTCGGGCAGGAGCGTCAGGAGGGCCGCGGCCAGGAGGGAGCCGCTCAGGCTTCCCATGCCGCCGAGGACCACCATCACCACGATCTCCATGGACTTCATGAAGCCGAAGCTGTCCGGGGAGATGAAGCCTTCCTGGTGGGCGAAGAGGGCCCCGGCGACGCCCGCCGCCGCGGCCGATGCGGTGAAGGCGCCCACCTTGAGGCGGGTGGCGGGGATCCCCAGGGATTCGGCCGCGATCTCGTCCTCGCGGACGGCGAGCAGGGCCCGCCCCTGGGCGGTGCCGCCGAGGCGCACGCAGAAAAGGCAGAAGGCCGCCAGCAGGCCGAAGGTCCAGGCCGGCCCCCCCGCGAGGGGGATGCCGATGAAGCCGCGCGCGCCGCCCAGCGCGTCGCTGTTGAGCAGGGCCACCCGGATGATCTCTCCGAAGCCCAGCGTCACGATCGCCAGGTAGTCGCCCTTGAGGCGGAGACTCGGCAGCCCGACCAGCCAACCGGCGGCCCCCGCCGAGAGCGCGGCGGCCCCGGCGGTGCAGGCCATGCCCGCCTGGAGGGGGAGCCCCCCGGCGGCGAAGAGGCCGGCCAGGGGTCCCGCGCCGAGCCAGGCCGCGGTGTAGGCGCCCACCGCCATGAAGCCCGCGTGGCCCAGGCAGAATTGGCCGGCGACCCCGTTGACGAGGTTTAGGCTTGCCGCCAGCAGGGCGTTGACGCCGATGAGCAGCAGCAGCGACGCCGCGTAGGGAGGCAGCGCCAAGCCGGCGCCCCAGGCCAGGGCCGCGCAGCCTCCCACGAGGGCCACCGCCGCGAGGTTGGAGCGCCCCGGCCCGTTCACACCTTCTCCCGGGCCGTCGTGCCGAACAGGCCGGTGGGGCGCAGCAGCAGGATCCCGATGAGCAGGCCAAGGCCAGGGCGTCCCGCCAGGAGCTGGCGCCGTAGGCCGCCACCAGCGTCTCGGCCAAACCCAGCAGCAGACCCCCGACCACGGCGCCCCGCAGGTTGCCGATGCCGCCCAGGACCGCGGCGACGAAGGCCTTGATGCCGGGGAGGACCCCCATGAAGGGTTCGACCTTCGGATACCGGGCGCCGTAGAGCACCGCGGCGGCGGCGGCCAGGGCCGATCCGACCACGAAGGTCGCCGAGATAACGGCGTCCACCGGCACGCCCAGCAGGGCCGCGGTCTCGTGGCTCAGGCTCACCGCCCGCATGGCCCGCCCCATGCGGGTGTGGTGCACCCACAGCTCCAGTCCCGCCAACAGCAGGAGGGTGGTTCCCACCACGACCAAGTCGAGCGTCGAGACGCGCGCGCCCAGAAGACCCAGGATGGGCCGATCCCGGATCAGGGTGGGGAAGCGCCGGGGGTCGTCCCCGAAGGCCGCCTGGAAACCGTTCTCCAGGAGCATGCTGACGCCCACCGCGGTGATGAGCAAGTTGAGCCGGGGCTGGCCGCGCAGGGGCCGGTAGGCCAGGCGCTCCACCAGCCATCCCGCGGCCGCGGCCGCGGCCATGCTCGCGAGCAGGACCGCGGCGAAGGCGCCCCACGAAGACGCCGGGGAGCCGTGGACCGTGGCGTCGCCCAGGCCGAAGGCGGCGCAGGTGCCCAGCGCCGCGTACGCCGCCAGCATGAAGAGGTCGCCGTGGGCGAAGTTGATCAGGCGGAGGATCCCGTAGACGAGGGTGTACCCAAGGGCGATGAGGGCGTAGATGCTGCCCAGGCTGATGCCGTCGATGAGGAGTTGGACGAAGGTGGACACGGGGGGCCCTTGTGGCGGGAGCCTCCCGACTCTATAGGAAAATCACTTCGGCCTCCAGCGCCGATTCGATGCCGCGGGGCCCGAAGCAGCCCGACAGCGGCGCGGCGAAGGCGGGGTCCGGCGCCGCGGCGAGGGCCACATGCTCCTCGGCGCAGGCCAGCCCCAGGCTCGGGTCGAAGCCCCGCCAGCCCGCGCCCGGCAGGAAGGCCTCGGCCCAGGCGTGCAGCTCCCGGGCCCGGCGGTCCGGCCCCCCGAAGTGGTAGCCGCTGACGAAGCGGGCCGGGATCCCGTGGACGCGGGCCGCCGCGCAGAAGAGGACCGCGAAGTCCCGGCAGGCCCCCCGGCCCAGGGCGAGGGTCTCCCCGGAGGGGCGGGGCGGACCCGAGGGGCGGGGCTCGTAGTCCAGGAGCCCATGGATGCGCCGGTTCAGGCGCATCAGGAAGGCCAGCGCCTCCCCGCCGCAGTCCCGGGCCACCTCCTCGGAGAGCTCCCGGACGTTCGGTTCGACGGCTCCGGCGAGGGCCGTGGACGAGGAGGGGTGGGCCGCCGCGGCGCGGTCCCCCCAGGGCAGGCGGGCGAAGGCCGGGTCCACCACGAAGTCGAAGGGGTTCCGGCGCAGGGTCTCCACCGTCGACTCCGTCGCGACCCGGAACCGGGCGGAGTCCCCGAGGAACCAGGCCTGCTCGGCCACGTTGCCGTCGGCGTCGAGGCAGGCGCTGCGCAGGCTGGGCTCGGGCTCGAGCGTGAGGGAGAAATCCAGGAGCCGCTGGGAACCGTCGGAACGGGGCCGCAGGCGGATGGTCTGGGGGCCGAGGGTGGCCGGCGCGGTGTAGCGGTAGTCCAGGGTGTGGCGGACCTTCAGGATCACGCCTCCCTCCCCTCGCCGCGCAGCACCTTCTCCACGAGCGCGTCGACCCAGTCCTGGGGGATCTCGCTGACGGCGGTGCGCAGGCGCTCGCTCCACCAACGGCTCAGGTCCGCGAGGTCCTCCCGGTTCAGCCGGCCGGACTGCACCTCGGGTTCGCCGTCGCGGTAGAGCACCACGTCGAGGGGGAAGTCCACGTCCGCGGCGGAGATTCGGGTGCTGTCGAAGGCCAGGCAGCCCACCTTGAAGGCCCAGGCCAGGGAGTCCCCGTGCTTGAGGCTGCGGTCGAGCACCGGGCGCCCGTAGCCGCTCTCCCCGATGATGTGGTAGGGGCGGGCCTCGTTGATCTCCACCCAGTTCCCCTGGGGGTAGACCAGGTAGAGCTTGGGCTCGGGATCGGCCGGAAGCCTTCCGCCGATGAGCGCGTGGATGTTGAACCCGATGTGGCTCTCCGCCAGGGCCGGGCCGTCCTCCCGGGCCACGGCGCGCACTTGCGCGCCGAAGGCGGTGGCGGCCCGGTGCAGGCGGTCGAAGGGCTGTCCCTGGGCCAGTTCGTCCTCGAAATAGGTCAGCACCTTGTCGCGGACGCTGCGCAGCCCGCTGGTCATGAGGAACATGGGGTAGCCGTGGCGCTGGAAGGTCGCCACCTTCTTCGCCAGGAAGACCTCGTTGCCGCTGGTGATGCGCGTGTCCGCGAGCCCCACCAGGCCGCCCTTCAGTTTGATGCCCAGGCAGAACGTCATCGTCGCCTCGCCCTCCTCGGATCGCGGATTCCCGGCCGGGGCCCGCTCATTGTTGGGGTTGCCCGGCCGCGGAGCCCGCGCCGGGCGCCTCGGGGGACGGGGGTTCGAAGTATTGGACCCTCACGGCGTCCCCCACCTCGTTGAGCCTGGCCTGGAAACGGTCCAGCCATTGGTGCATCCCCTCCCGAAGCACGTCCGCCATCTCGGTGTAGCGCAACTCCGACGCCAGGCGTCCGAGGCCCTTTTCCGCGGCGTTGCCGAAGAACCCGGGCGGGGTCCCGGTGATGGCCCGCAGGGACTCCTCGGCCGAACGCAGGCAGAAGGCCACGCTGCGCGGAAAGGCGCCGTCCAGCAGCAGGAATTCGGCCACTTTGCGGCCGTCGGTGCCGCCGTGGCGTCGCCGGTACATGGCCAGGGCGTTGGCGCTGCGGGCCACGGCCTCCCATCGCGGGGCTTCGTCGCCGTCGCGCTCCGGCGCCCCGAGGGCCGCCGTCTGCACGTCCACCAGCCGGGAGGTTTGGTCCGCCCTCTCCAGGGATTGGCCCAGGCGCAGGAAGAGCCATCCCTCGTCCCGCAGAAGCGCGGTCGCCAGAAGCCCGTCCAGCTCCCTGCCCGAGGAACGCACCGCCTCCAAGGTCCGGTCCAGGCGTTCGGGGTCCCCGGGCTCCGCGGGGAGGCGGCGCACGGTCAGGTGCAGGGTGTTGAGGGCCTCCCAGGCCTCGCTGGGGAGGTACTCCCGCGCCGCCCGGGCGTTCTCGCGGGCCGCCTGGACGCAGGACACCACGCTGTTGGGGTTGCCCGGGTCGGCGGCGAGGAAGGCCACGGCCGCGTCCCGGTTGACGGCGCCGTGGCGCGCGAGGAAGGGGGTTTGGTCCCCGGTCGTGGCCACGACCGCGGCCCAGGAATCACCGTCGTCGGAGCCCAAGTCCAGGCTGAACCTCAGGTTCACGTCCAGCAGGCGGGCCACGGACTCGGCCCTCTCCAGGTAGCGGGCCGTCCAGTACAGCGAAGAGGCGGCGCGGCTGAGCACGATCAGCCCCCCGCGGCCGCCGCGACCGCCGCGGCCGGGCGCCGCCAGCTCGCGGCCCCGCCCAGCCGGTCCAGGACCACCCAGGTGTCCTTGCTCCCGCCGCCCTGGCTGGAGTTGACGACGAGGGACCCCTTCCTCAGCGCCACCCGGGTCAGGCCGCCCGGCGTCACCCACTGCCGCGCGCCGCTGAGGATGTAGGGCCGCAGGTCGACGTGGCGCCCCTCCACGACGCCGTCGGCCAAGGTCGGAACCCGGCTCAGGGCCAAGGTGGGTTGGGCGATGTAGTTGCGGGGGTGGGCCTGGATGCGCGCGGCGAAGGCCTCCCGTTCGGCCTCGCCGGCGTGGGGCCCGACCAGCATGCCGTACCCTCCCGACTCGTTGACGGCCTTCACCACCATCTCGTGCAGGTGCTTGAGCACGTGGTCGCGCTGCCCGGCGTCCCAGCAGACGTAGGTCTCGACGTTCGGGATCAGCGGCTCCTCGGACAGGTAGTATCGGATGATCGCGGGCACATAGGCGTAGATGGCCTTGTCGTCGGCGACCCCCGTGCCCGGGGCGTTCGCCAGGGCCACCCCCCCGGAGGCCCAGGCCCGGAACAGCCCCGGGACTCCCAGAAGGGAGTCCGGCCGGAACGCCAGGGGATCCAGGAAGTCGTCGTCGATGCGCCGGTAGACCACGTCCACGGGCTGGGGTCCCGACGTGGATCGCAGCGTGACCCGCCCCTGCTCGACGGTGAGGTCGCCGCCCTCCACCAGGTCGACGCCCATCTGCTGGGCCAGGAAGCTGTGTTCGTAGTAGGCGCTGTTGTTCACCCCCGGTGTCAGGAGAACCACGCCCGGCCTTCGTGCCGGGCTCAGGGACTGGAGGGTGGCCAAGAGCCGGCTGGGGTAGTCGTCCACCGGGGCCACCGCCACGGCGGCGAAGAATTCGGGGAACACGCGCTTCATGACCTGGCGGTTCTCCAGCGCGTAGCTGACGCCGCTGGGGCAGCGCAGGTTGTCCTCCAGAACGTACATCGTTCCGTTGCGGTCGCGCACCAGGTCGGTCCCGGCGATGGGGCACCAGGTCCGCAACGGGGGGGTGACACCCTGGCACTGGGGCAGGTAGCCCCGGCTCGAGAGCACCAGGTCCTGGGGCAGGACCTTGTCCTTGAGGATGCGGCATTCGTTGTAGACGTCCTGCAGGAACAGGTTCAGCGCGAGGAGGCGCTGCTTCAGGCCGGCCTCCAGGCGCGTCCATTCGGTCCGGTCGATCACCCGGGGGAGCACGTCGAAGGGGAAGATCTTCTCCTGGGCGTCGGCGTGCCCGTAGACGTTGAAGGTGATGCCTTTGCGCAGGAGGCTCTCCTCGGCCAGGGCTTGGCGCCGCTTGAGTTCGTCCAAACCCATCGCCTGGGCCGCCCGCATCAGGCCCTCGGCGGCCGGGCGCGGGCGTCCGAGCGCCAGCAGCATCTCGTCGTGGAAGCCTTCCAGGCGGTAGGTGGCGAAGGGGTTCATGGCCGGTCCTCGAGGAAAGGCAAAAAAAAGGCGGACGCTCCCCCATAGGGGGCGTCCGCCTTTAGACGCTTCCGGAATCGGGGCGCCTGCGGCCCGGGTCCGGATCGAAATCATGTTGGAGGGAGTCTAGCGCCGGCATCCGCGCGGCGCAAGCCCGCTCTCCGCGGGTGGGGACGCTTCGGCCGAGCCGGAACCCCGCCCTTGGCCGGGGGCGGTCCCTCCGGGCTAGGGGTTCACGGTCTCCTTGTACACGGCCCGGCCGCCCTTGATCTCCAGGATCACCGCGCTTTTGATCGCGTTCCGGTCGGCGTCCATCGAGATCCTGCCGGTCACTCCGGGGAAGTCCCGGGTGGCGGCCAAGGCCTCGCGGATGGAGTTCCCGTCGAGGTTCGGGGCGCGTTTCAGGGCGTCGGCGGCCACCCGCACGGCGTCGTACCCCAGCATGGCCAAGGCCCCGGGCTCGTGGTGCCAGCGGGCCTCGTAGGTGGCGACGAAACGGCGGACCACGGGATCCGGGCTGTCCGGCGCGCAGTGGTTGGTGAAGTAGCAGCCCTCCAGGGCCGCCCCCCCGATCTTGAAGAGCTCCTCGCTTTCCCAACCGTCCCCCCCCAGGAGGGGCACGGTGATGCCCAGGGCCCGGGCCTGGCGGGCGATGAGCCCGACCTCCCCGTAGTACCCCGGGACGTAGACCACGTCGGGGTGGGCGGCCCGGATCGCCGCGAGTTGGGCCTTGAAATCGACGTCCCCGCCCATGTAGGCCTTGTCCGCGACGATGGTCCCTCCGAGCGCCTTGAAGTCCCGGCTGAAGACGTCCGCCAGCCCCAGGCTGTAGTCGCTCCTTTCGTCGCGCAGGACCGCCGCGCGCCGGCACTTCAGCGTGTCGCGGGCGAATTTCGCCGCCACTTGGCCCTGGAAGGAGTCGATGAAGCACACCCTGAAGATGTAGTCGCCCTGCTGGGTGACCTTCGGATTGGTGCTGCTGGGGCTGATCATGGGCACGCCGTAGCGCTGCGCGATCGGCGCGACGGCCAGGCTGTCGCTGCTGGCGACCTCGCCGATGAGTACCCGGACCCGGTCCTGGGTGATGAGCTTTTCGGCGACCAGGGCGGCTTGGTCGGGTTTGCCTTCGTCGTCCTCGGTGAACAGCTTCAGGGGGCGGCCCTTGACGCCTCCGGAGGCGTTGATCTGCTCCACGGCGAGCTCAATGCCCTCATGGGTGGTCTGCCCGAACGTGGCGGTGTCCCCGGTCAGCGCGTCGAATTCGCCCAGGCGGATGGAGTGGTCCGCGGTCTTGGGGGCGCAGGCGGCGCCGAGAAGGGGCAGCAGCCCGAGCCCCGGCAGCAGGGTGTTCAGGGAGGCGCGGGGCATGGGTTCCTCGAGGGCGCGTTGGGGAGGGGTTCCTGGGGACGGATTCCGGCGGGATCACCCGGCATTCTACATTTTTGTAAGGCCTGCGGCGTAAAAAATGGGGGCAAAGGCGTCCCCGCACTTGCGTCCGGGTGCGCGCTTGCCTTAACATCGCTCACCGCGCGATGGGGGCCATGCCCCGGAGCGGCCCCCGTCCCCGTCCCCTGAAGCGTCCGCGCTCACGGCGCCCCAGATTCCCCCAGCGAGGCCTCGACCATGACCAATCCGCGCCAGAAAGTGGTGTTGCAGATCCACCAGCACAGCAAGTCCGCCGAGGACTACCAGGGCCGGCCCGGCGCCGACATCTTCGGCGAACTGGTCTTCAATGACGCCGCGCAGATCCAATACCTGAGCAAGGACGTCTACAAGAGGCTCAAGGCCACCACCGCCGTCGGCGAACCCCTGGACGCCGGCATCGCCCAGGAGGTGGCCCAGGGCATGAAGGAGTGGGCCCTCAGCCACGGGGCCACCCACTACACCCATTGGTTCATCCCCATGACGGGCCTGGCCGCCGAGAAGCACGACACCTTCCTGGAGCCGACGCCGACGGGGCGGGCCATCGCCGAGTTCGACGGCAAGACCCTGATCAAGGGCGAACCCGACGCCAGCTCCTTCCCCTCCGGCGGCACCCGCGCCACCTTCGAGGCCCGCGGCTACACCGCCTGGGACCCGACCTCCCCGGCGTTCATCATCAAGGAGGCCAACGGGGCCACCCTCTACATCCCCACCGCCTTCGTCAGCTACACCGAGGAGGCCCTCGATTTCAAGACCCCCCTCCTGCGCTCCATGGAGGCCCTCTCCGTCCAGGCCCTGCGCGCCCTGCGCCTCTTCGGGAACGAGTCGGCCAAGCGCGTGTTCACGACCATGGGCCCGGAGCAGGAGTACTTCCTCATCGACCGGCGCTTCTACGAGCAGCGCCCCGACCTGATCGCGGCCGGCCGCACCCTCTTCGGGGCCGCCCCGTACCGCGGCCAGGAGCTTGAGGACCACTATTTCGGCTCCATCCGTGAGCGCATCTTGGCCTTCATGATGGACCTGGACCGCGAGCTGTGGCGCCTGGGGATCCCGGCCAAGACCCGGCACAACGAGGTCGCCCCGGCCCAGTTCGAGATCGCGCCGGTCTTCGAGAAGAGCTCGATCACGGCCGACCACAACATGCTGGTGATGGAGATGCTGCGCCGGGTGGCCCTGCGCCACGGGCTGGTCTGCCTGCTGCACGAGAAGCCCTTCGCCGGCATCAACGGCAACGGCAAGCACAACAACTGGTCCATGGCCACGGACCGAGGCGAGAACCTCCTCGAGCCGGGCGGCACGCCCCATGAGAACGCCCAGTTTCTGGCCTTCCTCACGGCGGTGCTCAGCGCCGTGGACAAGTACGCCGAACTCCTGCGCGTGGGGATCTCCGGCCCGGGCAACGACCACCGCCTGGGCGCCAATGAGGCCCCGCCGGCCATCATCAGCGTGTTCCTCGGGGAGCAGCTCGACGACATCGTCTCCCAGCTCGAGAAGGGCCCGGCCTCGAGCTCCAAGCAAGGCGGGACGATGGAGCTGGGGGTGAGCGTGCTGCCGCCCCTGCCCAAGGACGCCACGGACCGCAACCGCACCTCCCCCTTCGCCTTCACCGGCAACAAGTTCGAGTTCCGCGCCGTCGGCTCCACCGCCCCGGTCCACTTCCCCAACACCATCCTGAACACCATCGTGGCCGAACAGCTCGACGAACTGGCCACGGAGCTGGAGAAGCCCGGGGACCTGGCCCCCAAGCTCGCGGCGGCCCTCCAGTCGCGCATCCGCGCGCACAAGCGGGTGGTCTTCAACGGCAACGGCTATTCCGAGGCCTGGCACAAGGAGGCGGCCAAGCGCGGCCTGCCCAACCTCAGGACCACCCCGGACGCCCTGCACGCCATGTCCAAGCCCGAGTACAAGGCCCTCTTCGCCAAGTATCGGGTGCTCGACCACCGGGAATACGAGGCCCGCGAGGAAATCCTTTGGGAACGCTACGTCAAGGTCGTGGCCATCGAGGCGCTGGCCACCGCCGACATCGCCCGCAACCAGATCCTCCCGGCGGCGCTGAAGCACCAGGCCCAGGTCGCGGGGGCCCTACGGGCGGCTGAGGGCCTCGTCCGTGAGCCCCAGAACGCCGCCGCCAAGGCCCTGGGAACGGTGGTTTCGGACCTCAACGCCCTCGACGCCGCGGTGGCGGCGCTGGGCCAGGCCCAGGAAGGGGCGGACGGGGCCGCGACGCTGCCCCTGCGGGCCGAGGCCTACCGCGACGCCGTGCTCCCGGCCATGCTGGCGGTGCGTTCGGTGGTGGATCGCATGGAGGGCTACGTCAGCGACGAACTGTGGCCGCTGCCGAAGTATCGCGAGATGCTTTTCGTGTACTGAAGGCCAGCGGGTTTTCGCCCGCGGAAACCGCGGGGCGCCAACGAAAAGGACCCCGGCCCTTGGGCCGGGGTCCTTTTTTGTCGGGCGATGGCGCCGTTTAAACCCGCGTGTCAGCGCTTCCCGGCGTCCGGGTCCTTGCGGAACATCAGGTACAACCCGATGGCGATCCCGACGAGGACGAAGGACGCGAAGATGGCCAGCCCGAGCCTGTTGAGACAGTACCCCATGCCTGCTCCTTAAAAAAAGCTCCCCAAAAGTCCGCCTCCACCATACGACCGGCGCGGGCGTTTTGTCTGCCATTTTTTCTCCCGCGCGACCGCGCGGCCCCGGCGGGTGGCGCTCCGGGGGCGTGCCCGCGGATTAGAGCGCGGCCGCCCGGAGCGCCTCCAGGAAATCCCGCCCGTACTTGGCCAGCTTGGCCTCGCCGACCCCATGGATTCGGGCCAGTTCCTCCAGGGTTCGGGGTCTGAGCGCGGCCATCTCCTTCAGCGTGGCGTCGTGGAAGACCACATAGGGTGGGAGGCCCTTTTCCTCGGCCAGGCGGCGGCGCAACGCGCGCAGGGCCTCGAAGACTCCGGCGTCGCGGCCCGCCGGGGCGGCCTGGGCGACGGCCCGGGTCGCCGAGGCCTTCACCTTGGGCCTGGGCGCCTGGGGCGCGGCTTCCTCGCGCAGTCGCAGGGTCGCCCCGCCCTTGAGCAGTTCCCAGGACCTCGGGTTGAGCCGGAGCGCTCCGAAGGCCTCCGCGTCGACGTCCACCCAGCCCCCGGCGACCAGCTGCCGGAACACGCCGGCCCACTGCCGCGCGTCGTACTCCCGGCCGACGCCCCACACGCTCAGGCGTTCGTGGCCGCAGCGCAGGGTCTTCTCCGTGGATTTGGCCGTGAGCACGTCGATGAGGTGGCCCGCCCCGAAGCGCTCCCCGGTGCGCGCCACCGAGCTGAGGGCCTTGCGGGCGGCCTGGGTGCCGTCGAACGTGGCGGCCTGCCCCAGGCAGTTGTCGCAATTCCCGCAGCCCCCGGCATGCTCTTCGCCGAAGTACTCCAGGAGCATGCGCCGCCGGCAATCCGTCCCCTCGCACAGGCCCAGCATCCGGGTCAGCTTGATCTGCTGGGACCGCTTGAACTCGGGGGAGCCCTCGCCCTGCTCCACGAGGCGGCGCAGCTGCACCGCGTCGCCGAGCCCGTAGGCCATCCAGGCGCTGGCGGGCGCGCCATCGCGGCCCGCCCGGCCGGTCTCCTGGTAGTAGCCTTCCACGCTCTTGGGTAGGTCCAGGTGGGCCACGAAGCGCACATCCGGCTTGTCGATGCCCATGCCGAAGGCGATGGTGGCGCAGACCACCAGGCCGTCCTCGGTGAGGAAGCGCCCCTGGTGCCGGCGGCGCACTTCGGCGTCGAGCCCGGCGTGGTAGGCCAGGCTGGGCACGCCCCGGGAAGAGAGCCAGGCCGCGGTCTCCTCGGCTTTTTTGCGGCTCAGGCAATAGACGATGCCCGCCTCGCCGGAGTGGCGGGCGCGGATGAACTCCAGGAGCTGCTCCCGTCCCGATCCCCGGGGCACGATCTCATAGCGCAGGTTGGGGCGGTCGAAGCTGCTGGCGAACACGGGATCCCGCTCCAGGCCCAGGCGGGCGGCGATCTCCCGGCGCGTCGCCGGATCCGCCGTGGCCGTCAGGGCCACCAGAGGCGTCCGGGGCAGGCGCTCGCGCAGCTTGGCCGCCTCGAGGTAGTCGGGCCGGAAGTCGTGGCCCCACTGGCTGACGCAATGGGCCTCGTCCACGGCCAGAAGGCTGATGTTCAGGCCGTCCACGAAGCCCTGGAAGAAATCGGTGTTGAGGGTCTCGGGTGCCACGTAGAGGAGCTTCAGGCCGCCGGCCCGGGCGCGGGAGCGCACAGACTGCTTCTGGGCCTGGGTCAGGGAGGAATTGTAGTAGGCCGCGCCCACGCCCAGCAGCTCGAGGGCGCTGACCTGATCGTGCATGAGGGCGATGAGCGGGGAGATGACCAGGGCCATCCCGTCCAGGCACAAGGCCGGGACCTGGTAGCACAGGGACTTGCCCCCACCCGTGGGCATGAGCACCAGGCAGGAGCCGCCCTTGAGCACATGGCCGATGACCTCGGCTTGGCGGCCCCGGAAGGCGGGGTAGCCGAAGGTCTTTCTCAGGACTTCCAGCGGGTCTGCGGGCATGGGAGCCTGATTCCACCCTAAATCGCCGCCCGCGTCGAGGCGCAAGAACGCGGTGGAATGGCCCATCCTCTGGCCGACGCGGCCACAGCCGGGCCGAGCAACCTTCGCCCACCCTTATCGCCAAAAAAGTGGCTTTATGGGCCCTGGGAGGCGGCAGGCATCCCGGAAAAATCCTTTGGAAATCTTCCTTTCCCTGGCCATTAACGCGAAGGACCAGGCCTCGCGGCTGCCGTTGTTCGGGCCTGGCTAGGGCCAGGCCCAGGGCCGCGTCTGCCGAAGACCGCTTCCAAGCAAAAACGCCTGCGGAGAGAGGGGGAGCGTCCGGGATTGTAGGTATTTCGTGAAAGTAATAGCATGGCGTCACTCTCTGGTCCGCCGTGAATGCTTGGGGGAGATTCGCAAGTCCATTGTTCCAACTCGATTTCATCCGAGGGAGAGCATCTTGTGAGACAGAAGTCCCTTATCAGCCAATATTTGGAGCACATCCATCGAAAGGCCGTTGACCGCTACCCCAAG
Source organism: candidate division FCPU426 bacterium (assembly GCA_027451505.1). Classification (GTDB taxonomy): domain Bacteria; phylum Oederibacteriota; class JAJYGY01; order JAJYGY01; family DAIDJD01; genus DAIDJD01. Next base: position 15,299 of record DAIDJD010000244.1, read on the forward strand.
ATTCTGCGGACCTTTGTCGGGCGGCGTGACGGCATCTACGTTCTCTTCAGCAAGGACCGCCTCTATTACGTGGGCCTGGCCAAGAACCTGATGTCTAGGCTCAAACAGCACCTCGGCGACAAGCACAGGGGAAGCTGGGATTCGCTGAGTGTCTACCTCACCGTGACCGGTGCCCCTTTGCGGGAACTGGAGTCCCTGCTCCTTCGCGTGGCCGAGCCCAAGGGGAACAAGCAAAAGGGGCGCCTGACCGGGGAAAACCTGACGCGGCCATTTTACAGGAAGGTGAAGAGCTATTTCCAAGTTGAGGCAGACATGCTCACCGGCAGAAACAGGCGGCCGTCCGTGGAAATCGAAGAGGATTCCGCTGGCAGGACCCCAGTCCTTCGCGAGTACGACATCAAACGAAGGAAACTACGGGCCACCTTGAAGGGCAAGACCTACAAAGCCCTGATCCTGAGGGACGGGCGGATCTCCTTCATGGGGAGGCGTTTCACCTCGCCGTCCGTTGCCGCGTCGGCCATCACCAAGCGGGCCATGAACGGCTGGTCGTTTTGGTCCATCGAGCGGGGTCCCGGCGACTGGGTGAAGCTGGATTGGCTTCGCAAGAGCCGGTGAACCAGGTGCTCACGCCGCACCAGGCAAAGTACCTCGCCCATGAATTGACCAAGCGCTGTCCGTCGGACAGCCTTGAGAAGCTGGCCGGCGCCCTTTCCGAAGCCCAGGTGGACCTGAACCCCCACCAGGTTGAAGCCGCCTTGTTTGCCTTCCAGTCCCCCCTGTCCAGGGGCGCGATCCTTGCCGACGAGGTGGGCCTGGGGAAGACCATCGAGGCCGGACTCCTCCTTTCCCAGCAATGGGCCGAAGGCAAGCGGCACCTGCTGGTGATCGTGCCATCGAATCTGCGGAAGCAATGGAGCCAGGAGCTTTCCGAAAAATTCTTCCTGCCCTCCGCGATCCTGGAGACCGGCACCTTTAACGAGGCCATCCGGCAGGGCCGCCTGAACCCGTTTGACCAGGAAGCCGTGGTCCTGTGCTCCTACCAGTTCGCGCGGAACAAGGAGCCCTATATCAGCCAGACGCCCTGGGACCTGGCCGTGATCGACGAGGCCCACCGGCTCCGGAACGTCTACAAGCCCTCCAGCAAGATCGCCCTGTCCATCAAGACGTCGCTGGCCCAGCGCAAGAAGGTGCTCCTCACCGCCACCCCGCTTCAAAACAGCCTCCTTGAGCTTTATGGCCTAGTCTCCATCATCGATGATTTCGCCTTCGGCGACCTCCAGAGCTACCGCGAACAGTTCACCCGGGTCGGCGAGGAGCAGGACGAATACGGCCGCCTGAAAGAACGACTGCGGAGCCTGTGCAAAAGGACCTTACGCCGTCAGGTCACCCAGTACGTGCCCTATACGGACCGGCACGCCCTGGTGCAGGAATTCATACCCACGGAGGAGGAGCAGCGGCTCTACGACCTTGTTTCGGACTACCTGCAACGTCCCACCCTGCACGCCCTGCCCACGGCCCAGCGCCAGCTCATGACCCTGATCCTCAGGAAGCTGTTGGCCTCGTCCACTTTCGCCATCTCCAACACCCTGGAAGGCTTGGCCCTGAAACTGGACCAGGAGATGGCCCAGGCCGCCAAGGTGGATGAGATCCCGGCCTCG
>DAIDJD010000245.1 GCA_027451505.1 candidate division FCPU426 bacterium
ACCATTGGCTCGTGGACGCCTCCCCCGACACCGTGCCGGGCCCGGACAAGGGCGCGCGCACCGGGGAGCCCTTCGCCGAGGTCGCCGGCCTGGGCGAGGGGGTGTGGTGGTTCCATGTGGCCGCCCTCGACGGCGCCGGCAACGCCGGGACCAAGGCCGGGCACTGCCGGCTGCGCGTCGCCCGCACGCCCCCGCCCCCCGAGGTGGCCTCCCCCACCCATCCCCGCGGCGGGGGCGCCGGGCGGCTGGCCGTGTTCCAGTGGACCCCCCCGGCCTGGGACGACGACGTCACGGCCTGGCGCGTGCGCCTGGACCGCGAGGCCGCGGGTGTGCCCGGGTCCGGGGACGTCCTGACGACCCAGTTGCGGGCCGAATTCCCGGACCTCGAGCCCGGGGAGTGGTGCTTCCACATCGTCAGCCTGGACGCCGAGGGCCGGCCCGGGACCCTGGCGGCCCACTATCCCTTCGCCGTGCGCTCCGCTGCCGCGCTGGCCGGCCAGGTGACCAAGCCAAACGGCATCCTCCCGCTGGAGGGGGCCCAGCTCGAGGTCTACCGCGCGGGCCGGCCCCTGGCCAAGGCCGTCTCGGGCAAGGACGGCCGTTACGACTTCGGCGCCCTGGAGCCCGGCGACGTGGTGGTGAAGTTCGACGCCCCGGGCCTGCCGCCCCTGCTGGTCGACGGCCTCCGTCTCGAGGGCGGGGAAGTCGCGCTCAACCTCAGCGCCGAATGCACCGCCTGGACGACCGCCTCCGGCGCCCAGGTGCGCTTCGGGGTGCTGGTCAAGGAGCCCGGCCGGGTCCAGGTCAAGGTCTACGCCGAGAACGGCCGTCCCCTGGCCGAGGTCGAGGCCCCCGCCCTCAAGGCGGGCCACGTCAAGCTCACCTGGGGCCTGGAGGGGGCGCCCGAGGGCAACCTGCTGTGGCAGGCCGCCTTCACCGGGGCCGACGGCAAGGCCGTCAAGTACCCCATCCGTAAACTGAAAATCGTCCGCGGATAGGCCAACCCGGGGGCCCCGGGGGGCGTATAATGGGAACCATCCATCGCATCGGAGGAACCATGGGCAAGCCCCTACAGATCACGCAGGACAACTTCAAGAGCGAGGTGCTTGAGTCCAAGCAGCCGGTGCTTTTGGACTTTTGGGCCGAGTGGTGCGGCCCCTGCCGCATGGTCGGCCCGGTCGTGGAGCAGCTCGCCGGCGAATACGAGGGCAAGGCCAAGGTCGGCAAGGTCGACGTCGACCAGGAGCAGGACCTGGCCCAGAACTTCTCGGTGAGCTCCATCCCCACCTTGCTGGTCATCAAAGGCGGCAAGGTCGTGGCCGGGCGCGTGGGCGCCGGCAGCAAGGCCGACTTGGCCAAGATGCTCGACGAGGCCCTGCGCTGAGGGGAAGCGCCTTCCTGGCGACCGGGGCCTCCTCGGCCCTGGCCCAACCCCTTCTGCGCCGGCTCTGGGCGGACCCCGCCTGGGCCGGCGCGGTCTTTTTTTTGGGGAGCCGGGACCGGGTGCGGATCGCGCCCCTGGTCGCGGAGGCCCGCTCCCTGGGCGTGGAGGCCCGCGCCTGGGCGGCCGACCTGGCCGGGGAGGTCGAGCTTCCGCGGGACTGCCCGCCCGTGGGGGGCTTGCTGTGCGCCGCCGGGGCCACGGCCGACGCGCCCCTGGCCCGCCTCTCCCCCGCGGATTGGGAAAGGGCCCAGAAGGTGAACCTGCGCGGGCACGCCCGCCTTCTGGGGGCCTTGGGCCGGCCCGGGCTCCTGGCCCCCGGGGCCCGGGGCCTTCTGGTGGGCTCCCTGGCGGGGCTGCGCGGCCGCGCCGGACAGGCGGCCTACGCCGCGGCCAAAGGCGGCCTTTTGGACCTTCTGCCCCTGGCGCCCCCGGGCCTGCGCCTGAACGTGCTGCTTCCCCCGCTTCTGCCCTCGCCCCTTCTGGAGGCCCTCACCCCGGCCGAGCGCGGACGCCTCTTCTCCGAACGCCTGCTCGAGGACCCGGACCCGGCCGAGTCCTGCGCCCGGGCCGCCGCCTTTTTGCTTTCCGACGCCGCCTCCTACGTGCACCGCCAGGCCCTCAATCCGGACAGCCGCGTCACCGCGCTGGGATGGGAATGAGCCCCCCGGTCTACGTCACCGCGGTCGGCCGCCTGAGCGCGCCCTTCGACGGCTCCGGCTTGGCGCCCGACGCGGCCCTGGGCGGCCTGCTCACGGCGCGCGTCGAAGCCGGGGCGCGCCCCGGGGAGCCGCGCCTGCACGCCCTGGCCCGCGGCGCGGCCGGACGCGCCCTGGCCGGGGCGCCCAACCTGGGGCGGCTGGATCCCGGGCGCAAGGCCGTGTTCCTGTCCTCCAGCAAGGGCGGCATGGAGTGCTTCGACGGGCCCTCCCCGGACCTGGGCCCGGCGCTGTGGCGCTACCTCACCTCCTCGCCGGGCCAAGCCTTGGCCGCGGAGTTGGGCTGGTGGGGGCCCGGCCGCAACACCCCCTTAGCCTGCGCCACCGGCGCCTATGCCGTGGGCCTGGCCTTCGAGGGGATCCGCTCGCGCCGCCTGGACGCGGCCCTGGCCGGCGCGGCCGAGGCTTCGCTCACGCCCCTGGTGGCCGCGGCCTTTGCCCAGGCCGGGGCCCTTTCCTCGGCCCGTTCCCGGGAGGGCTTGCGCGGGCCCTTTGACCGCCTTCGCGACGGCTTTGTCCTGGGCGAGGGCGCCGCGGCCCTGCTGCTGGAGGGGGAAGCTTCGCTGCGCGCCACCGGGCACAGGCCCCTGGCCGAGTTGAGGGCTTGGGCCTGCACCTGCGACGCCCACCACATCACCGCGCCCCGGCCCGATGGGGCCCAGGCCGCCCGCTGCCTAGCCCTGGCCCTGGAGCAGGCGGGCCTCGCGCCCCGGGACGTGGCCCATGTGCAGGCCCACGGCACGGGCACGCCCGCGGGCGACGCGGCCGAGGCCAGGGCCCTGGAGGCCGTCTTTGGGCCCGATTCCGGCCCGGGCCCCCGGGTGTGTTCGCTCAAGGGCGCCACCGGGCACACCCTGGGCGCCTCAGGGGCCCTTTCCGCGGCCGCGGCCGTGGAGTCCCTGGCCTCGGGCCGCCTGACCGGCACCGCGGCCTGCCGCGAGCCCATGCCCGGCATGGCCGGTCGCCTGGCCCTGGCCCCCGAGCCCCTGCGTCCCGGGGCCGTGGTGGCTTTGAGCATGGGCTTCGGTGGGCACAACGTGGCCCTGGTCTTTGACCCGCCCCCGGCGCGTTGACGCCTCGGGGCGGGGTGCTATAGTTGGGTCCCGCAGCCCCTCTGAGCTCCGAAGGCCCCATGCCCGGTTTCCCCCAGATCCGCCCGCGGCGCCTGCGCGCCACCCCGGCCGTGCGCTCCCTGCTCTCCGAGACCAGGGTCCACCCCCACGACCTGGTGGCCCCGCTCTTCGTCGTCGAGGGCCGCGGCGTGCGCCGCGCCATCCCCAGCCTGCCGGGCCAGTTCCATTACAGCGTGGAGCGCCTCGAGGCCGAGGCCGCCGCGCTCTTCGAACTGGGCGTGCCCGCGGTGCTGCTCTTCGGCCTGCCCGCTCCCCGCGAGAAGACCCCCGACGCCCGCCGCGCCGCCGCGCCCGATGGGGTGGTGCAGCGCGCCGTGGCCCGGCTCAAGGCCCGCGTGCCCGGCCTTCTGGTGGTCACGGACGTGTGCCTGTGCGAATACACCAGCCACGGCCACTGCGGCCTTCTGGAAGGCGACGGGCGCGCCCGTCCCGGCTCCGGGCGGGAGGCGCGCATCCTCAACGACCCCAGCCTCGAGGCGCTGGCGCGCGTGGCCGTCTCGCACGCCGACGCCGGGGCCGACTGGGTCGCGCCCAGCGACATGATGGACGGGCGGGTGGCGGCCCTGCGCGCGGCGCTCGATGAGGCCGGGCATTCCGGGGTGGGAATCCTCAGCTACGCGGCCAAGGCGGCCTCGGCCTTCTACGGGCCCTTCCGCGAGGCCGCGGCCTCGGCCCCGGCCTTCGGCGACCGGCGCTCCCACCAGATGGACCCGGCCAACGGCCGCGAGGCCCTGCGCGAGATCGCCCTGGACTTGGGCGAGGGCGCGGACATGGTCATGGTCAAGCCCGCCCTGCCCTGCCTCGACCTCATCGCCCGGGCCCGCGACCGCTTCGACGCGCCCCTGGCCGCCTACAGCGTCAGCGGGGAGTATTCCATGGCCCACGCCGCGGCCCAGCGCGGCTGGGGCGACCTGGAGGCCCTGCGCGACGAGACCCTCACCGCGGTCAAGCGCGCCGGGGCCGACGTGCTGGTGACCTACTGGGCGCGCTCCTTCGCCGAATCCTTCCGCCGCCGCCGGGGCCTGGATTGAACCCGGCCCGCCCGCGTTCGGCCGCCTACTTCCGCCGCGCCCAGGGGGTCCTGGTCGGCGGGGTCAACTCGCCCGTGCGCTCCTTCCGCGCCGTCGGCGGCGTGCCCCTGGTGGCCGCGCGCGCGCGGGGGCCCTGGATCTGGGACCTCGACGGCCGGCGCTACGCCGACTACGTGATGAGCTGGGGGCCCCTGCCCCTGGGCCACGCCCACCCGTCCGTGCTCAAGGCCGTGGCCGCGGCGGCGGCCCGCGGCACCAGCTTCGGGGCCTGCCACGGGGCCGAGGCCGAGCTGGCCGAGGCCGTGCGCGCGGCCCTGCCCTCCTGCGAGCGCCTGCGCTTCGTCTCCTCGGGCACCGAGGCCGCCTTGGGGGCCCTGCGCCTGGCCCGCGGCGTTACCGGAAGGCCCCTCATCCTCAAGTTCGAGGGCTGCTACCACGGCCACGGGGACTCCCTTCTGGTGAAGGCCGGCTCCGGGGCCCAGACCCTGGGCCGGCCCGACAGCGCCGGGGTCCCGGAGGAACTGGCCCGGCTCACCCTGACGGCCCCCTACAACGACCTGGACGCGGTCCGCGCCCTGGTCTCCCGCCACGGGAAGCGCCTGGCGGCCGTGATCGTGGAGCCCTTCGCCGGAAACATGGGCTTCGTGCGGCCCCAGCCGGGCTTTCTGGAGGGCCTGCGCGCCCTCTGCGACGCCTGCGGGGCCGTGCTGATCTTCGACGAGGTGATGACGGGCTTTAGGGTGGCCCCCGGCGGGGCCCAGACCCTTCTGGGCGTGCGGCCGGACCTCACCTGCCTGGGCAAGATCGTCGGCGGCGGACTGCCCGCCGCGGCCTTCGGCGGGCGCGCCCAGATCATGCGGGAGTTGGCCCCTCTGGGGCCGGTGTACCAGGCCGGCACCCTCTCGGGCAACCCCTTGGCCATGGCCGCGGGCCTGGCCACGCTCAAGGAGCTGGGCCGGCCCGGCGTCCACCGCGGCCTGGCCCAGGCTTCCGCGGCCCTTCTGGAGGGCTGGCGCCGCCTTCTGGCCCAGGCCGGGCGGCCGGCCTTCCTCGACGCCGAAGGCGGCCTCTTCGGGCTGTTCTTCGCGGCCGATCCGGTGCGCGACCTCGGCGGCGCCAAGGCCTCGGACACGGTGTTTTTCGCGCGTTGGTTCCACGCGCTGTTGGAGGAGGGCGTCTTCACGGCGCCCTCGGCCTTCGAGGCCGGCTTTGTCAGCTCGGCCCACACCCCGACCGTGCTGAAGGCGACCCTGCGCTCCACCGAGCGGGCCTTGGAGCGCCTGGCCCGGGAGGGGCGGCGGGGAAGCCGGCGGCCTTCCGGGAAGGCCGCGGCGGGGCGCGAGAAGGGCCGGCGCCCCGGAGACAATCGATAGAAGCGGGGCTGGGCCGGGCCGCGGCAAACGTACGGCGGAAGGGTCCTCCGTATCGGATTGCATCGAAAAGTACCACAATGACAAGAAGAAAAATGGATGGACGGGCGAATATTGTTTGACCCGCCCGGCCCCATTTCCTTATAATGCAACATTGTGTTGCGGGGACAGCCTTGAAACGGGTCCGCATACCGGTCTCCACGGTCAACCGCCTTTCGCTCTACCTGCGGGTGTTCGGGCAGATCGAGGCGGGGGGCCAGGCCACCGTGGCCAGCCGTGAGCTGGCGGCCCTCACCGGAATCAATCCGGCGCAGGTGCGCAAGGACTTGGCCTACTTCGGCCAGTTCGGCCGCCGCGGGGTGGGCTACGCGGTCTCCGGGCTCAAGCGCGAGATCCGCTGCATCCTGGGGCTGGAGCGCGACTACGCCTGCGCCATCATCGGCATGGGGCATCTGGGCCAGGCCCTTCTGATGTACAAGGGTCTGCGCGACCAGGGCTTCAAGGTCGTGGCGGCCTTCGACAGCGACCCGGACAAGATCCACTGGGAGCTCGAGGGCGTGCCGGTGTACGACATCGCCGAGCTCAAGACGGTGGCCCGGGAGCTCAACGTCGAGATCGCGATCCTGGCCGTTCCCGGTCCCGCGGCCCAGGAAGTGGCCGAGGCCGTGGCCGAGGCCCGCATCCCGGCCATCCTGAATTTCGCGCCCGTGCCCCTGAGACCGGGGCCGGGGGTGCTGCTGCGCCAGGTGGACCTGGCGGGTGAATTGGAGGCCTTGAGCTACCGCCTCCAGAAGCTCTAGAGGAAGCCCAGTTGCGTTCTGAACGGTTCCTTTTCCGCGCCGCAGTGGTCACCGCCGTGTGGGCCGGATTCGTCGTCTTCGCCGGGGCCATGGTGACCAGCACGGGCTCGGGCATGGCCGTGCCGGATTGGCCCCAGAGCTTCGGCACCTGGATGCCGGTGATGAAGGGCGGCGTCTTCTTTGAGCACGGCCACCGAATGGTGGCCGGGGTGCTGGCCACCATGGTTCTTCTGCTGTCCCTGACGGCGGCCTTCCTGGAGCGCCGGCGCTGGGCCCGGGTGCTCACCTGGGGGGCCTTGGTGGCGGTGTTGGCCCAGGCCATCCTGGGCGGGCTCACCGTGCTGCGCGGCACCTACTTCGGTTGGACCCACACCGACCCCTTGTTCTCCACCCTGCACGCGGCCCTGGCCCAGGCCCTCCTCGGGCTTCTGGTGGTCTACGCCGCCGTGCGCGCGCCCTCCTGGTCCGCCCCCCACCCCCGCCCCGGGGCTTCCCCGGCGGCCCGCGCCCTGGCCTGGACCGGGGTGCTTTTGGCCCTGGCGGTCTACCTCCAGATCATCCTCGGCGCGGTGATGCGCCACAACAACGGCGGCTTGGCCATCCTGGGCTTCCCCCTCAACAGCGGGAGGGTGGTCCCGGCCTTCACCAATTGGCTGGTCGCGGTCAATTTCGCCCATCGCCTGGGCGGCTGGTGCCTGGCCCTGGGCGGCGGCGCTTTCGCCCTCCGGGTCGCCCTGGACCGCCGGCTGGACCCCTGGGTGCGGCGGCCCGCGGGCCTCTTCGCCGCCCTGGTGCTGGTGCAGTTCGGCCTGGGCGCCGCGGCCGTGCTGACCGACCTGCAGTTCCCGGTCCTGACGAGCTGCCATGTGCTCGTGGGCGCGGGCCTTTTCGCCGCGACCCTGGTCCTGGCCTTGCGGCTGTGGGCCGCGGCCCCGGGGAGGGGCTGAGCGTGGAGGCCGTCCTCGGGCGTCTGGCCCTGCGCGAATGGTGGGCCCTGGGCAAGCCCCGGCTCAACGCCATGGTGCTGCTCTCGGCCCTGGCCGGCTACGCCCTGGCCCCGGCGGGCGCGGTGCGCACGCCCCTGGTCGTGTTCATCCCGGCCTTCTGGCTTCTGGCCTATTCCTCCTCCATCCTGAACATGTGGATGGAGCGCGACACCGACGCCCTGATGGAGCGCACCCGGGACCGGCCCCTGGCAGCCGGGCGCCTGCCCGAACGGCCGGCCTTCTGGGCCGGCCAGGTGCTGGCCGCCCTGGCCCTGGCGGCCTTCGCCGTGGCCGGGGACTGGCGCACCTTGGGCCTGGGCCTCCTGACCTGGGCCAGCTACCTGCTGGTCTACACCCCCCTCAAGCGGCGCACCCCCCTGGCCCTGCTGGCCGGGGCCGTCCCCGGGGCCCTGCCCCCGGTGATGGGCTTCACCGCCGCCGGCGGTTCGCTGGATGCGCGGGCCGGGGCGCTGTTCTGCCTTCTGTTCCTGTGGCAGGTGCCGCACTTCCTGGCCATCGCCGCGCTCTACGGCGAGCAGTACCGGGCCGCCGGCATCCGCGTGCTGGGCCTGGTCCATGGCCAGGCCGCGGCCGGCCGCCAGGCCCTCTTCTACGCGCTGGCCCTGGTCCCGGCGAGCCTC
>DAIDJD010000246.1 GCA_027451505.1 candidate division FCPU426 bacterium
CGGCGGCCCCCGAGGCCCGGGCCGAGGAATTCATCGCCCGGGCCGACGAGGCGCTCTATCGGGCCAAGCAGGGCGGGCGCGACCGGGTGTGCGCGGCCCCGGCCTCCGGGGAGGCGGCATGACGCGCTCCTCCAAGGCACGTTCGGTCGCCTTCGGGCTGGCGATGTTGCTGGTGGGCGTCGGCTTGAGCGCGGCCTTCCCGGGCCGGCCGCAGTGCCTGGTGGGGCTGGCCCTCATGGCCCCCACCGCGCTGCTGTTGGGCCTGGGGTTGGGCCAGTTGCCCGCCGCCGCGGTGGGCTCGGCGGTGCTGGCCTACGTCGCCGCGGCGGGGATCCACGGGAGGGTCCCGGCCGAGGGCCTGGTGGCGGTCCTGGCCTTGTGCGCCGCGGCCCTGGTGTTCCCGCGCGTGTTGGCCGAGTGGGGGCGCGCCGAGGAGGGCGCCTTCGCCGCCCAGCACGGTCCCGTCGCCGCCGAACGCGACGCCATGCGCGGCCGCCTGGAGGGCCTGCGCGCCCGGGCCGTCCAGGTCGAGCGCGAGGGTCGCGAGACCGACGCGATGTTCCACGTCGCCAGCGAGATCGGCAAGCTGCTGTCGCTCGAGGACACCCTCGAATTCCTGCGCGAGATCTTCCGCGACACCCTCAAGCCCTCCGGGGGGGTGCCTCCGGCGTTCGTGGTGGCCCTGGCGGGCGAGGAAGGGAAGGCGCCCCGGGTGGAGGTGGCCGAGGGAGTCGAGGTCACGGCGGCGGACGCCCTTTTCGCCGAGCGCGACGGGCCCTTCACGCGCTGGCTGCGGGCCTCCTTGGATCCGGTGTGGGTGCGCAGCGTGGCCGGGGAGCCCGCGTTGAAGGGCGCCCCGCTGCCCCCCGCGGTGCGGGGCCTCCTCAGCGTGCCCCTGGCCATCGAGGGACGGGCCATCGGCTGGGTCCTGGTCCTGGACCTGGGGGCCGGGCTGAGCGCCTCGGACGTCGCCAACCTGGGCATCCTCTGCCCCCAGTTCGCCATCGGCCTGGAGAAGGCCCTCCTCTACGAGCGCCTCCGGCGCCTCTCCGTCACCGACGGCCTGACCGGGCTGACCGTGCACCGGCACTTCCAGTCGCGCCTGGACGAGGAGCTCAAGCGCGCCGAGCGCTACCATGAGCCCTTAAGCCTGGTGATGGGCGACATCGACCACTTCAAGCGCTTCAACGACACCTGGGGCCACCTGGCCGGGGACCAGGTCCTCAAGGCGGTGGCGGGCGTGTTCCGGGAGGGCCTGGGCGCCTCGGAACTGGCCGTGCGCTACGGCGGGGAGGAGTTCGTCCTGGTGCTCCCGAAGACGCCCAAGGCGGCCGCCCTGGAGCGGGCGGAGGCCCTGCGCCGGGGGGTCCGGGCGCTCACGGTGGAGCACGAGGGCCGCCGGTTGGCCGTCACGGTGAGCCTGGGGGTGGCCGCCTATCCCGACGACGCCATGACCAAATCCGGCCTGATCGACCGCGCCGACGAGGCCCTCTACCGCAGCAAGGAGGGGGGCCGCGACCGGGTCACGGCGGCCTGACCCGGCCCGGGGCTTGACAGGCCCGGGGCCGCGGCGTACCATCCCTCCATTCATGGTATGAACCCGACCCAGGCTGGCCCGCGGAAGCGCGGCCCCCCGGCCTGAGGCCTCCCCCAAGACCCGACCCACCGCCCTCTTCCATCCCGGCACGGAGCCCATCGGCGCCGATCCGCACCCTCCCCACCAGGAACCCAGCGTGAACATAGACGAATTGAAGGCCAAGAGCGTCGCCGAGCTCTCCAAGATCGGCACCGAACTGGGCCTGACCGGCTTGAGCAGCCTGCGCAAGCAGGAGCTGATCTTCAGCGTCCTGGAGGCCAACGCCAAGCGCGACGGCAACCTTTTCAGCACCGGGGTGCTGGAGATCCTGCCCGACGGCTTCGGCTTCCTGCGCAGCGCCGACTACAACTACCTTCCGGGTCCCGACGACATCTACGTTTCGCCCAGCCAGGTCCGCCGTTTCGACCTCAAGACCGGGGACACGGTCTCGGGCCAGGTCCGCAGCCCCAAGGAGGGCGAGCGCTACTTCGCGCTGCTGAAGGTCGACGCCGTCAACGACGAGGCCCCCGGGACGGGCAAGCAGAAGATCCTCTTCGACAACCTGACCCCGCTCTACCCCCACCAGCGCCTGCGCATGGAGACCAAGAGCGACGACTTGGCGTTGCGGGTCATGGACCTGGTCACGCCCCTGGGCAAGGGGCAGCGCGGCCTCATCGTGGCCCCGCCGCGCACCGGCAAGACCGTGCTCATGCAGCGAGTGGCCAACGCCATCACGGCCAACCATCCCGAGGTGTACCTCATCATCCTCCTCATCGACGAGCGCCCCGAGGAGGTCACCGACATGGAGCGCAACGTCAAGGCCGAGGTCATCAGCTCGACCTTCGACCAGCCCGCCGACCGCCACATCAACGTCGCCGAGATGGTCATCGAGAAGGCCAAGCGCCTGGTGGAGGGCGGCCGGGACGTGGTCATCCTGCTGGACTCCATCACCCGCCTGGGGCGGGCCTACAACACCATCCAGCCCGCCAGCGGCAAGATCCTCTCCGGCGGCATCGACGCCAACGCGCTGCAGAGGCCCAAACGCTTCTTCGGCGCCGCGCGGGCCATCGAGGAGGGCGGCTCCCTGACGATCGTGGCCACCGCGTTGGTGGATACCGGCAGCCGCATGGACGAGGTGATCTTCGAGGAGTTCAAGGGCACCGGCAACAGCGAGATCGTGCTCGACCGCAAGCTCTCCGACCGGCGGGTCTACCCCGCCATCGACATCTCCCGCAGCGGCACGCGCAAGGAGGAGCTGCTGATGGAGAAGGAGGAGCTGCAGCGGGTGTGGATCCTGCGCAAGGTGCTCCACCAGATGTCGCCGGTGGATGCGATGGAATTCCTGCTGGACAAGCTGGGCAAGTTCAAGAACAATAAGGCATTCCTCGAGGCCATGTCCTCGGGCAAGAGCGACTGAGCGTCGCGCGACCCAAGGGCGGCCGCCCTTGGGGACCCACCACGGAGAAGCCTAGGCCATGCGCACCGCGATCCATCCCTCCTATACCCAAGTCAAGGTGAGCTGCTCCTGCGGGGCCTCCTGGACCACGGGATCGACCCGCAACGAGGAGCTCAAGCTCGACATCTGCTCGAGCTGCCACCCCTTCTATACCGGCACCCAGCGCCTGGTCGACACGGCGGGACGGGTGGACAAGTTCCGCAAGCGCTACGCGCGCGCCTCGAAGTAGGGAGGGAACGGCCCTGTCCCAAGGCCCGGTCGGGCCGCGGACAGGGTTTTTTATTTCCCCGGGACGGCAGATTTTTTGTCAGAATCTAGGTTGAACCCATGCAGGAACGACTCCAAGCACTCGAAGCCAGGTATGAGGCCCTCACCCAAGAGCTGATGGATCCCCGGGTCCAGGCCCAGGGCACGCTCTTCTCGGAAAAGGCCAAGCAGCACGCCGAACTCGAGGAGGTCGTGGGGCTGATCCGCCGCCGGCGGTCCTTGGCCGTGGAATCGGCGCAGGCCGAGGAACTGGCCCGCGGCGCCGACGTCGGCCTGGCCGAGCTGGCGCGCGAGGAATTGGGGGCGCTGCGCGCCGAGGACGCGGCCCTCGAGGAGCGCCTCAAGGTCGCCCTCCTGCCGCGGGACCCCGCCGAGGGGCGGCCGGTCTACCTGGAGATCCGCGCGGGCACCGGCGGGGACGAGGCCGCCCTGTTCGCCGGGGTCCTGCTGCGCATGTACACCCGCTACGCCGAGTCCCGGGGATGGGGCTGCGAACTGGTTTCGGCTTCGGGCGGCGAGGTCGGCGGCTTCAAGGAGGCCATCGTGCTCGTGCGCGGGGCCGCAGCCTGGGGCGCCCTCAAGCACGAGGCCGGTGTGCACCGCGTCCAGCGCGTGCCGGTCACCGAGGCCTCCGGGCGCATCCACACCTCCACGGCCACCGTGGTGGCCCTCCCCGAGGCCGAGCCCCGGGACGTGCGCGTCGAGGAGAAGGACCTGAAGTGGGAGACCTTCCAGTCCTCGGGTGCGGGCGGCCAGAGCGTCAACACCACCTATTCGGCCGTGCGCCTCACCCACTTGCCCACCGGGCTCGTGGTCAGCATGCAGGACGAGCGCTCCCAGTTGAAGAACCGGGAGAAGGCCCTCAAGGTCCTGGCGGCCCGGATCATGGCGCGCGAGCGCGAGCGCAGCGAGAACGAGGCGTCGGCGGCGCGCCGGGCGCAGGTCGCCAGCGGCGACCGCAGCGAGAAGATCCGCACCTACAACTACCCCCAGAACCGGGTCACCGACCATAGGGTGGGCCTGAGCGTCCACAATCTGGCGGCCGTGGTCGACGGCGGTCTGGAGCCCTTCGTGGAGGCCTTGGTCAAGGACGAGCAGGCCCGCGCGCTCCGCGAGCTGGCCCCGGCGTGAGCGGCCCGGACGCGGCGCCGGCCTCACGCAGCGTGCTCGAACTGCTGGCCCTCTCGGCCGGCTACCTCAAGGACCGCGGGGTGCCCTCCCCACGCCGCGAGGCCGACGCCCTGCTGGCCCACGTGCTCGGCTGCGACCGCTTGGGGCTGTACCTGCGCTTCGAGGAGCGCCCGACCGGCGAGCAGGTGGCCCGCCTCCGCGCCCTGTTGCGGCGGCGCGGGGAGCGCGAACCCCTGCAGTACCTCACGGGCCGCTGCGCCTTCCTGGACCTGGAACTGGCCTGCGACCGCCGCGCGCTCATCCCCCGCCCCGAGACCGAGGAACTGGCCCGCGCCGCGGCGGACCTCCCGGGGGTCGCGGGGGGCTCCTGCCTGGACGTGGGGACGGGCACGGGCTGCCTGGCCCTGGCCCTGGCCCGGCGCGGAGCCCGCGTGCTCGCCACCGACGTCTCCGCCGGGGCCCTGGACCTCGCCCGCGAGAACGCCCGCGCCCTGGGCTTGGAGGGTGCGGTGCGCTTCGCGCTGGGCCCCCTGTACGATCCCGTCGGCGCGGAGACGGGTTTCGCCCTGGTCGTGAGCAACCCGCCCTACGTGCCCGAGGGCCTGCGGGGCTCGCTGCAGCCCGAGGTGGGGCTCCACGAGCCCGCGGGCGCCCTCTTCGCCGGGCCCGAGGGCCTGGACGCGCTCCTGCCGATCCTCGACGGGGCCCCCGCCCGCCTCGCGGCGGGGGGCCATCTGGCCCTGGAGTGCGACCCCTCGCAGGCCGGGACCCTGCTCCGGCGGGCCCAGGCCTCCGGGGCCTGGGCCGAGGCCCGGGTGGCGAAGGACGCCTTCGGAAGGGACAGGTTCGTGTTCTGCAGGGTGGGGTGAGCGGGCCCGGAGGGCCGAGAGCGGAGAATCGACATGCACATCCAGGAATTCCTTGCCCACATGGTGGAGCGGAGGGCCTCGGACATCCATTTCAAGCCGGGGCGGCCGCCCCTGCTGCGGATCAACGGGGCCCTGGCGCCCCTGGAGTCCCCGCCGCTGTCGGCGGACCAAGTCGAGGATCTCTGCAGGCAGATCCTCAGCGAGCGCCAGCTCGTCGGGTTTGAGCTCAAGAACGAGATCGACACCGCCTACCATTGGGAGGGAGTTGCCCGCTTCCGCGCCAACATCTTCCGGCAGAAGAGCCAGTTTTCGATGGTCATGCGGGTGATCCCGGCGAACGTGCCCAGCCTCGAGGATCTCGAGGTCCCGGAGGTCTACCGGCGCATCGCCACCAGCGAACGGGGCCTGGTCCTGGTGACCGGATCCACCGGATCGGGCAAGTCCACCTCCCTGGCCGCGATGATCAACGAGATCAACACCAACAGCCCGGAGCACATCGTCACGGTCGAGGATCCCATCGAGTTCGTGCACCCGGACAAGAAGGGTTCGGTGTGCCAGCGTGAGGTGGGGCTGGACACCGAGACCTTCGCCTCGGCCCTGCGCTACCTGCTGCGCCAGGA
>DAIDJD010000247.1 GCA_027451505.1 candidate division FCPU426 bacterium
ACTGGGCCGGCTACCTGGTCGGCCGGGATCCCAACTCGCCCGAGCCCCAGCGGCCCGAGCCGCCGAAGGTGGGCCTGTACCCGACCGTGCCCGACGCGCTGGAGGGGTACCTGCGCGGCGGGGACTGGCCCAGGCGCCACGCCCTGTTCGCGGGCATGGTGGGGGGCCGCTGCGCCGACGGCCGCCTGCTCAACCGCGCCGAATTCGCGGGCCGGGTGGAGGAAAAAGTGGCCGCCTTCGCCCGCGTGTACCTATTGTACCGGCTGCGGCACCTGGGCCGCCTATCGCTGGCGACCTTGGGACGGGCCTCCTCCCACCTGAGGGGGGCCGCCGGTGAGGTGACGGAGATCTTCGTGGGCCTTCTGGAGGCGGGCATGTCCGGTTCCGCCGGGGACGGCGCGCCGCCGGACCCGGATCCCCGTCCCGCCCGGGAACCCGGGGCCTGGGCGCGGCTGCTGGGCCTGGCGGCCGGCTGACGGCTCCGGCCGCCGCAAGCGCCGCCTCAGTCCGGGTTCATCGCCTTGAAGGCCCCCTCGGGATCCGACCTCAGCCCCTGCATCAGCGTCACCGCCCGACCGACCGGGATCTCGAAATGGTCCTTCTTGATGCCCGCCAGGGCGGCCTTGGCCACCTCGACGGCGGGGATGCCCCGGTGCGACTCCCCGCGGCGCTCCCTGGCCCCGCGGTCCAGTCCGGTGTCCACGGCCGGCGGGATGAGTTCGAAGACCTTCACCGGGGTCCCCTGGAGTTGGTGGCGCAGGGACTGGGTGTAGGAGTGCAGGCCGGCCTTGGTGGCGCAATAGACCGGGGCCGCCGCCAGGGGCACGAAGGCCAGGCCCGAGGTGACGTTGACCACGGCGGCCTCGTCGCGCTTGAGCAGCATGGGCAGGAAGCGCGCCGTGAGGTAGACCGCGGCCTCGAGGTTGATGAGGATCTCGTTTTCCCCGGCCTCCAAGTCCTCCAGGCCGCGCCTAAGGTTGACGTCGCGCTGGATGCCCGCGTTGTTGATGAGAACGTCCAGGCCGGGATGCGCCCGGCGCACCCATTCGTGGAGCGCGTCCCGGTCCTCGGCCACGGACACGTCGCAGACCTGGTATTCCAACCCAGGCAGCCGCGCCGCGGCCTCCGCCAGGGGCTCCTCGCGGCGCCCGCAGATCAGGACCTGGCTTCCCTCGGCCATCAGGGCCTCGGCCAACGCCAACCCGATGCCCGTGCCCCCGCCCGTGACCAGGGCCGTGCATCCTGACAAGTTCATGCTCACCCCTCCGAAAAAGGCCCCTGGTCCCCCCCGCCTTGACGCGCCGGAGGGCCGGCCCCATACTCGGGCCAGGACTGGCCCGCCACCATACTAGCCTTGATTGCAGCCGCATGGAAGCCGTACCCTCCCGTCCCTTCCTGAAAACCGCCCTGGAAGGCCCGCCCCCGGCCGTGGTGCTGGCCGTGGGCCGCCCCGAAGACCCGGACCTGGAGCGCGCCCGCGCCCAGGGCGCGGCGATCCTCGAGGCCCGGATCGACCTGCTCCCCTCCCCGGACGGGCCCTCCGCGGCCAAGGCCCTGGCCCTGCTCCGCCGCCACGGGCTTCCCCTGCTGCTGACCTGCCGGGCGGCCTCCGAAGGAGGCCGTTACTCCAAAAGCGAAGCCGAGCGGGAGGCCCTGCTGGTGGGGGCGCTTGACGCCTGCGACGCGGTCGACGTGGAATTGGCCAGCCCCATCGCCCCCAGGATCGCGCGCGAGGCCCGCAGCCGCGGCAAGGCGGTGCTGGCCTCCCACCACCGCTTCGACGCCACCCCGGACGACCGGGAACTCGAGGCGCGCTTCGCCCAGGGCAAGGCCCTGGGCGCGGACCTGGTCAAAATCGCGTGCGCGGCCGCCTCCGCGGGGGATGTGCTGCGCCTGCTGTCCTTGGCCCATCGCCATCGCGACGAGGGCGTGGTCTGCATCTCCATGGGTCCCCTGGGCGCGGTGAGCCGCGCGGCGGCCGGGCGCTTCGGCTCCCGCCTGACCTACGCGGGCCAGGACCTCGACTACGGGCAGATCCCCTTGGACCGGCTCACCGCCGCGCTCGACGCGCTGTACCCCGAGCGGCGGGCCTGAGGGCCCTTAAAAACGAAGGCGGCGGCCGGGAACCCCGGCCGCCGCGCCCCCCAAACCGAAACGACACCCTGCGGGCCCCGTTGAGCCCGTAAACTCAGCGCAACAGGCGCCGCAGCACCGCCTTGATCTCGCGCTCCACCAGGGAACGCACGAAGGCCCGGGTCGATTCCTTTTGGGACTTCAGTTCGCGCCGGAGCTGGCGCGCCACGGCCTTCGCCAACAAGCCTCCCCCGCGCCGACCCGGCTTGGGTCCACGCTTGCGCCCCAGCTCCTTGGGGGGCCGGCCCAAGCCCTTCTTCGCCGAGCCCTTGGGCCTTCCAGGCCCCCGTTTCGCGCCGCCTTTGGGCCGTCCCGGACCCCTCTTGGGAGCTGTCCCGGGAACCGCAACCATATCTTCCGCCATCGCCCGCCTCTTTTTGTTGGTGCCGGTGGCGCGCGCCACGCGCCGTCCCGGCCTTGGTGAATAAACTATCTTTCGGATTATAGTTTTCGAAGCCGGTTTCACCTACTCAAATATCCCGAGGCTGAATCCCGGTGCGCCGAAAACCCTGCCTGAGGCGCCTTCCAAAAATGCCGTCCCCAAGCCCCGCGGGCGCCCCCAACAGCGCCGCTGCAGGTCAAAGGTTCAATTCCAGCTCCAGGGTGGCTGTGGGGCCCCCGAGCTCGAAAAGCTGGCGCCCCGGGGCCGACGGCCCGTTCCAGCGGCCGGAACCGTAAAGTTCCTCCCAGCCCCCCCGCAGAAACAGTCCCAGGGGCGTCTGCGCCGGCCAACGCACGCCGAAGTCCACGCCATAACCGAAGAGCCCGGCGGTGACCCCGTCCAGGGCCGTGGCGCTGAGCAAGGATCCGTCCAACTCCCCGGCCTCCAGGTTGGCCCCCGCGGTGAGCAGGAAGTCCGCCACCGGATAGACCTGCTCCAGGTTCAAGGCCGCCAAGTTCAGGGTCCAAGCCGTGGAGGCGCCCCCGGAGGAGGCCGCCAGGGTCCCGTGCCAGGCGGAGACCCCCACCCGCAGAGGGGCCGGATACACCACGGCTCCGCCTCCCCACAGCATCCACAACCCCCCGGTCGAGGGGAAGCCCGCCGCGCGCGGCCCGGAATCGAGTTCCGCGGGACTGGAATACAGCACCGTCACGCCCCCGTCCAGGCCCCCGAACGCGCCCGAACCCGGGGCCACGGCCGCTCCGGGGGACTGCCCGACGGAGGGCACGAGGGAGGTCGGTGGGGCGGAGGACGACGAAGCGGAGGACGACGACATGTCCAAGGGGTCGGTCAGGGCCCAGGCCCGCGGCGACGCGAGGAGGAACCCCAGGCCGAGCAAAAAAAGGGGCAGCGCCCGCCGGGCGCCGCCCCCCGTCCCGCAGGGGAAACCCCGGCTCAGGACACCGTCCACGTCTTGGGCCCCTTCAGGAGCTTGGCCAGATCCGGCTCGCCGTAGGCCTTGCGGGCCGCATCGACCTGCTCGTACATCAGCTCGTGGTAGGCGGGCCGCTCCACCTGGCGGAAGACCCCCAGGGGCACGGGGTAGTCCGGATGGGTGAGGCCGGCCAGGGCGTTGGCCAGGGCGCCCGTGGATTCGTGCTCGTCGTGCACGTGGATCTTGGCCTCCCCGGAGGCCTCCACGCTGGAGAAGGAGAACCCGTCGAGCCGCAGGCCGCGCTCCACGGTCTTGCCGTAGAGCAGGGGCTGGCCGTCGTGCAGGTAGATCAGCGTGTCCTTGCGCGTCTTGACCCCGTAGTACTCCTCGAAGACCTTGTCGTTGAAGATCACGCAGTTCTGCAGGACCTCGATGAAGGCCGAACCCTTGTGGGCCGCGGCCCGGCGGAACACCTCGGTCATGTGCGCCATGTCGTTGTCGGCCGTGCGCGCGACGAAGGTGGCCCCGGCGGCCAAGGCCAGGCGCAGGGGGTTGGCCGGCTCGTCGATGACGCCGTAGGGCGCGCTCTTGTTGACCAGGCCTTTGCGGCTGGTGGGGGAATACTGCCCCTTGGTCAGCCCGTAGATCTCGTTGTTGAACAGGATGATCTTGAGGTCCTGGTTGCGGCGCAGGGCGTGGATGAAGTGGTTGCCGCCGATGGAGAGGCAATCCCCGTCGCCGGTGATGACCCAGACCTCCTGGCTCGGGGCGGCAGCCTTGACGCCCGTGGCCACGGCCAGGGCCCGTCCATGGATGGAATGGAAGCCGTAGGTGCTCATGTACAGCGGGAAGCGGCTGCTGCAGCCGATCCCCGAGACGAAGGCGTACTCGTGCGGTGCCTTGCCCCGTTCGGAGAGCACCTTCTGGACGGCGGCCAGGATGGCGTAGTCCCCGCAGCCGGGGCACCAGCGCACGATGAGGCCGCTGTGGAAATCCTGGGGGGTGAAGGCCTTGGCGGGCGCGGGCGTTGTGGTGGGGGTCATCTCAGGCTCCTTGGGGAAGCTGGGCGTGGTAGGCGGTGACGAGCTCCCCCACGGTGAAGGCCTTGCCCCGGATGCGCGCGTAGCTCTCGACGGGGATCCCGTAGGTGCCGCGCAGATGGTAGGCGAGCTGGCCGACGTTGATCTCAGGGACCAGGATCTTCTTGTAGCGCTTGAGGATGGACCCCAGGTCCGGCGGAAGGGGATTGAGCCAACGCAGGTGCACGTGGCCGATCTTCTTGCCCTGGGCGAAGACGGTCTCGGCCGCGGTCAAGGTGGCCCCGTAGGTGCCCCCCCAACTGACGACCAGGAGGTCGCCCTCCTGGGCCCCGAAGACCGGGGTGGCCGGGATCTCCTGCGCGATCTTGGCCACCTTGTCGAAACGGGCCTTGGTCATGCGCTGGTGGTTTTCCGGGTCGTAGCTGATGCCGCCGGAATTCTCGGCCTTCTCGATGCCCGTGGTCCGGTAGTTCAGCCCCGGGGTGCCCACCGGGACCCAGGGCCGCGCCCCGGTGTCCGGGTTGCGGGCGTAGGGCTTGAAGCCGGCGGGGTCCAGGCCCCAGCTCGGGTTGAACGCCTTGAGCGCGGCCGCGTCCGGGATCTTCCAGGGCTCGGCCCCGTTGCCGAGGTAGCCGTCGCTGAGGAACATCACCGGGGTCATGTACTTCACGGCCACGCGGGCGGCCTCGTAGATGCACTCGAAGCACTCGCCCGGGGTGGCCGGCGCGATGACCGGGATGGGGGAATCGCTGTTGCGCCCGAACAACGCCATGAGCAGGTCGGCCTGCTCGGTCTTGGTCGGCATGCCGGTGCTGGGGCCGGAGCGCTGCACGTCGATGACCACCAGGGGAAGTTCGGTCATGACCGCCAGGTTGATGGCCTCGGACTTCAGGGCGATGCCCGGCCCCGAGGAGCAGGTGACCCCCAGGATGCCCCCGAAGCTGGCCCCCACCGCCGAGGCCACCGCGGCGATCTCGTCCTCGGCCTGGAAGGTCAGCACCCCGAAGTGCTTGAGGCGGCTGAGCTCGTGGAGGATGTCGCTGGCCGGGGTGATGGGGTAGGAGCCGAAGAACACCTTGCGCCCGCTGCGGCTGGCCGCGGCCGCCACGCCCATGGCCGTGGCCAGGTTGCCGCTGATGTTGCGGTAGGTGCCCGGCTCGAAGACCGCCCGGCGCACTCGGTAGGTGACCTTGAACAGCTCGATGGTGTGGGCGAAGTTGTAGCCGGCCTGGATCGCGGCGATGTTGGCCTCGGCGATCACCGGCTCCTTCTTGGCGAAGCGCTTGCGGATCTCGTCGAAGGTGGGCTCCAGGGGGCGATCGTAGAGGTAGTAGGCGATGCCCAGCGTGTAGAAATTCTTGCAGCGCTCGGCGTTGCGCCCGGTCAGGCCCGCGGGCTTGACCGCGGCGATGGTCTGGGCGGTGATGTCGGCCTGGACCACCCGGTACTCCGACAGGCTGCCGTCCTCCAAGGGATTGGAGGCGTAGTCGACCTTCTTGAGCTCGTTGGGGCCGAAACCGGACTTGTCGGCGATGAGGATGCCGCCCTTCTCCAGTTCGGGCAGGTACTTCTTGAGGGCCGCCGCGTTCATGGCCACCAGGGTGTCCACGCGGTCGCCGGGCGTGCGGATGTCGTGGTTGCTGAAGTGGAGCTGGTAGGCCGAGACCCCGGCGAGGGTGCCGGACGGCGCGCGGATCTCCGCGGGGAAGTCGGGGAAGGTGGAGATGTCGTTGCCGAAGACCACCGAGGCGTCGGTGAACTGGCTGCCGGTGATCTGCATGCCGTCACCGGAATCCCCGGCGAAGAGGATGGTGACCGAGTCAAGTTCCTTGATTTCGTGCCGTTCCGTGTTGCCCAGAATGCCGTCTTCGGTGACCGTGGACATGGATCGCTTGCCTCGAGGGGATTCCCGACCTGGGGGTTGTCCTAAATTAGGCCGAAGCGAAATTCGGGACAGTACTGGGAGTATATTCCCTTCGGCCCGGACTTCAAGCAATTTTCGACGAGGGGTGGTGGGAGGGGGCGCGGAGTGTCCTTGAACCCTTGCAGGAAGCCCCCAACGGGCCGCGCCGGGGGGCGGTGGAGGGCGGCCGATTGCCGCCGGGACGGGGCGGCGCTACCATGGCCCATGGACCCGGCCGCATGAAACGCCCCGCGCTTTCGAACCTGGGGGTCTTCCTGGCGTTCGAACCCTATTTCCGCCCTCACCGGGGGCGCATCGCCCGCTGGTTCGCCCTCTACGGGGCCTACTTCCTGGCGGGCATCCTCACCCCCTACGCGTTCAAGGCCTACATCGACGATGTCCTGCCCGGCCCGGGTCGGGGCCGGAGCGCCTGCGCCTGGTGCGCGGCGCTGGGCCTGCGGCCCTCGCCCGAAGCCGCCCTGGGGACCTTCTGCGGGGCCTACCTGCTCTACGCCGCCGGGCTCCAGGCTTTGAACTATTGGGGCGCCCTGGGCACCACCCGCATCATCGAGGACGTGGTCGCCGAACTGAGGGCCTCGCTCTTCGAGAAGCTCCACCGCCTCCAATTGCGCTTCTTCGACCGGACCCTGGGCGGGGAGATCGTCAACCAGGTCACCACCGACACCCGCCAACTCCTCAACCTGCTGGGAGGGGAGCTCATCAACGTGTCGCTTTCGGCGTTCATGGGCGCGGTCAGCCTGGCCATCCTGGCCTGCTGGAACCCGCGCCTGGCGGCCATCGTCGCGGCCTTCCTGCCGGCCTACGCTTGGCTCTTCCGCCGCTTCCTGCCCCGGGTCCACCGCGCCGCGCGGGCTTGGCGCGTCCGCGAGGACAGGCTGTGGGGCAACTGGGGGGAGAAGCTCAGGGGCATGGCGGTCATCCGCGCCTTCATCCGCGAGCGCGGCGAGGCGCTGCGCCACTACGGCCTCGGGCGCGCCTCCGCCGACTCCTGGACGCGCATGACCCTGGAGGGCGCGGCCATGGGCTCCTGGGGGGGCTTCGTGGCCGGGCTCAGTTCCCAGGCGGCCTACGCCGCCGGGTGCGTGCTGGTCTACGACCGCGCCTTGAGCCTGGGCGAACTGGTCACCCTCACCGGATTCATCACGTTCATCCTGGCGCCGGTGCAGGGCGCCTTCAACCTGGTCAACACCTGGCAGCAGTCGGCGGTGTCGGCCCGCCGGGTGCTGGACCTCCTGCGCGAGGCCGAGGAGGACCCCGAGCGCCACCGCAAGCGCCGCCTGACCTCCCTGCGGGGCGCCGTCGCCGTGGAGGGGCTGCGCTTCTCCTACGTCCCGGGCCGGCCCGTGCTCAAGGGGCTGGACCTGAGCGTGGAGCCCGGGGAGCGCGTGGCCCTGGTGGGCCGCACGGGCTGCGGCAAGACCACGCTGGTGCAGCTCATCCTGGGGTTCTATCCCGCGGAATCCGGCCGGGTGCTCCTGGACGGCATCCCCCTGGGGGAGATCGACGCGCGCACCCTGCGCCGCTTCATCGGCGTGGTCCCCCAGGAGCTGACCCTCTTCAGCGCCACGGTGCGCGCCAACGTCGCCTACGGCCGCCCGGACGCGCCCGACGCCGAGGTCTGGGCCGCGCTGGAGGCGGCCCAGATCGCCGACTACGTGCGCTCCCTTCCCCGCGGCCTGGACTGCCCGCTGGGCGCCGACTCCGGCGCGGCGCCCTCGCGGGGCCAGGGCCAGCGCCTGGCCGTGGCCCGGGCCCTGCTCATCGACCCCCGGGTGGTGGTGCTCGACGAGGCCACCTCGGCCCTGGATTCGCTGGAGGAGGCCCGCATGCAGCGGGCGGTCGACCGCCTTCTGGAGGGCCGCACGGCGCTCATCATCGCCCACCGCCTCTCCACCCTCCGGCGCTGCCACCGCGTCGTGGTCCTGGAGGACGGACGGGTGGCCGAACAGGGGCCCCCGGAGGATCTGCTGCGCTCCCCCGACGGGGCCTACGCGCGCCTGGCCCGCGCCCACGCCTTCGGGGACGCCCCTTGAGCCGCGCCGCGCGCCCGTCGGCGGGGCTCTTCCGCCGCTACCTCCGCGAAATGGTGCTGCCCCACCCCGGGGCCCTGGCGCTTTTGGGGGTCAACGTGGCCCTGCGGGCGGCGCTGGGGCTTTGGTGGCCCTACGCCGCCAAGGCCATGGTCGACGACGTGCTGGTGCCGTCCCTGGCGGCGCACGCCCCCTTCGCCGTGCAGCGCTGGGCCCTGCTGGCGGCGGTGGGCGTGGCCGTGCTGGCCCTGAACTTCCGGCTGCAATGGCTCTTCAACCGGCTGCTCACCCGGCTCCTGGCGGTGGTGGCGCAGCTCACCCGGACCCGCCTGGCCGCGGGCCTGCTGGCCCAATCCCAGGAGTTCTACGACGCCTCGCACGCCGGCCGCCTGCTGGCGGTGGCCCTGCAGGACCCGGCCAACCTGACCCAGCAGCTCTCGGCCAACATCGTCAACGCGCTGGCCAACGTCGCGGTGGTGCTGGGCGGGGCCTGCATCCTGCTCCATATGAGCCCGGTCCTGGCCCTCGCCGTCGGCGCGGTCTTCCCCCTGATGGTCGCCTCCTTCCTGGCCCTGCGCGCGGCCATGGAGGAGCAAAGCCGCGTCAACCGCGAAAGCTGGGGCATCCTGATGGGCATGGTCGCCGAGAAGGTCCACGCCGCGCGGGTCATCCGCGGCTACGCCACCGAGGACATGGAGTCGGCGGCCTTCCGCGCCCGGGCCACCTACCACGCCGGTCTCAACGTCGAGCAGACCCGGCTGCGGGCGCTCTACGGCTCCCTCAACGGGCTGTGCCTGCACCTGGGCTACCTTCTGGTCTTCTTCGTCGGCGGAGAACTCTACCTGCGCGGCCGGGCCACCCTGGGCACCCTGGTGGCCTTCAACGGGTACGTCACCAGCCTTTACCCGGCCGTGCTGCAGGTGTGCCTTCTGCCCCAGCTCGTCAGCGAAGCCAGCGGCTCCCTGGCCAAGGTCTACGAGCTCCTGGACCGCGGCCCGACGGTGGCCAACCGCGCGGGGGCGCCCCGGCTCGCCGGCCGGATCGAGGAACTGCGCTTCGAAGGCGTGTCCTTCCGCTACGGCGAGCACGGGCCCTGGGCCCTGCGCGGGGTGGACCTGCGGCTGCGCGCTGGCGAGCGGGTGGGGGTGGTGGGGCCCAGCGGCTCGGGCAAGTCCACCCTCATGGCCCTGCTGCTGCGCTTCTACGACGTCGGTGGGGGGCGCATCCTCGTCAACGGGCGCGACGCCCGCGACTGGGACCTGGCCTCCCTGCGCGGGGCCTTCGGACTGGTGGCGGAGGACCCCCTGCTGTTCTCGGGCAGCCTGCGGGACAACCTCCGCTTCGGCCGGCCCGGGGCCCCCGAGGAGGGGATCTGGGCGGCCCTGGCCGACGCGGACCTGGAGGGGTTCGTGCGGGCCCAGCCGCGCGGGCTGGACAGCCCCCTGGGCGAGCGCGGGCTTTCCCTCTCCGGCGGCCAGCGCCAGCGCCTGGCCCTGGCCCGGGCCCTGGTGGCGTCCCCGGAGGCGCTGATCCTGGACAACTGCACCAGCGCGCTGGACGCCGAGACCGAGCGCCGGGTGCTGGGGGCCTTGAGCCGCCGCCTGGAGGGGCGTTCGGCCTTCATCATCAGCCACCGCGCCGGGGCCGTGATGGGCTGCGCGCGGGTGGCCGTGCTCGACCAAGGGCGCGTGTCCGACCTGGGCACCCCCGCCGAGCTGGCGGGGCGGCCGGGCTACTTCCGCGACATCGTCGCCGCCCAGTCCTGAGGCCCGGCCAGCGGCGTGCGCCGGGGTAGCCCCGCCCGCGCGGGGGGCCTATAATCCGGCTTCTCCCAAATGCTCCCGGAGGGGACATGCCCGCTGCACTTTTCTTTCTAGCCGTCCTGGTCGTGTTCGCGGCGGTCCTGGTCGCCAAAAGCGTCGTGACGGTCGACCAAGGCTACGAAGCCATGCTCGAACGCTTCGGCAAGTACGTCTCCACGCTGAGGCCCGGACTGCACTTCGTGATGCCCTTCGTGTTCCGGGTGGGGCGGCGCATGAACATGATGGAGCACGCCGTCGAGATCCCCAGCCAGGAGGTCATCACCAAGGACAACGCCACCGTCACGGTGGACGCCATCGTGTTCCTGGTGATCGTGGACGCCTACAAGGCCGCCTACAACGTCGCCAACTACGTCTCCACCACCCAGCAGTTGACCCTGGCCAACGTGCGCTCCGTGATCGGCCTGCGCGAGTTCGACCTGGTCCTCTCCGAACGCATCAAGATGAACGAGGAGATCCTCAAGGAGCTCGACGCGGCCTGCCAGACCTGGGGCATCAAGGTGACCCGCGTTGAGATCCGCGACATACGCCCGCCGGCGGACCTGCTGGCGGCGATGGGCGAGCAGAAGAAGGCCGACCAGGAGAAGCGCGCCAAGATCCTCACGGCCGAGGGCGAGCAGCAGTCCCAGGTCAAGGTGGCCGACGGGCGGCGCCAGGCGGCGGTGCTGGAGTCCCAGGGCAAGCTGGAGGCCGCCCGCAACGAGGCCGAGGCCATCAAGGCCATCGCCATGGCCCAGGCCGAGGCCACCCGGCTCGTGGCCGAGTCGGTCAAGGGCGGGGGCGAGGTGGCCATCAACTACTTCCTCGGCCAGAAGTACATCGAGGCCCTGGCCGCGATCAACCCCAACGCCAAGATCGTCATGATCCCGGCGGAATTCGGGGCCAACGTCGCCAGCATCGGCGGCCTGGCCGCGCTTTTGGGGGACGCCGGCCGGGGGGCCCAGGGCGGGGGACGCTGAATGGACCCCTTCGCCGCGCACGTCTCGTTCTGGTGGGCCTTGGCCCTGGGGGTGGCCCTCATGACCGGCGAGCTGGTGGTCCCGGCCCTGGTCTTCCTCTGGACCGGGGTGTCCTGCCTGCTCACCGGCGCGGTGATGCTGCTGGCCCCGGGCCTTCCGGCGGGATGGGCCCTGGTGCTGTGGGCGGCGCTTTCGGTGACCACGGTGCTGGCGGCCCGGGCCCTGAACCGGCGCCACTCCGACCGCGGCCCGGCCCCGACCCTGCCCCCGAACCGCTACGGCGGCGAGTTCATCGGGATGACGGCCTCCCTGGCCCAGGACAGCGCCGACGGCCAGACCCGCCTGACGCTCAAGGGCGCCAACTGGGGGGTCAAGCTCCCGGGCGGGGACCTCAAGGCCGGCGCCCGGGTGCGCATCACCGCCGTGGAGGGGATCTACCTGGTGGCCGAGCCCCTGGAGGGGCCCGCCTAACCCGCCCCGGCCCAGGCCCGCAGCAGGGCCGCCACTTCCCCCGAGGGCAGGCCGGCGTCGAAACGCGGCCCCTCGTCCCAGGGCTCCAGGTCCCGGAACTGGCTCGCGGCCAGTTCCGGGGGGAAGAAGCCTCCCCGCAGGCGCAGCCTTTCGCCGATGAGCCCCGGGGGGGCCTCCAAAAGGGCGAAGCGGGCGTCGGGGCGGACCCGCGCCACCTCGGCTCGGTGGGACCGCTTTAGCCCAGGGAAGGCCAGCACGGCCGGGGCCCCCTTGAGCGCCCCCAGCCCGGCGGCGAGGGCCTCCAACCAAGCCCACCGGTCGGACTCCCCCAGGGGCGATCCCGAACGCATCTTGGCGATGTTGGCTTCGGGATGGAAGTCGTCGGCGTCGAGGAAGCCCACACCCAGGGCCCGGGCCAAGCCCCGGCCCTGGGTGGTCTTGCCCGAACCGGCCACGCCGCACAGCACCCACAACGGCATACGCGTCCCCCTTCCCCGTGTTTGGCCCCGGGCCGCTTCCCCTTCGCCGGAAGGGCCCCGAATCCCACGCTCCCGCGCTCTCCCCACCCCATGGACCCCGCCCCCAGCCCCGGAAGCCCGCGCCCGATCCGCCCCGCCGGGTTCAGCCCGAGCCAAGGCCTGCTGCTGGCCGCGGTGGTGGCCGTGGGCCTGGGCCTGCGCTGGGCCGCGGTGGCGCGGGCCGGTTGCTTCTGGGACGAGGGCCTGTTCGTGGAGGTGGTCCGCGGCTTGGCCGCGGGGCACCGGCCCCAGGCCGGCGGCCTCTGGGAGGACGGCTTCTTCCCGCTGTCGGCCTCCTGGCTCGCGCCCCTGAGCGCGGCCCCCTTCGTCGCCCTGGTCCCGCAGCGCCTGGCCCTGGACGCGGCCCGCCTTTGGGCCGTGCTCCTGGAGGGCCTCACCCTTCTGTCCCTGGCCCGCCTGGGGCGCAAGCTGGGCGGCCCCCGCCTGGGATTGGCCGCCGCCGCGCTCTACGCCTGCATGCCCTTCGCCGTGGTCTACGGCGGCCGCTGCTTCTACCACCACCTGGCGGTGGCCCTCTTGACGGCGTCGCTGGCCGACGGGGTGGACCTGTTCACGGAGG
>DAIDJD010000248.1 GCA_027451505.1 candidate division FCPU426 bacterium
CCCTCGCGGTCCTGGAACCCATCCTGCGATACTCCAGCGCCATCCAATACGAGGAGGGCCTCCTGACCGAATGGCTGCCCCTTTGGACGCTCGCGTTCCTGCTTTCCGCGGCCTGCTGGAAACGGGGACTCCGCGATGGGCCAGGGCTCGCGGCCGGGGCCCTGGCGCTTTCCACCCTGATGGCCCTTACCAAAAGCAGCCTGTTGGCGGTGTGGCTCCTTTCGCTGGCTCCGGCCTTGGCCTGGGCCGCGCGGACGCGATCCCGGCGGCTGGCCGCGGTGACGGTCGCCTGCCTGCTAATCCTGGCAGCCTGGGGGGCCCGCAACGCCGCCCTGGGGCGCTTCACCCTGGGTACCAGTTGGGAGGGGGAAAACCTGTACCGCGGGTTCAACAGCCAAAGCCGTGCGGTCTACCCCCACATCAGCCTGGACGAAACCGTCTTCCCACCCCATCCGGTTCCCCTCGGCGCTTACTACCGCGAGATCCTGGCGCGGGGGGGCGCGGGGCTGCCGCTGGTTCCGGGCTCCTCCCCGGGATCCGGGTTGGAGGCGGTTTTAGGCCACCGCTTCCCCGCCTTCAAGGACGAATGGGCCTGGGACGACTTCTTCAAGGCCCGGGCCCTCGCCTGGATCAGGGCCCATCCAGGGGCATGCCTCCGCTTTGAGGCCCGCAAATGGTCCCACTTCTTCATCTCCTTGGAGCCGGCCCCCTTCGAGGACATCCCGAACCCCGCGGAGCGGGTCTGGGCCCGCGCGAGCGTCCTGTTCGGCCGCCTCGGGGAATTGGGTTGGGCGCTGGCCCTGGGGATCCTTTGGTTCCGGGGCGGACCGGAGGGGCGCGCGCTTACGCTGGCGGCCGCGGCGGCGGGTGCGGCCTACGCGCTACCCTACGTATTGGTCTTCAACTACGAACGCCACTACGCCGTGTTTTTCACGCTGGTGGCCGCCTCCCTGACGGTGGTCCTGGCGGCACTGGCTGACCTCCGCGTCCCCGACCGGGGGCTTCCGGGTGAGCCCTCCGTTCCTACTGGAGGGGTTCCCGGGTGAACTGGTCCCGGACATAGGCCGGGAACGTCCTTAGGGCCGGGCCGTCCAGGCGGCGTGGAATGAACCCGTCGAAAAGGGCGATCCTGGTGGCGAAAACCACCACCACCAGTGGTACCGCATAGGCCGCCCGGATAAGGGACCGACGCGGCCCGCTCCAGGTGGCGTCCCCGAATCCGGAGGCCAGGGCGACCACCACCTGCAGCAAGCTAAGCATCTCCCAACGGTTTTTGTCGGTGCCGATCCATCCCAGGCCCAGGGGAAGGACGCAGGCCGCCCATAGCGCCAGCCTCCGGGAAGGGCGCAATCCCGGCGCCGCCGCCCCGGGGAGGATCCACAGGGCCAGGGTTAAGACCAGGGGAAGGACGACCCACCGCAGTTCAAGGCCGTGATAACGGTCCCCGAAGGGCGCCGTCAAGGGCGTGCCGTAGTACAGGAGGTAGTCCCGACGCCGGAGCACATGCCCGCATGCGGCGGCGTGCTGGACGTACTTCAACATCGTGGAGAAGGGGACC
>DAIDJD010000249.1 GCA_027451505.1 candidate division FCPU426 bacterium
GTCCGGACTCACCGACTTGGCGCCCGCGGTGCCCGCGTTTTCGATTCGATCCGGTGGGGTCCGCGACTCCGCGGCGGGAATTCGCTCGTCCTCGGCCTTGGACAAGGGTCCATCCCCGGATCCGGGCGATGCCTCCAAAGACCCTTGATCCCCCGCCGACCCCGCCCCCCCGGGCCGATTCAAGCCGGGCTCCGCCCTGGTGACGGGAGTCTCCCCGTAATTCCCGTCCGCCTCCACCGAAGGCAGGGACAAATCGGAGGCCGGAACACCCAATTTCAAAGCCTTTTCCCGGACCTCGCGCGCCAAAGCGAACGCGCCCCTGGCCCGCAGCAGGCCAAAAGCCTCCAGGTAGGCGGCGCGCGCATCGTCGGGACGTTCCGCGGCGTCGAGGTCGGCGCGGGTGGCCAGGACTTCGCCATAGTAGCGGTCCGTTTTGGCGACCTTGGCCAGGGCCTGCAGGGCATCGGCTTGGCGCCCCTCGGCGAGGTGCACCTGGGCCATGCCCCAGAGCGCACCGCCATGGCTGGGCTTGAACTTCAGGAGCTTGTCGAACCAAACCCTGGCCTGATCCGGGTGGCCGCGTTTGAATTCGATGTGCCCCAGATAGTTGTAGCTTTCTATGGCCTTCAGTTGCTCGGCCCGCTGCGCGAACTGCGCAGCCCGGTCCAGGTCGCCCCTCAGGAACAGGACCTCCGTGACGTAGAGCAGCTCCTTTTTCGCCTCACTCTCATTGCCGGCCTTCACGTGCAGGTCCGCCAGGGCCGCATGCGTCTCAAAATCGTCGGGGAAGATCTCCAGGACCTTTTGGAACACGGCCAACGCCTTGCGCACCAGGCGGTTGTTCAGGTAAAGGTTCCCGATTTCCTTGTAGCGCGCGCAGGCGCCCCGGCGGTCCCCCACCTTCAACAGAAGGTCGCCCACCTTGATGTAGAGGTCGAAACGGTCCGGATCCAGTCGCAGGACCGCGTCATAGCCCGCGGCGGCCTTGGACCATTCGCCGGCCTCGTAAAGGGCGTCGGCCTCCTGGAGTCTGCGCACCATCCCCAGCTTGCGCCGATCCTCCTCCTTCAAGGCCATAGGATCGATTTTGAGGAGCTTGGACTGCGCCAAAGCCGCCTTGTCGGCTTGTCCCAGCCGGGAATAGGCGTCAAAACACAGAAGGTAGGTCTCGAAGGCGGACTGAAGATCGCCTTTTTTGAAATAAACATCCCCCAGCGTGGAGTGGGAATTGAAATCCTCGGGCTCCAACGCGATCAGCTTCTTGTATTCCGCGATGGCGCGGTCCCAGCGACCTTCTTGGGAGTAGATGTGCGCCATCTTAACGATGGTCTTTTTGTCCTCGGGCACAAAAACTCCAAATTACCAGGGGCTTTCCCGGACAAAGCTTCGTACATCAAACGCTAACATCACGAAAAAGCTTTGTCAAAGGCAAAGTCCTGGGCATATTCAGGGGTCCTGGCCGTTCCGTTTGCCTGGATCCGGAATCTGATTCCAATGCACGGAACCAAAATGGGGCTCTCCGCCCCTATAGGGACCTTGCGTATGCGGGTTGACCCTCCAAGAAAACCCGGATACGATTCCCCGGCTTAGCCGGAGTGGTGAAATGGCAGACACAAAGGACTCAAAATCCTTCGTCCTTCAGTGGGCATGTGGGTTCAAGTCCCACCTCCGGCAAACTTTTCTTTAGAGGACGCCGATGGACGGCAAAGCCCGGGAACACAGCCAAATCACGGGCCGCCGCAACGTCGGCCTCCACCGCATCCCCTTAAGGCCCCTCATGCGCCCGAACAAACCCGAAGCCCGCGGACGCAAACGCGTCACCAAGGTCCTTCCGGTGGACTGCGTGGTCCAGTCCCTCCCGTTGAACCGCTCCAGCGTGCACTACCTCGGCCCGGGCGACACCTTTGGGGGACGCACCGTGAACCTCAGCCTGAGCGGCCTCCAAATCCACAGCGACATCGAGCTGGACCCCATGACCGTGCTCGACGTCGCCGTGAACCTGGACCGTCCCCCCCGCCGGTTCGTGGTCCGCACCCAGGTGGCCTGGGCCAAGCGCAACGCCTTCGACATCTACGGCCGCTGGCGCATGGGGCTGCGCATCATCGAGTCCCGGCCCGGCGAGCTGGAGGCCCTCAGCACCTACTTCCACCAGCTCCAGGCCGAATAGGCCCGGCCCCGAAGTGCCGCAACCGCGTCGCAACCCGGCGCACGCGGCGGCCCTGGCCGGGGCGGCGCTGTTCCTGTCCTTTTTTTGCCTTTATGTAGGCACCCACTGCGGCTCCATCTACCTCGACGACAGCGGTGAGACCGTCACCGACGCCGCGGTGCTGGGCGTGGCCCACCCTCCGGGATATCCGCTCCACACCCTCCTCACCCGCCTGAGCCTCCTCGCCGCCCGTATGGTCGGTGGCTTGGGCGGCCCGGCCGAGCCCGTGACCCTGCTGGCGGCGCTGTTCGGGGCCCTGGGCGTGGCGCTCCTGTTTTTCATCCTGCTCCCGGCTCCGGAACCCGGGGAAGGGGCCCCATCCGGGGCAATGGCGCTCGCGGCGGCGGCCCTGCCCGCCGTGGCGCTGGGGCTGGGCCCGGTCTTCTGGCACAACGCCCTCACCGCCAAGGGCGGCATCTACCAGCTCAACAACCTGCTTTCCCTGGGGCTGCTCGGCCTTCTGGCGCCCCCCGGCCCGGCCGGCCCGCGGCGGCTGCGCCTCTTCTGGCTCTTGCTGGGCTTGGCCTTGGCCCACCATTACATGAGCCAGCTCCCCCTGCTCCCGGCCTATGCCGTGCTCCTGGCAGACCGCGCGCGGCCCGGACGGCGCTGGCGGGACGCCTGGATGCTGCTTCCGGGCCTGGCCTTGTACCTCTACCTTCCCCTCCGCTCGGCGCTCCAACCGCGGCTCAATTGGGGCGGCATCCACGACCTGGGCGGGCTGCTCTTCTGCGTGCTGCGCCTGCAATACGCCACCACGGACATCAGCCGGTCCGTGGGGACCAGTTGGGCCGAACTGCGCTACGCCCTGGGGCTCATGCTTCGTGAGGGCGCCTGGGTCCTCACGCCCCTGGCCCTGGCGGGCCTTTGGATCGGACGCCGCGAGGCCGCTCCAAAGGCCTGGGCCGCCGGGATCCTGGCGACGCTGGCGGCGTGTTCGCTGTACATGAACCTGAAGCCCGACCGCCTGACGCTGCTGCACCCCTACCTTTTCCCGGCCTACCTCTGCCAGGCCCTGCTGGCCGGACGCGCGCTGGCCCCGGCGGCGCGCCTGCTCCGCTCCCGCGCCGCGCGCGCCGCGGCGCTGGCCCTGACGGCCCTGGCCTGCGCCGCCTACGCGCGGGCCGAGGCCCCCTCGCTGGACCTCTCCGGCTACACCCTGGCCCTGGACATGGCCCGGGCCGAATTGGAGACGCTCCCCAAAAACGCCCTTCTGCTGGCCCAGGGCGACGCCGTGGTCTTCCCCCTCTGGTACACCCAGCGCGTGCTGGGGGTGCGGCCCGACGTGGCCGTCGTCGGGCTGGCCGTCTTGCCCATGGAATGGGTGCGCCACGACGTCGAGCGGCATTGGCCCGACGTCCGCTTCCCGGAGACGGGTCGGCCCCTGGGCGCGGAAAGCGTGGGCCCCTTGACCCAGGCCACCCTGGATGAAAACGTCCAAAGGCCGGCCTTCGCGACCTTCGATCGTTTCGGCCCCAAAGTGACGGGCTGGCGCCTGGTGCCCTACGGCCCGGACTATTGGTGCGTGCCCCTGGCCTTTGGGCCGCCGAAATCGCGGACCGATTCCCCGGCCCAAAGGGCCGCGGCGCTGGCGCGCCTGGGGGCGGTCCCGCTGCGGGGCGCCTTGCGGCGGCCCGTCGACGCCGCCACCTCCCGATACCTGCTGGGCGACTTCGCCATCCGCTACAACGAGCTTGGGGTGGCCGCGGAAAACGCCGGCTCCTACGCCGAGGCCCGCCGGGACTACGCCACCGCCGCCGAGATCAAGCCCGAGGACCCGGTGTTCCCCTTCAATCTGGGCAACGCGGACTACGAGCTTGGCGATTACCTCTCGGCCGAAGCGGACTTCCGCCGGGCCCTCCAGGCCGATCCGGGCTACGTCAACGCCTGGTACAACCTCGGCGCCACCCAACTGCGGGTGGGCGACCTCAAAGACGCGCGGGAATCCCTCACCCGGGCCCGGGACCTGGCGCCCGGGCGCGCGGACATACGCCTGGCCCTCCAGCGCGCCGGGGTCAACTCCTGGCCCGGAGGCCCCGGCGGAACGCCTTGAACGCGCCCGCGCTCCATGCCATATTTGTTCGGGTTTTCGGCGCGGATTCATCTTTTTTTTGAGGTCCTTCCGGCATGCGCTTCCCCCTTTCGTGGCTCAAAACCTGGGTCGATGTTCCCGCGGAACTGGGGGAACTCCAGAAACTGCTCATGCGCGCGGGCATAGGTCTGGAGGCCGTCGAGGACCCGGGAGCCTCGCTGCGTGAGGTGGTGGTGGCCCGGGTGCTGGAACGCTCCCCCCACCCCGACGCGCAACGCCTGTCCCTGTGCCGGGTCACCGACGGGGCCCGGGAGTATTCCATCGTCTGCGGTGCGCCCAACGTCGAGGCGGGGATCACCGTGCCCCTGGCCAAGGAAGGGGCCGAGCTTCCCGGCGGGATGCGCATCAAGCGCAGCAAGATCCGGGGTGTGGCCAGCGAGGGCATGCTCTGCTCGGCCGAGGAATTGGGCCTGCCCGGGACGCCGGGGGTCGACGGCCTGATGCTTTTGGAGCCTTCCCTGGCGCCCGGCACTCCCTTGGCCGCGGCCCTGGGCCTGGACGACCCCGTGCTCACCCTCGAGACCACGGCCAACCGTCCCGACCACCTCAGCCTGCGCGGGTTGGCCCGGGAGGTCGCGGCCCTCGGGGGCCTGGCCCTCAAGGACCCCACCCGCGCCCTGGCGGGCGTCCCCGCGGCCCACGGGGCTTCCCCCTTGGCGGTATCCGCCGATCCCGCCCTTTGCCCCTACTACACCGCGCGCGTGCTGCGTGGGGTGGCCGTCGGCCCGTCCCCTGCTTGGATGCGGTCCTTCCTGGAGAAGGCCGGGATTCGGCCCATCAACCTGCCGGTGGACGCGACCAACTTCGTCCTGGTGGAATACGGCCAACCCATGCACGCCTTCGACTTGGCCCGGCTGGAGGGCCCGCTCGCGGTGCGGGCCGCCGCGGACGGGGAGCGCCTCACCACGCTCGACGGCCAGGAGCGCGCGTTGGACCCCGCGGACACCGTCGTCGCCGACGGCCGGGGACCCCAGGCCCTGGCCGGGATCATGGGAGGGGCCCACTCGGCCGTGTCCGCGGAGACCCGGGACCTCGTGCTGGAGGCCGCCGTGTTCCCGGCGAAGGCGGTGCGGCGCACCTCGCGGCGCCTGGGCCTGCACAGCGAAAGCAGCCGGCGTTTCGAACGCGGGGTCGACCCGCGGGCCGTGGATGAGGCCATGGACCGCTGCGTGGCGCTCATCCTCGCGGCGGGGGGTGGCGGCCTGGACGGGGAGCGGGCCCGCGTGGGGGCCCCCGGCGCCGCCCCCGGTCCCGTGGTCCTGCGCCCGGCGCGGGTCAACGCCCTCCTGGGATCGGCCTGGAACGCGGGGGAGATGGCCGAACTGATGCGGCGCCGCGCCTTCGCGGTGGAGCCGGCGGCCGGCCCCGGGAACGCGGAACCCGGGGAACTGCGGGTGACCCCACCGTCGTGGCGCGGCGATGTGCGCGGCGAGGCCGACTTGGCCGAGGAACTCCTGCAGATGGCCGGCGTGGATTCCCTCCCCGGGACGGAGCTGGCCGCCGTTCGGGCGCCGGACCCCGACGACGAGGCCTGGGCCAACGGGCGCCTCGTGCGCGCCCGGCTGGCCGCGCTGGGCCTGCGGGAGGCCTCCACCCTCAGCTACCTCGACCCGGGCCGGGCCGAGGCCTGGGGGCTGTCCGGGGCCGCCCCGACCGTGGACAATCCGCTCAGCGCCGAACTCTCGCGGCTGCGGCCCAGCCTTCTGCCGGGCCTGGCCGAGGCCGCCTTCGAGGCCCTCCGGCGCGGCCGCTCCGGCGCGGCGTTCTTCGAGTGGGGCACGGTGTTCGTGAAGGGTCCCCAGGGGGTGCGGGAAACGCCGCGCCTGGGCGTGGTGCTCGCCGGCGAGGCCGCGGCCGCTCATTGGCTGGGCAAAGCGCGGGCCTGGGACTTCCACGACCTCAAGGGGCTGGCGGAGTCCCTGGCGGCCTCCCTGGGGCTCACCTTCCGAGCGGCCGCGGCCCAAGGGGCGGCGCTCCCGTCCTGGGCCCATCCCGGCCGCTGCGCCGCGGTGAGCCTGGGCGGCCTCCAAGGCACCCTGGCGGCCCTCCATCCCGCCCTTTTGGGCGCCCTGGACGCGCCCCGCGGCCTGGGAGAGGCCCTGGCGCTGGAATTGGAGCCCCTCAACCCGGCCAAGCCCCTGGCCAAGGACGCCCGCTACACGCCCTTCCCCCGGGTGCCGGCGGTGGAACGCGACCTCAGCTGCCTTTTGCCCCCGGACCTGCCGGCGGGCAAGGTCCTGGACTTCCTGCGCACGGAGGGCGGCCTCTCCCCGGTGCGCCTCCTGGACCTCTTCCAGGGTCCCCCGCTGCCCGCGGACCGCCGCAGCCTCACCTTCCGCCTCACCTACGCCTCGGAGGAGCGCAGCCTCACCGACGCCGAGGTCAACGCCCGCCACGAGGACCTCATCCGGCGCCTGGAGACCGCGCTTCCGGTGGAGGTGCGCCGCTAGGCGCGACCATGGAATCGCTGGGACGCCTCGCCTCCAGCATCGCCCAGACCGAACTGCTCGTGGCCGCGCTGCGGCGCGAGAACCGGGACCTGGCCGCTCGCCTGGCCGAGGCCCTGGAGACGGGCCGCGCCACGGCCGAGGGCCTGCGTGCCGAACTCGAGGCATGCCGCGCCCGCCTCGA
This sequence comes from candidate division FCPU426 bacterium, assembly GCA_027451505.1. Lineage (GTDB taxonomy): Bacteria > Oederibacteriota > JAJYGY01 > JAJYGY01 > DAIDJD01 > DAIDJD01. Next base: position 6,930 of record DAIDJD010000249.1, read on the forward strand.
GGAATGCGCCGCCGCGCCCGCCCCGGACCCTCTCCGGGAAGCCCGGGCCCTGGAGGCCGAGCAGGAGGCCTCCGAGTTGAAGGCGCGCCTGGAGTCCGAGGAGGCCGCGCACGCCCTGGAGCGCGCCCGCCTGGAGACGCTCATCCGCCAATTGGAGGCCCAAGTGATGGCCGCCCAGGGCCACGAGCTCATGCCCACCGCCAGCGTGGAGGCCCTCGAGGAGGCCCGGGCGCGGACCCGGGACGCCGAATCGGCCCTGGCCGAGGCCCACCACCGCTCCTTCTCCCTGGAAAGCCAGTTGAAGGCGGTCAACGCCCGCCTGGAATCCCTGCTGGATTCCGAACACCGCCTCCGCGAGGAGTGCCGGGGACTCCAGGCGGCCCTGGAGTCCGCCAACGCGAAGGAACGGGAACTCGAAAAGGCGGCCGAGGAGCTCGAAGAAGCCAACGCCGGCCTGCGGTCCGGGCTCGAGTCCGCGCGCCTTCCCGGCGAGCGCCTGGCCCTCCTGGAATCCGAGCTCACCGAGGCCCGCTCGCGGCTCTCCGCGGCCGCCGCCGAACGGTCCCGGCTCGAAAGCCGGCTCGAAGAATTGGGCGGAGAACTCGACCGTGCCCGCACCGAAGCCGCCGAACGGACCCGAGCCGCCGAAGAACTGCGCGGCCGCCTCGGCGAGGTGGAACGCCTGCGCGAGGAACGGGCCGACCTGCGCCGCCGACGGCGCGAACTGCAGGCCTTCGCCAAGGAACGCCAAACGCTCAGACGCAGGGTGGAGGAACTGCTGGCCACCCTGGAAGGGGCCCGCCTGTGAGCGCCCCGGGGGGATCCATGGGACGCAGTTCCACCGAGGCCACCATCTTCGGCCACAAGTTCACGCTCACCGGCAGCGTCGACCCCCAAGCCATGCGCGACCTGGCCGCGGGCCTGGACACCCGCATGCGCGAATTGGCCCGCCCCAAGCCCGGCGAACCCATCCACCGGGTGGCGATCTACACCGCCCTGGTGCTCCTGGACGAACTGCGCAAGGCGCAGGCCGCCCTGGAGGAGGAACGCCGCCGCTTCGACGCGGCCTCGCGCGCCACCGCCGAACTGGATTTGAGGCTGCACGCGCTCATCAACGAACCCCGTCCCCGCGACGGGGAGGGCGCGGCGTTGGGACTTGAGGAGCATCCCGAGGAGTTGGAACTCGAGGGCATGGCCCCGCCGGCGGACGACCCGAAACCCGAAACCGGAGATCCGCAGCCCTAACCTGCGGCTCCAAGCCTCCCCGGCTCCGGATGGACCGAAATTTAAGACAAACGTATTTTGTTGTTTTGAACTCTCGCAAGTTCTACCATCTTTTGCATCCAAATCTTCGCATGCAAATCGACCATCCCCTAAAAGACCAAGGAGGCCCTATGCCCCGCCTACGGACTGCGTGGATCTTAACCGTTTTCCTCTTGCCCTGGGCCTCCCAGGCCGTGGCCGGAGCCAGCGGAAGCGGCACTTCCGGCACGGGCATCGAATCCTACGAGGACGCCTCCGGAAACCTGGCCACCGGCACTGGCGCCAATGCAGGGACGAATAATACTTCCGACAACACGGCCTACGGGCAATTCAGCACCGCCGCCGGTTCCTACAGCTCCGCCACCGGTTCCTACAGCGCCGCCACCGGCTACGCAAGCAACGCCAGCGGTTCCTACAGCGCCGCCAGCGGTTCCTACAGCACCGCCACCGGCGCAGGCAGCACCGCCGGCGGTTCCTACAGCACCGCCAGCGGCTCCTACAGCACCGCCACCGGCTCCTACAGCACCGCCAGCGGCTACGTGACCAAAGCCAGCGGCTACGCAAGCACCGTCAGCGGCTCCTTCAGCAGCGCCAGCGGTTACGCCAGCACCGCCACCGGCACCAACAGCACCGCCGACGGCACCAACAGCACCGCCACCGGCTTCAATTCAGTCGCCTACGGCAACGGCGACATCGCCATGGGCTCCAACGCCACGACCCACTCCGCGACCCAGACCAATGGCAACATCGCCATCGGCTCCGACAGCGCCACGGCCGACGGCGCCTCCACCGCGGTGAACGCCACGGCCAACGGCGGCGACAGCGTCGCTCTGGGCACCGCGGCCCAATCCACGAAATACGGCACTTGCGCCCTGGGTGCCTACAGCTCCGCTGGAGGATACGAGGCCACGAGCCTGGGCGCTTCCAGCTCCGCCTCCAACCTCTTCAGCACGGCCCTCGGCGCCCAAAGCTCGGCTAGCGGCCAATTCTCCACCGCCGGCGGCGCCGCGAGTTCCGCCGCCGGCACGGGCGCCACGGCCAACGGCTACGCCAGCTCGGCCTCCGGCTTCAACGGCGCCGCCTTCGGCGCCAACAGCGTCGCCTCGGGCCTCTCCACCACCGCCCTGGGCGCGGCCTCCTCAGCCACCGCCGCCGATTCCGTGGCCCTGGGTTCCGGCTCCCTGGCCAACCGCGCCAACACCGTCTCCGTGGGCGACTCCCAGACCGGCCTCGCCCGCCAGATCACCAACGTCGCCCCGGCCACCCAGGGCACCGACGCCGTCAACCTCAACCAGCTCGACGCGGTCCAGGGTTCCCTCTCCAGCCAGATCAACGCCGTCAACACCCGCGTCAGCCAGATCGGCGCCGTCAGCGGCGCGGCCATGAACGCCCTCGGCGCCACCGCCAACATGGCCGGCGTCAACCGCGTGGCCGTGGGCGTGGGCGGTCTCGACGGCCAGGCCGGGGTCGGCGCCGCCTACAGCCGCGCCTTCGGCCCCTGGACCGCCAACGTCACCCTGGCCTCCGACGGCAACGCCGCCGAAACCCAACTCGGCGCCGGCGGCGGGTTCAGTTGGTAGCGACTTAGCGGCACTTTAGGACCCTTGGACGCCCGTCCGGCAAGCCCGGGCGGGCGTCTTTTTTGCGTTTTCAAAAGGAATCGCAGCTCGGACGCATACCATTTGGGGCGTTTGGGCCGAAATGGCATTGAAGATATTTTGTCAAATATTCAGAAGAACTGCTAAACTACTCCAGCATCCGCCTTGGAGGATTCCATGCGTCCACCCATCCTCACCACCGCTGTGCTGGCGTGGGCGGGCCTATGCCTAGTCCCCCGCGCCCCGTTGAAGGCCGATGTCCTGGGCGGCGGCACCGACACCACGGCCGCGCCCCAAGCCGTGGCCAACCAGGACACCACCAACCAAGACGTGGCCGTGGGCACGGGCTCGGCCTCCGGCGGCAACGCCGACAGTTCCGGCGCCGGGGGCAGCGGGGACACCGCGGTGGGGGCCCTGGCCACCGGCGGGGAGAACGTCTCCGGGGGCGCCGGCGGAAGCCAGGACAGCGCCTATGGATTCGCCAGCGCCGCGGGCCAGGACGGCACCAACCTGAATTCCTCCTACGGCGCCGTCAGCGTGGCCTATGGCGGCGGCAGCACGGCCTTGGGCGCGGGCTCCACGGCCTCGGGCGTCTCCAGCACCTCCGCGGGCACGGGTTCCCTGGCCTATGGCGCGGATTCCGCGGCCCTGGGGGCGGGCGCCACGGCCGATACGCTCTCCACATCCCTGGGGGCCTACAGCAACGCCAACGCGCCGAGCGCGACGGCCGTGGGATACGGCAGCACCTCCTTCGCCTACAGTTCGGCCCAAGGGGCGGACTCCCAGGCCGGCGTGTACCATGGGGTCACCGACAACTACGGCTATGACGCGGCCTCGGGCTACCAAAGCGTGGCCTTCGGCGGAGGCTCCACGGCCACCGGAGCCAGCGCCACGGCCGGCACCGACGGAAGCTTCTTTGACACGGCCACCGGCTACCTCAGCAACGCCACCGGCAGCTACAGCACGGCCACCGGGGAGTTCGCCCAGGCCGGCTCCTCCAACGGCGCCAACGACGGCCGGGGGGGCGACACGGCCACGGGAGCGGGCAGCGTGGCCTTCGGTGGGGGCGCCACGGCCACCGGTGTGAACGCCTCGGCCGGGGCCGATGGCACCCTGCTCAACACCGCCGACGGCGGTCTGAGCGTGGCCCAGGGCGGCTACAGCGTCGCGGTGGGCGCCCAAAGCGACGCGGGCTACGATCCCTTGGGCGGGCCGGCCAGCGAGTCGGACACCGCGGTGGGGCCCGGAAGCATGGCCGGGACCTCGGGCGGCGCGGGCCTGGACACGGCCCTGGGCGCCCAAAGCGTCGCCAATGGGGGCTACAGCCTGGCCGCCGGGGTGGGGGCCCAGGCCCTGGGCTTGAGCGCCACGGCCCTGGGAGCCGCGACCCAGGCCTCCGGGGCCTACAGCCTGGCCGCGGGGGCCCAGTCCCAGGCCCTGGGCTTGAGCGCCACGGCCCTGGGGGCCGCGACCCAGGCCGCCGGGGCCGGCGCGTTGGCGGCGGGTTCCCAGGCCCAGGCTTCAGGGACGGGCTCCGTGGCCCTGGGCCTGGCCTCTTCGGGCTCCGGGGCAAATGCCACGGCCGTGGGGCCGCAGGCCGCGGCGTCAGGGTGGGGCTCGGTGGCACTAGGCTTCGGATCGACGGGCAGCGGTTTGCAAAGCACCGCCTTGGGCACCGCGGCCGCGGCCACGGGCCAGGATTCCGCCGCGTTGGGTTGGGCGAGCCGGGCCCAGGCCCCCGATTCCCTGGCCCTGGGCGCGGGCTCCTCGGCCCAGGCCGCGGATTCCGTGGCCCTGGGCTCCGGCTCCCTGGCCGACCGGGCCGGCACGGTGTCGGTGGGCAACGACACCACGGGGATGACCCGCCAGATCACCAACTTGGCCGCGGGCACCCAGCCCACGGACGCGGTCAACGTGTCGCAGCTCGACGCGACCGCGGGCGGCATCCAGAACCAGATCGGCTCCCTTCAGTCCCAGGTGAACGCGTTGGGGACCGAAGTGGACGTGGCCGGCGCCCTCAGCGCCGCCTCCACCAACGCCGCGGCCAGCGCCGCGGGCATCATGGGCCGAAGGGACCGCCTGGCCCTGGGGGTGGGCGCCTACGACGGCCAGGCCGCGGCCGGGCTGGCCTACCAGCACGCCTTCGGCGGGGCCTTCACGGCCACGGCCACGGGCTCGGCCAGCGGCACCGATTACCAGGTCGGGGCCGGGTTGGGGATAGGCTGGTGAAGACGCATCCTTTTTTGGGAGCCGCACGCATGGAACCGTCCCGAACCCCCTTGCGGGGAACCCTGACCCTCCTCGCCGCGGCGGCCGCGCTCCTGGCGGGCTGCGCCGGGGCGCCCCGCGCGCCGCAGCCCCCGGCGCTGTCCCTGGGGGGCTTCGGAAGGGTGGTGGTGGATCCCTTCTCCGACCAGGGTTTCCTGAACAGCCTCAAGGGCACCCCGCGCTATGCGCCCTATGTCCCCGCCGCCAACCACGCCGACGCCGCGGTGCGCTGGAGCGCCCAAAGCCGCCTGGTGGGCTTCCAGGGCAGCCCCGGCGGGCCTGCGCTGTTCCTGGACGCCACCCTGGTGAGGTTCGCCACCGGCAGCGGGGCCACCCGCGCCCTGGCCTGGTTCAACCTCGTGCCCCAGGGCGTCGGGGACGGGGTGATCGCTTACCGCGTCACGCTCCACACCGCCGACGGCCACTTGGTGGCCGCCTATACCGTGCGCCGGGCCATCGACCTCGGCGCCGAGGAGGCCTACCGCAGGACCGGGTACGACATCGCCGCCTTCGTGCTCAACCACCCCTGATCCGGATCCCCCCGGGAGGCGATCCCGGGGACGGGGCACTTGGAGGCTTATGTTCACGGGGCGTTTGGGCCTATAATCGCGTTTCCTGACCGGAGCCCCCCCTTCGAGGTCCCCCATGCGCCTTCCAGCGCCCTTCGCCGCGGCTCTTATGGCCGCGGGCCTGCTGCTTCCCTGCTCCGGAGCCTTCGCCGCGGCCTTCGGTGGCGGGACCAACACGACCACCGGGGCCGTGACCAACCAGGACACCAGCTACAACAACATCGCCACCGGGACTGGGTCCGAATCCGGCGGCAACGGAAACGCGGTGCCCAGCGGCTCGCTGGACACCGCCACCGGCTACAGCGCCATCGCCGGCAGCAACCAGCTCAACAACAACGGCAACGGGAGCAACGACACCGCCACCGGCGCCCTGAGCGGCTCCGGCGCCGATGGCACCAGTTACGACTCCTCCTACGGCACCCAATCCCAGGCCAATGGCAGCGACGCCACGGCCCTGGGCTCCACGGCCCACGCCGGAGTCGACGGCACCGCGGCGGACACCGCCTTGGGGTTCCAGTCCACCGCCCAAGGCGGCTACAGCGTCGCGGCCGGGTCCTTCTCCTCGGCGACGGGCTCGGACACTTCGGTGTACGGAGCCCAAAGCACCGCCTCGGGCGACTTCGGCACGGCGATCGGGAGCTCGGCTGCGGCCTCCGGGGAATGGGGCACCGCCGCGGGCTACGCCAGCAACGTGTTCCAGGCCGCCACCTACGGCACGGCCGAGGGCTCGTTCGCCCAAGCCGAAGCCGCCGATGCCAGCGCCTACGGCTCCAACAGCCAGGCCATAGGGGCCGCCTCCACGGCCCTGGGCGACAACGCCGAAGCCACGGCCCAAGCCGCCTTCGCCGGCGGCTACGAGGCCATGGCGCAGGGGGTGAGCTCCACGGCCCTGGGCGCCTCCGCATCCTCCGGCGGCACCGACTCGGTGGCCCTGGGCGCCGCCGCCTCCACCACCGCCAACCAGTCCGTGGCCCTGGGCGCCTCGGCCCAAGCCCTGGCCCCCCAGGCCGTCGCCTTGGGCGCCGGAGCCACGGCCGCGGCCAACGGTTCCCTTGCCCTCGGGCAGGGCGCTTCGGTGGCCTCCACGGGCTCGGATTCCGCGGCCCTGGGCGCCGGGGCCCAGGCCAAGGCTCCCGAGTCCGTGGCCCTGGGCGCGGGTTCCGTGGCCACGCGGGCCAACAGCGTCTCGGTGGGCAACGGCTCCTACGACCGCCAGATCACCAATGTCGCCCCGGGCACCGACCCCAACGACGCCGTGAACTTGGGGCAGTTGGACAGCCTGGGCGCGCTGAGCGCGGCGTCCATGGGCGCCCTGGCCGCGGCGGCCGGGTCCGGCGGCCGGGACCGCGTGGGCATAGGCGGCGGACTCTACGGGTACCAGGCCGGGGTGGGTCTGGCCTACCAGCACGCCTTCGCGCGGAATTGGACCGCCAACGCCGCGGTGGCCACCGCCGGCAGCGCGGCCGAGACCCAGGCCAGCGTGGGGGCCGGATACAGCTGGTGATTCCGCTTTAGATGGAGGGCCGTCCGGGCAAGGGGCCGGGAGCGGTCCAAGGCAGGGGCAAGGCCAGGACCAAAAGCGCGACGAGGGCGGCGGCGGCGGACGCGCCGAAGGCCGGTCCGTACCCTGAGGAAGCCGCCAGGCGCCCGATGAGGAAGGGAGCCAGGAAATTGAAGGGCGCGGTGAGGGTGCCGTAGAGCCCGGTGAAGGCCGGCCCCTGGTCCGGACCGGCCAGACGCAGCATCCAGGTCAGCAGCACCGCTCCGAAGACGGCGTTGAAGATCCCGGCCCCGGCGTAGGCCAGGGCGGCGGGCCAGGGCCCCGCGTCCAGGGCCAGGGCGCCCAGGGCCGCCAGCAGCGGCAGAAGGGCCGCGACGAGGGCCCGCCGGGGTCCGAAGCGGTCCATGAGGTGCCCCAACCAGGCCGACCCCAGGGTCCCTCCCAGGGCCAGGGCCGGAGCCAAGAGCTCAAAATCGGCCGTGCCCAGGCCGCGGTCCTTGAGGAAGCTGGTGAACAATTGGGTGGAGGCCGTGGCCACCTGGAGAAGCACGATCAACACGGCGAAAAGGGGCCAGAACGCACCGACGCGGAAGTCCCTGAGGCGTTCCCTGAGGAAGGTCCCCAGCGGCGGGGCCTCCTTGGGCGGGGGATTCACCGGACGGGTCCGGGACAGGACCCAGGCGCTCACGGCCTGGAGCAGGGCGGCCGCCCCGAAGCAGGCGGGATAACCCCAGGCCAGCCCGCCTTCGGCGGCCCAATGGGCGGCCAGGGCCCCGCCGAGCGCGCCCAGGAGCCCGGCCAGGGAGAAGCACCAGC
>DAIDJD010000250.1 GCA_027451505.1 candidate division FCPU426 bacterium
CCACGGCCACAGCCGCGGCCACGCCTGCGCCCAGCGCCACGGCGAGCGCGACGGCCACCGCCAGCCCCCTGCCCACCCAAATCGGAAGCGCCACGGCCACAGCCGTGGCCACCCCTGCGTCCAGCGTTACGGCGAGCGCGACCCAGTCGGCCACCGCCAGCCCCATATCCACGGGAACCGATAGCGCCACGGCCACGGCCAGCGCGACGGCCAGCGCGACCTCCTCGTCCACCGCCAGCCCCATGCCCACGGCAACCGGCAGCGCCACAGCCACGGTTACGGCCTCGCCCAGCGCGACGGCCAGCGCGACCTTCTCGGCCACCGCCAGCCCCTTGTCCACGGCAACCGGCAGCGCCACCGCCACGGTCACGGCCACAGCCACGCCCTGCGCGACGGCCAGCACGACCTTCTCGGCCACCGCCAGCCCCACGTCCACAGGGACGGGCGGCTCGACGCGGACGCCCACGCAGGCCTCCGGTGGGCCCCTGGTGATCCAGGGGATTTTCGGGGTGCCCAACCCGAACCCCCGCGAATTGGCGGTGGACTTGGCGGGCCCGGCGGATGCCCTGGAGGTGCGCATCTACACCAAGGCGTTGGTGCTGGCGATGGAGTTCGGGACGGGCCCTCTAGGGGCCGGATGGAATCCGGTGGCCCTGCCTGGGTCCTTGGGGCGGCTGCCCAATGGTCTGTACTATGTCCAGGTCACGGCTGGCCGGGGCCCGACGGTCTCCCGCGCGGTCTTTTCACGGATGATGATACTTAGGTAGCAGCCTATTCAAAACGCCCCACGGGGGCCAAGGATCCTCAGCGCCCGCCCCGGCCCATCCACTCCACGCAGTCCTCGAGCCAGGCTTTCATCCGGGCCCGGTCGGCATGCACCCTGCGCCCGTGTCCCGGTAGCACCCATTCGAAGTCCAGGGCCAGGAGGCGGCGCATGCTTTCCGTCTGACGGCCCCAGTCGTACCAACAAAAGTCCCGGAACGCCCTCAAGGTCGCGGCCTCCTCGTCGAATTCCAGGTGGTCGCCCGTGAAGAGGTAGCGGTGGTCGGCGTGGAGCACGCAATGGCCGCGGGTGTGGCCCGGGACCGGGATGAGGGCCAGTCCCGGGGCCAGGGCGAACGGCTCCGATCCGGTGGGCTGGACCTCCACGTCCCGGGTGTCCGCCTCTACGTCGTCCCGGTGCAGGACGCGCTTGCAGCCCAGGCGCTCGACCCAGCGGGCATGGTCCGCCACGTCGTCGCGATGGGTCAGGACCATCCAGGACACCGTGCCCAGGGCCTCCATGGCCTTGGCCAGGGGCTCGTGGAAGCGCGGGCTGTCCACCATCACGCCGCCGCCCGGGCGGACCAGCAGATAGCTGGCGGCCCCGAAGCTTTGCGGGCTGGCGTAGCCGAGGTAGTACAGGTTCGGCTCGATTTCGAGGGGGAAGTCGGCGTCCTTGAGGGCGCTTTTGTCCCCGCCGCAACCGATGCTTGCCGTGGGGCAGGCCCGCAGCGCCAGGAAGGCCAGGCGCCGTTCATCCGGCGTCCGGGGCTGGCGCGAGACCACGCTGCCCCCGCCGGCTTCGGTGAAGAGCCCGCGCGCCACCCAGCGGCAGGTGTCGCAGTCGATGCAGGTCCGGTCCACGAAGAAGTCTCCGGGCGCGTTTCCCGGTCGCGCTTTTTTGGGGTCGGCCATGTCGCTCCTACGCCGTCTCGAATCCGCCGTTGCGGATGGTTTCCGCGTACCACAAACCGCTGTCTTTCACGCGCCGTTGGTAAGTGGTGGTGTCCGTGTAGTGGAGGCCGAAGCGCTTCTGGTACCCGAAGCGCCATTCGAAATTGTCCATCAGGGACCACACGTACCAGCCCCGCAGGTCCACGCCCTGGTCCATGGCCCGTTTGGCCGAGGCCAGGTGGTCGCGGATGTAGGCCAAGCGCAGGGGGTCGCGCACCCGGCCCTGGGCGTCGGGCTCATCCCCGGGGAAGGCCGCCCCGTTTTCGGTGACGTAGAGGGGCAGGCGGGGGTAGCGGCGGTGGAACTCGAGAAGGATGCGCTCCGCGATGGGCGGGTGCACCTCCCATTCGGGCATGGCCGTGGTGGGCGCGTCCTTGGGCCGGACGAGGTTGGGCTTCAGCGGCGTGCCGCCCGCGGCCACGCGGTTGGGGAAATAGAAATTCAGGCCCAGCCAGTCCAGGCGCTGGTGGATGGCCTCCATGTCCCCGGGCAGGGTGTCCGGGGCGTCCGCTCCCTTCCACGCCAGCACCGCTTCGGGATAGCGGCCCAGCAGCAGCGGGTGCATCCACCAGTCGTTCTCGGCCTGCCAATGCTCCTCGGCCGCGCGGACGTCCTCCGGGGACTGCGTGTAGGGGATGGGAACCACGGGCACGATCACGATGCCGACCTTGGCCGCCTTCGAATTTGCGCGGATGGCTTGCACCCCCCACCCGTGGGCCAGCAGGATATGGTGGATGACCTGGTTCACCACCTTGGCGCTTTCCCTGCGCCCGGGCGCGTGGGCGCCGCTGCCGTAGCCCGCGTGGGCCACGCACCAGGGTTCGTTGAACGTGGACCAAAGCGCGGGCCGGTCGCCCAGGCGTTTGAGCACCGTGGCCGTGTATTCCGCGAAGGCCAGGGCCGTGTCCCGGGCGGGCCAGCCGTCGCGGTCCTCCAGCGCCTGGGGCAGGTCCCAGTGGTAGAGGGTGATGTTGGGCGTGATGCCCAAGGCCAGGAGCCGGTCCAGAAGGCGTTCGTAGAAGTCCAGGCCCTTAGCGTTCACCGCGCCGATGCCGTGGGGCAGGATCCGCGGCCAGGCGATGGAAAAACGGTAGCTCTTGAGGCCCAGGGAGCGGATCAGCTCCACGTCGCTTTCCCAAAGTTCGTAATGCCGGCAGGCGTTCTCCCCGCTGGTGCCTTCCTCGGTGGAGCCGGGCTTGCGGCAGAACACGTCCCAAATCGATTCGCCCCGGCCGTCCGCCCGGGTGGCGCCCTCGATCTGGTAGGCGGAACTGGCCGCGCCCCAGAGGAAGTCCTCGGGGAACCTGCTCCAAGGCATGGATTCGCTCCTCGTCAAAGGATTCGCTCCGGACGGTCCCGCCCGGCGGAGGTGCGGGCCCGACGGGGGGACCGCCCAACAACGCTTCCAAGGGATGGCGACCGGACGCGGGTCCGGAATCGCCGCGGCCGGGAAAAAGGCTGCGCGTGGGTAGGCGGCCCGTGCCTGGGACTCGGCTGCCTTCCCAAGGGGTCGGGGCTGCGGACGGGCAGCCTCCGCGCAGGGGAAGCGGAAGCCCCCATTTGTGGGGACTTCATCGGGTCCGTCAAGGCGTAAAAGGCTTGCCCAGGGCCGCCCTGCCCCGCCGCTGGCGTCGAAAGCGGAGTCACAGGGCCGAGGCATGGGGCCAAGTTCGGGCCGGGCCGGGCCGGGCCGGGCCGGGAATCCGGGATCGTCGTACGGATAGGGCCTCGGGGCGTGCGCCAGGTCCCGGAGGGGGCTACCCGCCCCTGGGTCTTCGGTATGGCAACGCACTCCACCACCCCGCGCGAGGATCGTTAAGCAGTTGGCGGGTCGTGGACCGAGGTCAAGAAGGATTGCGCCGGTACTCGAAGGCGGGGGCCTGGGTGGGGACGTTGTCGACGGCCCGCGACACGATGTCGTGGTGCGGAGAAAGGCCGCAGGCCGGATCGGTGGCAGCGGCGTCCCCGGTCAGGAGGGCCGCCTGGCAGCGGCATCCGCCGAAGTCCAGCTCCTTTTGGTCGCAGGAGCGGCAGGGCTCGGGCATCCACCCGAAGCCCCTGAATTTTTCGAACGCTTCGGAACGCTCCCAGATCCAGTCGAGGTCCTTCAAGCGGACGTTTTCGAAGGCCAGCCCCGGGATCGCGGCGGAATTCGGGCAGGGAAGGGCCCGCCCCCGCGGATCCACGGTGAGGTAGCGCCGGCCCCATCCGTTCATGCAGGGCTTGGGACGGTCGCCGTGGTAGTCCGGGAGCACGTAGACGACCTCCATGCGCCCCGCTAGGCGCCCACGGGCCCGTTCGGCGGCGGCCCCGGCGCGCCCGACCTGTTCCCGGTCGGGAAGGAGGGCCGCGCGGTTGTTCAGGGCCCAGCCGTAGTATTGGACGTTGGCGAGCTCCACGCGGTGGGCGCCCAGGGATTCGGCCAGGCCGACCAGGTCCTCCAAGCGGTCGATGTTGCCCCTATGCAGGACGAAATTCAGGGTCAGCGGCAGGCCGGCCGAGCGGATGCGGGCGGCGGCCTCCAGCTTCATCGCGTGGAAGGGGCCTTCGGCGATCCGGTCGCCCAGGGCTGGCTCCTCCGCCTGGAAGCTCAACTGCACGCTGTCCAATCCGGCCGCGCTCAGGGAACGGACCCGGCCTTCGGAGAGCCCCACCCCGCTGGTGATCAGGTTGGTGTAGAGGCCCAGGCGGGCGGCCTCCGCCACTAGGTCCTCCAAATCCGGCCTCAGCAGGGGCTCGCCCCCGGAGAACAGCGCGTGCAGGACCCCCAAATCCCGGGCCTGGGACAGGACCCTTTTCCATTCCCCGGTCCCGAGTTCGTCCCCCTCTGTCCGGGCCCGGATCGGGTTGGAGCAGTAGGGGCAGCCCAGGGGGCAGCGGTGGGTGAGTTCGGCCAGCAGCCCCAGGGCGCGGAGCGCGCCGGGCGCCCCCTCCAGGGAGGGGGCGGGAGCCGCGAGGGTCGACCCCGCTGCGGACCCCGGAGCCGGAGCCGCGCCGGCCCATACGACCAAGCCCCGTCCCGCGAATTCGGTCAGGACCGCGCGAACGTCGCGTTCCACCGTGGCGACCGGCGCCCGGTGCTCCAGGGCTAGGCGGCCCCAGATCTCGCGGGCGCTTCGCGACCCGTCGCACAGGCCCAGGACCTCCGCGGCGCTCCGGTTGAGCCTCGACAGGCCCTCGGGGAAGAGCAACACCCACTCGCCCGAGAGCGGGTCCGTGCGCAAGCGGCACCTCCGCGCGAGCCTCGGGATCGCGGCGTCCATCACGGCTCCCCGCCGCCGTGGGCCTCGGCCACCGCGTCGAGGAGGCCCCAGAGCAAAGCGCATTTGAAGGCCATCGCCTCCACCGCCTGCTCCTGTAGTTCGCGGGTGGCGCAATGGGACAGGGTCAGTCCCAGGGCCTCCTCCGAGTCGACCTTGGCTTGGGAGACCCGGGAACGGAAATACGCTAGGCCGTCGGGCAGGATCCAGGTGTAGTGGGTTTCGAATGCGCGGATCCTCTCGGTCATGTGGTCCGGAACGAAGAGCTCGGTCAGGGACGACGCCACGGCCACCGGCCATGGCCTGGTCCGCGCGAAGGCCACATAGGAGTCCACCACGTCCCGGACCTTGGGCAGCAGCAGGTCCCCGTCGAGCACCCCACTGCGGTCCAGCCCGGCGGCTTCGGCCAGCCGCAGCCAGGCCTCGATGCCCCCGCCGCCGCCCTCGCGCGTGCCGTCGTGGTCCGGGATGCGGTGCAGCCAGATGCGGCGCGCTTCGCGGTCGGGCATGTTCGAAAGGATGGCCGCGTCCTTCAAGGGGATGGCGCGTTGGTAGTGGAAGCGGTTGGCGATCCAGGCCCGGATCTGGCCGCGGTCGAGGCCGCCGGAGTTCATGCGGACGTTGAAGGGATGCCGGTCGTGGTACCGGGAGACGCCGACCTCCCGGAGGCGCCGCACGAACGCGTCGGGACCGAGCACCGTTTCCATGGGCTTCGCCTCCTCGGCCGGGTTCGAAACCAGGGTCAGATCGTGAATTCCATGCCGTCGACGCCGACGGCGACCCCGGCGTCCCTCACCCGGGCGCTTTCCGGGGACGCGGCGCACAGGATGGGGTTCGTGTTGTTGATGTGCAAGTAAACCTTGAGCCCAGCCTCCAGGCGGCGCAGGGCCTCCAGGCTGCCGGACGGGCCGCCCACGGGGAGGTGGGCCATGCGCGAGGCCGTGAGGGTCGAGGCGCCCAGGCGCACCATCTCGTCCTCATCGAAGAGGGTGCCGTCCATCAGGACGGCCGCGCAGCCCTTGAGCCTCGCCAGGACCCCCTCGGTTAGGCCAGCCAAGTCGGGGATGAAGGCCAAGCGGCCCTGCGTGGCGGGGTCCAGGAGCAGGTAGCCCACCGCACTGCCCGGTCCGGCGGCCCCGCCGGCGTAGCGGGGAAGCTTGCCGGGGACCTCGAAGGCTTCATACAGCAGGCCGCTGGGTGAGCCGTCGCGCTTGGGAAGGGGCCGGGGTTCGGAGGGCGGTTCGTGCCAGCGAAGGCCGCCGTAGTGGGAGAGCACATCGGTGAGGCGCAGCCCCTGCTCCAGAGCCCGCCGGACGGTGGCGGTGGCGTGCACGTCGACGGCGCCACCCTCACGCAGCATGAACAGGCCCAGCACGTGGTCCAGGTCCGCGTTCGTGACCAGGACGCCCTCAAGGGAGGTCCCCCGCACCGCGCCGCGGGGCGGCAGGAGCTCGGGAAAGGATTCGATCTGGTGGCGCACGTCCGGGGAGGCATTCAAAAGGAACCAGGACGTCCCGTCGGCGCTGACGGCGACCGAGGATTGGCTCCGCGGCGGCGTGGAAACGTCCCGGCTGCGGGCCTTGGAGCACAGGGGGCAGCCGCAGTTCCATTGCGGGAAGCCGCCGCCGGCCGCCGTGCCCAGAAGCCGGACGCGCACGCCGGGCGTCCGGCTAGACCGCGGGTTCCTCCACGCCCGAATACGCCGTGCATTCGGAGTGTATGCTGACGATCTCGAAGGTTGGGGTGATCCATGTGGATTCCATGCTGTGCCTCCTTGGCGATGGCGCCGGGGGTAATGGCTCCTTCGGAATCGCTCCTAAGCCCAGAAAATTGAATTTTTCGGGTACTTTTATCTATTTTATTATTAAATTATTTCATTTTTTAGACTTTTTAACATATTTTTAGTATTTCTCGGCCTATACCCTTTGCCGTGAGTTGGTCGCCGCCGGCCCGGGAACTGCGTGGTGGGTAAAGCGCTCCGCCGGTTTCCATGGGGCTTCATTGATTCGGAGGCGCAGTCAGTAGTAAATAAGAGTACCAGAGTTTTAGTAAATTGGCATTATGTTTACTGTAAAATTTTTATTATATTTTAGGTCATTTTTAGCACCTTTTGGTACATTAAAACGATATTTTTTATATATAAGCATAAAAATATGTGATATACTACGTTTGAATAATTTAATTATTCCTTAATTCTTCTGCGCCATAAGTTTCCTCGGCCTTTTAGTGAGGGGGATCGCCCAGGCGTCCCACGGGTGCGGTAGCGGAACGCCGGGGATGCTTCAGACCGGGGACGGCACTTAGGCCCATGACCACGCGGGATTCACCCCAAGACGACGGGGACGCTTCAGGCCAGGCACCTTAAGGCCCATGGAGGAACGGATGGCGTGGAAGCACCGGACACTGGCGGGTTTTCTGGCCGCGTTGCTGACCTGGGCCGCCGCCGCGGCGGCCCAGGTCAATGTCACCACCTACCACAACGATTTGGCCCGCACCGGCGAGGACCTGAGCGAGACCGCCCTCACCCAGGCCAACGTCAACTCCACGACCTTCGGAAAACTGTTCTCCGATTCCGTCGACGGGT
>DAIDJD010000251.1 GCA_027451505.1 candidate division FCPU426 bacterium
CCCCGAGGCGCGCAAGCTGTACCTGGGCGAGGGCTTCCGGATGTGAGGCCGGCCGCGGCCGGCCGCGCGGGCCTCGCGCTGGCGGTGCTTTGGGCGGCCGCGGCCGGGGGGGCTCCCTCCGTCGCGCGCGCCGAGCCCCCGTCCCCGGCGCTGGAGCGGGCGGGCCGGGCCTTCCGCGCCGGCGACGCCGCCCGGGCCCAAGCGATCCTGGACGCCCGCGCGGAGTCCTCGCCCCGGGCGGCGCGGGCCGACCTGGCGCTGCGCTTCCTCGAGGGCGACTACGCCGGCGTTCTGGCCCTGGCCGCCCGCCGCCGGCCCACCGACGACGAGGCCCGCCTTTGGGTGGCCCGGGCCGGGCTGGACCTGGGGCGGCCCGGCGCCTGCCTGGCAGAGTTGGGCGCCCTCCAGGAGGCCCAGCGGCCCTGGCCCCTGTGCCTGCGCGCCGAGGCCCTCACCGACCTGGGCAATCCCGGGGCCGGGGCGGCCTGGATGCTGGCCGTGTCCGCGGCCGCGGGCACGAACCTGGAGGCCGACGCGGCGCGGCAGGCAGGCGACGAGGCCTTCGCGCGCGGGGATTTGGCGCAGGCGCAGGCCTATTTCCTGCGCTCCCAGCGGGCCGACCCGGCCTATGCCTCGGACAACCTGCGCCTGGCCGAGGTGTATCTCTGCGAGGACCGCCCCAGGGAAGCCCTGGGGCGCCTGGAGCGGCAGCGCCAGGTCGAGCCCGGCTCCGCGCGCGTCTCCGGGGCCATCCAGGCCTTGCTGGCGAGCCGGCCCTCCCTTGCCCCGGACCTCGGTGCGGCCGCGGACGCGGCCCTGCGGGCCTTCGACGCCCGCCCCGTCCCCCGCGTCCCGCCTCTGGCGCGTCTCGCCGGCGAGCCCTTGGTGCGGGTGGGCCTGCTCAACGGGGCGCCCTACGTGGTCTTCCGCCTGGGCTCCCCGGCCAGGGACGCGGCCGCTGGAGTGAGTTTGGCCGCCGGAGTCGATTGGCTGGCCTGCGCCGGGACAGCGGGATCCTGGACCCTGGCGCCCTTCGGCGCCAACCCCTACCCCGCGGCCCGCGAATTCCCCGGCCCCCTGCGGCTGGCCCTCCAGGACCCCGGTTCGACCTTCGGGCTGTATCGCGTC
This sequence comes from candidate division FCPU426 bacterium, assembly GCA_027451505.1. Lineage (GTDB taxonomy): Bacteria > Oederibacteriota > JAJYGY01 > JAJYGY01 > DAIDJD01 > DAIDJD01. Next base: position 1,129 of record DAIDJD010000251.1, read on the forward strand.
CCCCACGGACAGGGCTATTTTTTCGCGGGCACCAGCGACCGCTACTACCGGGGCCTTCTGGAGGTCGGGCCGCGCCGGGACGGACGTCCCGGCCTGCTGGTCGTCGACGAATTGGGCCTGGAGGCCTACCTGCGTTCGGTGGTGCCCTCCGAGGTGCCGGCGGGTTGGCCCGCGGAGGCCCTCAAGGCCCAGGCGGTGGCCGCGCGCACCGCGGCCTGGGACGGGCTGGGGCAGGACCGCAAGGCGGGCTACGACATCACCGAATGGCGCGAAGCCTATTCCGGCGCGGGCGTGGAGGCCCGGTCCACGGACCAGGCCGTGCTGGAGACGCGGGGGGTGGTCCTGGTGGGGCCCTCCGGCGGGCTGGACCAGGTCTATTACATGGACGACTCCGGGGGGCACACCGTGGCGGCTTCCGCGGTCTGGCCCGGTCCGGACCCCGGGAGCGTCGGGGTGGCCGACTGCCCGGCCTCAAGCGCCGCCACCCTGGACGCCTTTCCCCTGGACGCGCCGGGCCTTCTGCACTACCTCGACGACCCTTATGGCGACGTGGCCGGGTGGTGCCGGAACGAGGGATCTTCGGCTTGGCGCTGGATCCTGCGCCGGGGGCCTCGGGGCCTTTCCCGAAGCGCGGAGCGGGTCGCCGGGGTCGCGGGTCTGAGGGCGGTGCAGGGCCTGGAGCGCGACGGTGGGGGCACGCTGGAATCGGTCCTTTTGGTGGGGGTCTCGGGGTCCTGCCGGGTTTCCGGCGACCGCATCCGGAGAGCCCTAAGGGGCCTGAAGTCGAACCTGTTCTACGCCGAGGAGCGGCACGACTCCTCCGGGGCCGTGACGGCCTTCCTTTTCCATGGGGGAGGCTGGGGCCACGGCGTGGGGCTGAGCCAGTCCGGGGCCAGGTCCATGGCGGCGGCCGGCCTGGACGACCACGCCATCCTGAGGCATTATTACCCCCGGGACCGCATCGTGCGGCGCTATCCGTATTCCTCCGGGACCCCGCTTTCGCAGTGGGTCTTCTCACCGCCGCGCGGGCGCGGCATCGAGGGACAGGGTTTTTGAGCACGTTGCGCGTGGTGCGTTCGTCGGCCCAGTCCGGCGTGGAGCGGGCCGCCTTGGACGCGGCGCTGGACCTGGGCTACTCAGTCGGCGGCTGGACCGCGCGGGGGCTCCCGCCCGCGGCCGAGGGCCCGGTGCCGGCGCGCTACGGCGTCGTCGAGACCCCCTCGCGGGACCGGGCCGTGGCCCTGGAATGGAACGTGCGGGACGCCGACGGGACCCTGGTGCTCGCCGCCGGGCGCCCCACGCCGGAGGCCCGCGCCGCCGTGGAACTGGCCCACCGCATGGAGAAGCCGCTTTTGGTGGCCGACCTGCTGAGGCCCAACGTCGCGGGGGTCGTGTACTGGATCGAGTACGGGCGCCTGCGCTCCCTCAACGTGCTGGGCCCTTCCGAGGGCGCCGTGCCCGGGGTTCGGGGGATGGCCATGGAATTCCTCAAAGACTTGCTGGTGGCGGCCAAGGGCAAGTCCTGAGCCGGCCGCCGAAGGAGGCTGCATGACGTTGCACCTGCTCCTGGCCGCGGCGGCCCTCATCGCCGTGGGGGCCTTTTCCGCGGCCGGACACCGCTACTACGAGCGCCTCGTGGCCGAGGAACTGCGCAAGCACGGGTCGGCCGGGGGGCACTAGCCGGGCCCGGATCCCCGGTGCGGGGCGCGACCTGGGACTTTGGGCCGCGCTTCGACGGCGCCGTTGGGGCGAACACCCCGGGGCATTCAGGTGGGTGCAGCTGAGATCATCAAGGCGCTCGACCGAGACCCATTGGCGGTCCGGGCAGCCCATGGCCGGACCGCCATCGCGGCGGCTGATTTTTCCCGTGTCCGAAATACTGACTTGGCGCGATTCACCGTAGACCGACTTATGTCCATGATCAATAGATTGGGTTCGCGGATCGAGGTAAAGGTCAAGATTAAACGAACCCAGACCATGGGATTACCTGCTACCGTCCGGTGCTTTTTCATTTGTAAAAATACGATGCCCGGAAGCGTTGTTCTTTTGCCATCCTCTTTTCTCGAAATTCTTCACCAAAAAAGCTTAACAACAGTATTCGGGACGGTGGTGAGTGCGCAACCGCGAGGGAGAATCTCTGCCACTACTGAGAGACAGGTCTCAAACTCTGACTCCCGCCGACAGACTGGTGCAGCTCCCGGACGTAACGTGTTCATGCGGTATCCACCCCGCGTATATTAGATCGTCGATTGTCGTCCAAGAGTTCCGCGCTCTCCTCCGTCCTGGAACGAAAGAACACCGCCTCTGAGAAGGCAGGAAGCCATGCGCTAGGCAGGGATCGGTATAGGTTTACTACGGGTTGATGGTTACTGCCATATCAGTAGTGAGCCTAAATCTTTGTCAATTTCATATGACAGATTGATATTTATCACAAATATTGCTATTTTTTCTTGAATATTATGTATGGCTGATGTATAAATTTGTTCAAAATGGGAGGGGACTATGGGGGTAAGGCAGAATTTGTACTTTTATATTAGGAAGGAGCCTGTATATAAATTTGCAAGATTCAATGATTTCAATCCATATTTCTGCCTGATAGTGGAACTAATTTTTTTAGTTTTTACCTTCGCACCTCGAGTGTTGCGTGCTGGTGACTGGCCGATGGACCGGCTGGGGCCGTATCGGGATGCCAACGTATTTTGGCAAAACTACGTTCTCCCTCTGAATTTGAGCTATACCGCTGCCATCCGAACGGACCACACCTACACTAGCCCTTTTTATGCCTCTCCGGTCATCGCGGCTGTAAATGGCCAGAACATGGCCTTTGCCGGTTCCACGGACGGGAACCTGTCTGCGTTCCAGTCCACCGGAGCACCGGCCTGGACCTACAAAACCCAGGGCAGCGTGGTGGCCGCCCCGGCCGTGACCAGCACGGGCACGGTCAGCGTGGTGGTCTTCGGGTCCTCGGACGGGAATTTGTACGGTTTGAACGCGGCTTCAGGAGCGCTTATTTGGAAAGAAAGCCTGGGCGCCCCGATCATGGCCTCGCCGGTCATCGCCGGGACCACGGCCTTTGTGGATTCCAACAACGGCCTAGTGAGCAGCGTGGCCGTGGCAACGGGAACCGTGAACTGGCAGGTCTCCGTGGGCGGGGCATATGAATGGGCCGGGGCTGCGGCGAACGCCTCGGACTTGTTCGTCTGTGGAGTGGATGGCAGCGTGACGGCCCTTTCCGTCGCCACGGGCGCCCAAGTTTGGACCCAGAGCTTCACTAACGAATCCTTTCGCTACAGCCCGGCATTGAGCAGCACCAAGCTTTATGTGCCCGGCCTATCCGGCCAGCTCTACGCCTTGAACCTAAGCACCGGGGCCTCCACCTGGGCCACGCCCCTAACCCAAGGTGCCGGAGGCTTGAGTAGCCCGGCCTTTTTGAGCCGGACCGGGGAAGCCGAGATCTGCGTGGCATCGGCGGACGGGACAGTGGCCCTGTACCAGGACAACGGGACCTCGGCCACGGCGGTCTGGACGGCCAGCATCGGCAGCCCGCTATATGGCTCCCCCAGCCTGAGCCGCAATCTGTGCTTCGTGGGCACCCGGAACGCGGCAGGCGGGAACTCCGCCCTGGTGGCTCTTGATTTGACCAGTGGTAAGGCGGACCAGACCATCTCCCTGCCGTACCAAGCCGGAAGCAGCAGCAACATCGCCCTGGCGAACCAGACGCTCTACCTCTCCAGTGACGACGGCTACTTGGTGGCCTACGCCTGCAGCACGCTGACAGACACGCCGAGCTTCACGCCCACCTTGACCTCCACGCGGACGCCTTCGGACACGCCCACGGTGACGCTGACGGCCACGCAGACCGACAGCCCCACGCCAACGCCCACGGCCACGGAAACCGCGACTCCCACGGCCACGCCGACCAGCACGGCGACTCCGACCGCGACGCCCACGGCGACTCCGACTGACAGCCCCACGGCTTCGCCCACGCCCACAGCCAGCCCGACCTCAACGGCCACGCCCACGGCGACCCCATCGAGCACTTCGACGGCCACGCCGACCGCTTCTCCGACCTATACCAACACCCCTACGGCCACGGCGACGCCGACGGATACCGACACCGCCACCGCCACCGATACGGAAACCGCGACCCCGACCCCCACCCCGCCGGGCATCCCCTGTGCGGTCCTGGGCGAGGCCGTCATCGGAGCCGTGGCCAACGGCAATAGCACCGTCATTTTGAACAGCGGCAGCTTGGTGGACTCGTACAGTTCGGCCAGTGGGCCGTATGGCGGGACTAACGTCTCCAGCGAAGGCAACGTGGTCTCGGCGGCGGGCATCCTCAACAACGGTGGGACCGTGCACGGCAGCCTGAACAGCAACACGAACTTGGGCCTGTCCGTGGTCCCGGTGGCCCCAGACGCGGTGAACGAGGGCACAGTGGTGGTCAGCAACGCCAGCCCCTTGACCCTGGGGCCGGGCGACTACCTGTTCAGCAACCTGACCGTGCAACAGGGCGGCATCCTGCAAGTGTCGGGCGGTTTGGCCCGCGTCTGGGTCAGCGGAACCCTGCTCCTGGCCGGGACAGTCGCGGGCACCACCCTGCCTTGCGACCTGCAATTCCTTCTGACCAGCGCCAATGCCCTGAATTTGAACGCCCAAAGTGCGGTGTATGCCCTCATCTATGCGCCTGAAGCGGTCGTGACCGTGGACTCGACGCTGTACGGCTCGGTGGTGGGCGCGAGCGTGACCCTGAATGGTCACGGGGTCGTGCACCTGGACACGGCCTGTGCGTGCTCCATCTCGGGCCAGCCCGCGAACACCCCTACCAGCGTGGCCACCGGAACCCCGGCGCCTGGGACCCCCACGGACACCCCAGGCCGGACGCCGTCCACGACCGCCACTGAAACGCCGAGTCTGACAGACATCCCCACCGAAACCCCAAGTCCGACCGGAACCGGCACCCCCACTAGCCCCACGCCCACCCAGACTAGCGTGTCCGGGGAAGCCCAATTGAACCTGGAAGTCTGGAACCCGAACGAACCAGCTAACCAAGACCAAGTAGCCGTACGCATCACCAATTGGGGAAGCGAACCCATTGCCCTGAACCGCTTAACTGTCAAGGCGTGGGTTGCTTTGGGCACGCAAGGGACCCTGCAAGGCGCGGCCTATGCCGAAAATCAGCAGGTATATTCCGCCTCCGGGAACTGGGAAGCCAATGTGGCCCAGCCTGCGGTGAGCTTCGCGTCCCTGGGCTCCTTGCTCACCTGCGCAAGCGGCCGGGACGCGGACACGGTCGTGAACATCGCTTTCACCGACCCGTCCAGCCTGACCCTGGACCCCAACGGCGGCTACGTGCAGACCAACAGCGGGGACATATTGGCGGGATGGAACCTGACCAATTGGGCCAACCTGAGCCGCCCCAATGACTACAGCAACATCCCGAGTGCGGACGACAGCGCGGCCGATCGTATCAACAGCATATACTACGGCCTGTACCTGGACGGCACTCTCCAGTGTGAATGGACCTCATCGAGCACGCAGGACCCGAACTCGGGCCAAGCGCCCTGCGGCATCGGTGGAACCTGCGGCGCGCAATCCGAAGCTCGGCGCGCTGCCCAGGCCACGCCCGAACTCTTCAAACAGCAAAGCACGCCGGACCTTTCCTGGATACACGGGGTGATCGCGGCACCGAATCCGGCCAACTCCAAGGTGGAAGTGTTCGCCAATCTGCCGGACGCGACGCCAGTGGAGTTTGAAGTCTTCAGCTTGCTGGGGAATCGTGTAGCCACGCTGGACCTCGGCTACCAAGCAGCAGGCGTGGTGAGCGGGCAGATTAACCTGAACGGATTGGCCAACGGCATTTACCTCGTCTTGGCGCGGACTAAAGGGCCGGGTGGCCGGGTGCTGGGGACGTTCAAGCTGGCGGTGGTGCGATGACGCGTTTTGTAAGCATCAAGAACATATGTTGTCGGGGGGCGGCCCTCGTGTTTTGTGCCGGAATGCTTATTTCGGCGGACCATTTGGTGGCCGCAGTGACGCTTGCCACCTATCCCGTAGGAGTGAACTGGGGCGGAACACAGTATGAAAAAACCTGGGTTCCAAGAGTTGTTCCCTTTACGACCGGCTCGGGCAAAAACACGGTTTTGATAGTTAGTGGTAGCACTAATTATAGCGCTGCCAATTTTGCGTGGGCAGGGGTCAGCTTCCATACGGCTTCCGGGAATTATTCTCTAACAAAGTTCAATGATTATAATGTACAGCCTAGTCCTGGATTATATACGGATTCTGAAATTTGGTATTTAGTGAACCCGCCGGCAAATACCAGTGGCACCATTTATTTGACGGTCCAATCATTGAAAGGGAATTGGCAAGCGGCAGGATATATCTTGGCGTCGGAATATGCCGGAGTGAATCAAAGCATACCATTGGGTGCCATTGTCGGTTCCAGTAATTGGGTCCCGCTTTCAGCTGCCATGCCTAGTGAGGTTCCTTTTAGTATTACAACAAAATATTATGGCAGCCTAGTCATGGATAACGTTTATGATGGCGTCGAAGCTAATAATTTCAATTTTTCACCCAATTTAACTTTATTAATACCAGTTTCTGCTGGCGGCACTTTTGATGGAGAATCTATACAATCTGGTCTTACGGTCGCCGCAGCTTATTCGCTTGCACCGGGGACTTATAGCGGCATAAATTCTTTGTCGGAAGTAGAAACTTGGACGGGGTGGTGGGCCCAACAGGTCTATGAAATAGTGTCGGATACGGCCACTCAGGGTAACCAATCGGGACAAAATCTGGGGGAAGTCTCTACTGGAACCCCGGCCGCTGGCAACAGCGCCGGCGACCCGGTGGACCTGAGTACTGGAAACTACTTCTTCCACGTGAAGGACGCCTCTATTCTCCGTCCTGGCTCGCCGATCAATTTCGAACGATACTATAGTTCCCAAGGCATCGCCGTGAACACGGGTTACACCGGCCCGGGATATCAAGGTGTGCTTACCCAACCAAACATCGGAAAATTCTTCGCGCCCGGAACGACTCCCGGCTGCGTCTCCGGTCCCCTCGGCTTCGGCTGGACCGATTCCTTCAATACCCATTTGATTTTCGGCGGCCCCGGCGCGCCTTCTTCGGTTACTCCCACCATCCAAGTCTTCGGCGGCGGCGGCGGTCCTTCATTCTACCCCACCCAAATCTACATGCCCGACGGTTCCTTCCGAGCGATCACCCAGACCGCGTCCGGGACCTACGCCGTGGACCCGCGCCTCTACGCCTCCTTTGTGGCCAACAGCAACGGCACCTACAGCCTGACCTTCAAGGATAAGACCGTCTGGATCTTCAATGCCCAGGGACAAATCCAATCCGAGACCGACCGCAATGGCAATCAGATAGGGATGAATTACCAAGGCGGCGACCTCATGGCCGTGACCGACAGCAGCGGCAACACGGCGCTGTCCTTTGCCTACAACACGAACAACGAAATTTCGAGCATAACCGATGTGCTGGGTCGGGTGTGGACCTACACCTACGACAGCACCGGCGACTTGAGCGGGGTCAGCTATCCAGGTGGTCTAAGCGCCAGCTACGGTTATGACCAATATTCCAACCTGACCAGCGTGAATGACTCCGAAGCCCCTCTGCACTACCGGCAAGTGACCAATACCTACGGCATCCTCAACAACCCCTCGGCCGGAGACTACTACGTCCCCTACGTCACCCAGCAGACGAATGGGCTGGGCCAGGCCTTCGCCACCTATTCCTACGGCACCAACGGGACCACGCCAGGCGCCTTCGCCTCGGTCAAGGACGCCGACGGCAATGTCACGACCTCCAATTTCACCACGGGCCTGACCTACCAAAACGCCTCCAGTCCTTTCGCAGGGCAGCCCTACGGTAACGGGGTCATCACCTCCCAGACCGACGCCCTTGGCCACAGCGCCACTTTCACCTATGCCGACCCCATCAATCCCTTCCTGGTGAGCACGGCCACGGACAAGAATGGGCATACCACCAAATACATCTATGATAACGAAGGAAACACCATCCAGAGCGTGGACGCCTTGTCCAACGTGACCAGCTACAGCTACGAATACACCTATAACCAGCTGACCCGCACTGTGGACGCCAACGGCCACACCAGCACCTACAGCCAACCCGACAGCCACGGGAACCTGCAGGTCTTCACCGATCCCCTGGGCCATGTGACGACTTATGCGTACAACTCTTCGGGCCAGGTCCTGACCAAGACCGACCCCAACGCCAACTTCTGGACCTTCAGCTACGACAGCTACGGAAACCTGCACACGGCCAGCGACCCCCTGGGCCACACCACGACCTACAACCGCGACGCGGCCGGACGGCTCCTGAGCATCGAGGACGCGAACAACAACACGACCACCTACACCCTGACTCCAGCCGATGAAGTAACCCAGATTGACTATGCCGACGGGACCACCAAGCAATACACCTACGACAACCACGAAAATGTGCTTTCTTACACGGACCAGGACGGCCACGTCACAAGCCACACCTTCAACGTGGCCGACGAACTCCTCACGACCACGGACGCCTTGGGCCAGAAATTGTCCCGCCGCCAGTTGAAATTGGTGGCGGCGGTTTGAAAGCTGAATTGTCAAGCCACGGCGCTTTCCAAGTCAACGCCATTGTCAGTCAGACGGCGCAAGGCAGCCTGTAGAAGCGGGATTTCACGGTAGCCCT
>DAIDJD010000252.1 GCA_027451505.1 candidate division FCPU426 bacterium
TGCAGGCAGTACTCGAAGAAGGCGATGCCCCAGCTCACCAGGATGGCGATCCACACCGGCTTGTGGTCGAGGTTCTTGAGGTGGGCGTACCAGGCGAAGGTCATGAAGATGTTGCTGCCGCAGAGGAACAGGACGAAGCGCGCGGTGGGGGGCATGGCGGTTCCGTGGAGGGTCCCCCCGGGCCTCGCCGCGGGCCGGGGGAAGGGGATGGAAAAGAGGAGACGGCATTCTAGCCCGAAGCGGCCGGGTGGAAAGCATTTTTCGATGCGCGGCCTTCCGCCACCGGGCTCCCGAGGCCCTGGCGACCCCGGACTCCCCGTCCCCGTTGGCGGACCTCCCGCCCGCAACACCCACCCTGGGACTCGCGGCTTCCGCGCCGGGGGAAGGCCCGCGCAGGCGGGCCTTCAGGGCCGGGATTCCTCCCCTTCGGCATCGCCTTCGCCCTCGTCCCAGACGCCGCCCGCGGGCCCGTCCAGGCCCAGCAGCTCGCGGGCGCCTTGCTCGGGCGCCTCGCCCACGGCCCGCAGTTTCCGGTCCACCGCGCGCTGGCGCACCTCCACCTCGTTGATGCTGTTGGAGGCCTCGGTGAGCTTCTTCTGAACCTTCGCCAGCACCTTCCCATAGTTGCCGAATTCGGTCTTCACCGCCTCGAGCACGCGCCACACCTCGCCGGAGCGCTTCTGGATGGCCAGGGTGCGGAAGCCCATGCGCAGGGCGTTGAGCATGGCCGCCAGGGTGGTGGGCCCGGCCGGGGTCACATGGTATTCGCGCTGCAGCTTCTCGGCCAGGCCGGGACGGCGCAGCACCTCGGCGTAGAGCCCCTCGGTGGGCAGGAACATCACGGCGAAGTCCGTGGTCCGGGGCGGGTTGATGTACTTGTCGCGGATCTCGGCGGCGCTGGCCAGGGCCCGGCGCTCCAACTGGAGCCCGGCGGCCTCGACCGCGGGGGCGTCGCCCTTCTCCGCGGCCAAGGTCAGGCGCTCGTAGTCCTCGTTGGGGAACTTCGAATCGACGGGAAGCAGCACCTCGGAGGACCCGTCGTCCCGGCCGGGCAGTCGCACCGCGTACTCCACCCGCTGGCGCCCCTCCGGGTCGGTGGCGGCGTCCTTGAGGTACTGGTCCGGCGTGAGCACCTGCTCCAGGAGGCTGCCCAACTGCACCTCGCCCCAACTCCCGCGCACCTTCACGTTGGTGAGCATGCGCTTCAGGTCGCCCACGCCGCCGGCCAGGTTCTGCATCTCGCCCAGGCCCTTGTACACCTGCTCCAGGCGCTCGCTGACGAGCTTGAACGACTCGCCCAGGCGGGCCTCCAGCGTGCCCTTGAGCTGGTCGTCGACGGTCCGGCGCATCTTCTCGAGCTTCTCGCTGTTGTCGGCGCGCAGGGCTTCCAGGCGCTGCTCCACCGCCACCCGAAGGACCTCCTGGGCCCGGGAGAGGGTGTCGGTGAGCGCCTTCAGGCTGGCCTGGACCTCCCCCCGCAAGGCCGTGCCGGAGGCGGCTTGGTCCGTCTTCTGGGCCGCGAGGCGGTCCTCGAGGGTCTTTTCGGTGGCGGCCAGACGGCGGGCCACGTCCGCCACGCCCTCGTTCAACCGGTTCGCGAAGACCTCCAACTGGGCCTTCTCCAGGCCCTGCATGCTGGCCAGGGTGGCCTGGATGGAATCCTGGAAGCCCCTGAGCTGGGTCCCCAACTCCTGGCGCAGGGCCGCCTGGGCCGCGTTCGTCTCGGTGCGCGAGCGCAGCGACTCGTCGCGCAGCGCCGCCTCCAGGCGCGCCAGGGAATCGGCCAGGGGGCGGAGCCCGGCGTCGGGTTCGCCCCGGCGAAGGCGCGCCAGGGCCAGCCCGGCGACCGCCAGGGCTCCGAGCGCGACGAGGGCCGAGATGAAGGACACGACGAGGGCCAAGGGGCCTCCAGGTGCGGTCCAGGCGCGGGAGCCTGGGACGGCCCAACTAACTTTTGTCCTCGGGCAGACTTGAACTGCCGACCTTCGGTTTAGGAAACCGCTGCTCTATCCAACTGAGCTACGAGGACGCTTTGTTTGCAACGCTTTTTCGGATCGCCTCACCGGTTTTGGGGCTTGTGTAGCATATGTGTAGCAGAATCCGCCAAACCCAGCCCCATATCGTCCGGCACAAGGTCCGCAGTATCCCCCAGCCCCCCGGACCTTTGCAAGCGCATCCTTCGCTGCCGGCGCGCCTCGGTCACGGCCATCTGGTTGATGTAGCGCATGGTCGTGGTGATGTCCTGGTGGTGGAGCATGTCGCGGATTTCCAGGACCGAATAGCCCTCAATGGCCATTTCCGTGGCCGCCGTCTTGCGGCAGGAATGCAGGGTCAGGTTCAGCAAGCCGGCCTGGGCGCAGGCCGCCTTGAAGGCCGAGGCCACGGCCGAGTACGGCACCTGGCCCGGCTCCCGCTGGACCTTGGCCCGCCCGGGCTGGCGCAGGCTGTCGCCCTCGGGCCATTGGAACACCAAGGCCCCGTCCTTCTTGCCCTGGCACAGGACCCGGAAGACGTGGAAGGCCTCGTCCGTCCGGAGGTCCACGTCCCCGGCCTTCTTGTTCTTGGTCTGCCAGCCCTCCAATTGGACGAGCCGGTAGTCCAGCTTCACCTGGCGCTTGCGCAGGGTCAGGCACTCCTCGATGCGCATGCCCGTGGCCCAGAGGACCTGCACGATGGCCTTGAGCAGGAGCGGCGGAAAATGCTTCCGGTTGGCCGGCAAAAGGTCGCAGGCCTCCAGGAAACGCCGCTTGCTCTCCGGGTCGAACCAGCCCCGAGGGGACACCGGCTCCTTGGTCCTGTGCTTGCGCCGGACAAAGGGGTTGCGCTTGATCACGTCCTGGTACTTGTCCTCCCCGCGCGCCCAGTTGTAGGCGGCGTTGAAGGTCTCCAGCTCCCGGTTGATGGAACTGGGGGACACCGGCTTGGCCCGCGCACCCTTGCCCACCACCTGCTTGGAACGCCAGATGCGGTAGGCGTGCAAATCCTCGGAACTGATCCGGTTCAAGTCCTTCTTGCCTAGGACCAGCTTCAAATGCTCCAGATGGGGCCGGACCTGCTCGCCCCTGGAGTTCTTGCGGCCCGTCTGCCATGCCTGGTAATCGCGGGCCAATTCCTCGAACAAAACCACCCGTTTCAGGTTGTCAAAGACCAAGCCCTTGGCCCGGACCGCGGCCTGCCGGTCGGCCAGGATGCGCTTGGCCTCGGTCAGGCTCTCGGTCTTGGTGGACTCGTGGACACGCCGGTTCTCGGCGTCGAGAAAGGATATCCACCAATGGGGCGACAGGCGCTTGCTGCCGTCCGGGTTGGTCCCGGAGGCCTTGCGGTAGGGTTTCATAGGCTCTCTCCCTGCCCTACCGTCTTCCGCACCTGTATTTTAGCCGCTTTTGGGGGCTCCACAAGCGCCTTGGGGCGCTTGGGCACGGGACACCCTAAGTCCAGCCACTCCATGATCTCCTTGGGCTGGAAGCGCAGGACGGACTTCTTGCCCTGGCCACCCATGGCCCAGCGTTTGCAAGGGATGAGGCCCGCCTCCGCGTCCCGGTATATCTTGGACGGGCTGAGCCTGGCGAATTTGGCGACGTCCTTGACCGTCCACAGGTCCCGGGAGGTGAACCCCGAGCGCGCCCGGCGCTCGACGAAGTGGGACTTACGGCGTTCCGGTATGGCGGTTCCGTTGACCTGGATCATGGCTACTCCGTTGGCTACGCTGAGGTAAGCGACGTGTAAGCCGGGTCGACGGAGTAGCCCTTTTCCCACCTGCCGGGACCTGGATATTGCGGCTTTGCGCCGCGAGCTGGGAGGGCCGGAAGGCGTGAAGCTCCCAGCGGGCCACGGCCGAACGTGAGACCCCCAGGCGTTGAGCCAGCTCTTCCTGGTTCAAGCCAAGGCGCTTACGGAGGGCCTTGATCCACTCCCCGTTGACCTGACGACGTTCGCTGCTGATTTTCATAGAGCAGAATGTAGCATATGGTATGTGCCGTCCCCAAACAAAATATGCATATGCTACATTTATTTAGAAATTGTCCCGCCGCCAGTTGAAATTGGTGGCGGCGGTTTGAAAGCTGAATTGTCAAGCCACGGCGCTTTCCAAGTCAACGCCATTGTCAGTCAGACGGCGCAAGGCAGCCTGTAGAAGCGGGATTTCACGGTAGCCCT